>NZ_JAMYKV010000035.1:0-74694 GCF_040317535.1 Mesorhizobium sp. M1409
GCAGATCCTTGAAATGACCCAGAAAAACAACCGTTTCCGCCAACGCACCGGCATCGCAAGCCACATCGTCCATCCAAAGCATCCTTCAAAGAATCAGATGCTCTCGACAGATTCAGCTCCTAAACCCCTTGTCACGCGTTAACTCACCCGATTGCCCTGGCCCCGCACGCCTGAAATATTGACTTTTGTGCGGCGCACAATATATTAAGGTGCATTGCACAAGGGCGCCCCAAAGAAGGACGCCTCAACCGTCAAGGGAATCGTGAAATGACCCAGACCTATGAGGACTTCAGCAAATACGGCAAAGAGTTTGCCGACACCGGCTTGAAGAGCTTCGCGTCGCTCTCCAAAGGCGCCCAGGCGATCGCCACCGAAGCTGGCGAATACACCAAGAAGAGTTTTGAGTCCGGCAGCGCCACCGTGGAGAAGCTGTTGTCGGCCAAGTCGCTGGAAAAGGCGATCGAGATCCAGTCGGATTACGCCAAGCAGTCCTACGAGGCGTTCGTCGCCGAGGCCACCAAGATTGGCGATCTCTATGCCGAGCTCGCCAAGGAAGCCTACAAGCCGTTCGAATCGATCGTTGCCAAGGCGAAGTAATTTCGACTGACAATATGGAGATCCTGCCCTTTGGGGGCAGGGACAAAGCCCGGCCGCGGAAACGCGGCCGGGTTTTTTTCATGTCAATGCCCGATCGAGGGCCTCTCGCCCCTTCACGATTGCGAAAATCGTCCAAGTTTGGTCACCTAGCCATATTGTCAGCTAAACAGAAGGGCTTAAAATCGTCCATCGAACACCTACATGTCGAACTCGCATGGGGATTCGAAAGAGGCAGGAATACGTGACGATCGGTTTGACTGCCACGAGACGCGTGGTGCGGATGCAAAACGGCGGCGGCGACGGCAATGAGGCCGGCCGCGGGACGGCCGTCATCACGCGCACCAAAACCAAAACCAAGAAGCCCAGCCTCTACCGGGTCCTCATCCTCAACGACGACTACACGCCCATGGAGTTCGTGGTTCACGTGCTGGAGCGTTTTTTCCAGAAGGACCGCGAAGCCGCCACACGCATCATGCTTCATGTTCACAATCATGGAGTGGGCGAGTGCGGGGTCTATACATTCGAGGTGGCCGAGACCAAAGTGTCCCAGGTCATGGATTTCGCCCGACAGAATCAGCATCCGCTGCAATGCGTGATGGAGAAGAAGTGAGGTAACATGCCGGCTTTCTCCCAAGGCCTGGAAAAGGCGCTTCACCAGGCGCTGACGCTCGCCAATGAGCGGCACCATGAATACGCAACCCTTGAACATTTGCTGCTCGCGCTCATCGACGACACCGAGGCGGCCGCCGTCATGCGCGCCTGCAATGTCGATCTCGATGAACTGAAGCACACGGTTCTCACCTATATCGACACCGAACTCGACAACCTCGTCACCGGCTACGACGAAGACTCCAAGCCGACTGCCGGCTTCCAGCGCGTCATCCAGCGCGCCGTGATCCATGTGCAGTCGTCGGGCCGCGAGGAAGTGTCGGGCGCCAACGTGCTCGTCGCCATCTTCGCCGAGCGCGAGAGCCATGCCGCCTATTTCCTGCAGGAACAGCAGATGACCCGCTACGACGCGGTCAACTACATCTCGCACGGCATTGCCAAGCGTCCGGGCGCGTCGGAGACGCGCTCGCCGCGCGGCGCCGATGACGAGCAGGGCGGCCAGAACGGCGCCGAACCGCAGGAGGAAGGCGGCAAGAAGAAGCAGCAGCAGGACGCGCTGACCGCTTATTGCGTCAACCTCAACAACAAGGCCAAGGCCGGCAAGATCGACCCGCTGATCGGCCGCGAGTCCGAGATCAACCGCACGATCCAGGTGCTGTGCCGCCGCTCCAAGAACAACCCGCTCTATGTCGGTGATCCCGGCGTCGGCAAGACGGCGATCGCCGAAGGCCTGGCCAAGCGCATCGTCGAGGGCGACGTTCCCGAAGTGCTGCACAATGCCACCATCTTCGCGCTCGACATGGGCACGCTGCTCGCCGGCACGCGCTATCGCGGCGATTTCGAGGAACGGCTGAAGCAGGTCGTCAAGGAACTCGAGGACTATCCAGGTGCCGTGCTGTTCATCGACGAGATCCACACGGTGATCGGGGCAGGGGCCACATCAGGCGGCGCCATGGACGCATCCAACCTGTTGAAGCCGGCCTTGTCGTCGGGCGCGATCCGCTGCATCGGCTCGACCACCTACAAGGAATTCCGCCAGTTCTTCGAGAAGGACCGCGCTCTGGTGCGGCGCTTCCAGAAGATCGACGTCAACGAGCCTACCATCGAGGACGCCATCGAGATCATGAAGGGTCTCAAGCCCTATTATGAGGAGTTCCACAAGGTGAGGTTCACCAACGAGGCGATCAAGGCTTCGGTGGAGCTGTCGGCGCGCTACATCAACGACCGCAAGCTGCCGGACAAGGCGATCGACGTGATCGACGAGACCGGCGCCTCGCAAATGCTGGTGCCGGAAGCCAAGCGCAAGAAGACCATCGGTATCAAGGAGATCGAAGCCACGATCGCCACCATGGCCCGCATTCCGCCGAAGACGGTTTCGGCCGATGACGAGAAGGTGCTGCAGGGCCTCGATATCGAGCTGAAGCGTGTCGTCTATGGTCAGGACACCGCGATCACCGCGCTGACCTCCGCCATCAAGCTGGCGCGTGCCGGCCTGCGCGAACCGGAAAAGCCGATCGGCTCCTACCTGTTCTCCGGTCCGACCGGCGTCGGCAAGACCGAAGTGGCCAAGCAGTTGGCCGCATCGCTCGGCGTCGAGCTGATCCGCTTCGACATGTCGGAGTACATGGAACGCCACACCGTATCGCGGCTGATCGGCGCGCCTCCCGGCTATGTCGGCTTCGACCAAGGCGGCCTTTTGACCGACGGCGTTGACCAGCATCCGCACTGCGTGCTGTTGCTGGACGAAGTCGAGAAGGCGCATCCGGACCTGTTCAACATCCTGTTGCAGGTGATGGACCACGGCAAGCTGACGGACCACAACGGCAAGCAGATCGACTTCCGCAATGTGATCCTGATCATGACCACCAATGCGGGTGCGTCGGATGCGCAGCGCGCGGCGATCGGCTTCGGCTCGACCAAGCGCGAAGGCGACGATGTCGAGGCGATCAACCGGCTGTTCACGCCGGAGTTCCGCAATCGTCTCGATGCGATCATCCCGTTCGGCTCGCTGCCGGTGCCGGTTATCCATCAGGTGGTGCAGAAGTTCGTCATGCAACTCGAGGCCCAGCTTTCCGAGCGTGGCGTCACCTTCGACCTGTCGCCGGATGCGATCGCCTGGCTCGCCGACAAGGGCTATGACGAGCGCATGGGAGCGCGGCCGCTCGGCCGGGTGATCCAGGAGCACATCAAGAAGCCGCTGGCCGACGAGGTGCTGTTCGGCAAGCTCAAGAAGGGCGGCACGGTGCGCGTCACCGTCGAGAAGAAGGAAACCGGCGAAACCGGTCTGAAGCTCGAATCGCTCGCCGATGAGGCGCCGGTGAAGCCGAAGAAGGAAGAGCCGGAAGAAGCGCCAAAGCCAAGAAAGGCCGTGGCGAAAAAGCCCGCGGCCAAGAAGCTGGTGGCGCAGAAGCCCGAAGCCAAGGGCAAGGACGGCGGCAAGCGCAGCCTCGTGCCGCAACTGCCCAGAAAGAACTGACCTTGATGAAAGTCGAAAAAGCCCCGGAAACGGGGCTTTTTTCATTGGAGCGGGAGGACGCATGGCCGGGCGGATCATCATCCTGAACGGTGCGCCGCGATCGAAAAATCAAGCGTCGCCAGGGCTATTCAGGAGACCTTCGACGGCGTCTGGATCAATCTCGGCGTCGACGTTTACGAGCAGGCCACGCCGGCACGCTATCGGCCTGGGATAGGGATTGTGGCCTGGCGGCGAGCGCCCGGACCTTGAGGACCTCGTGCCAGCATTATACGCCGCGCTCAAGGCATCGCTCGGCCGAGTGCGATCGAGCAACCGGCTCAGCCCTCGGCCGACTAAAACCGTTTCCAGTTTGTCGGTGATTGCGGCGTCAGCCTTGCAGCGCCGCCCGTATCTTTCCGGCGTTTTCGACTAACACCTCCGGCTTCTCCATCCCGCCCGTGTGTGGCTTCAGCGGGATGCCGTCGAAGCGCGGGATGACATGCACATGGAGATGATAGACGGTCTGCCCCGAGGCCGGCTCATTGAACTGCATGACGGTGACGCCGTCGGCGCCGAAGGCCTTTTTCACCGCCAGCGCAATTTTCTGAACGACCGCGAAAAGCGGGCCGAAAATTGACGGATCGGCGTCGAGCAAGTTGCGCGACGGCGCCCTCGGCACCACGAGCGTATGGCCCGGCCCCTGCGGCATCACATCCATGAAGGCTATGAACGCATCGTCCTCGTAGACGCGGTGCGAGGGAATTTCGCCGCGCAGGATCTTCGCGAAGATGTTGTCGGTGTCATAGGCGGTTTCAGCCATGGCGAATGCTCCGGATTGTGACTTTCGTGTAGCGAAGCGGTCGAAAGTCGGCAAGACGATCGTCGAACCTGCCCCTCAGGGCAGGCGGTCGCTACTCCTCCAGATCCTTGCGGAACGGGGTGTGTTCTTCCAGGTATTCGCTCATCCGCTCCACCTCATGGCGTTCGCGCTTGAGATAGTCGGCAACGGCGTTTCGCAGGCCGGGATGGGCGATGTAGTGCGCGGAATGCATGGTCACCGGCCGGTAGCCGCGCGCCAGCTTATGCTCGCCTTGCGCGCCTGCCTCGACCACTTTCAGCTTGCGCTCGATGGCGAAGTCGATCGCCTGATGGTAGCAGACCTCGAAATGCAGGAAGGGATGGTCCTCGATACAGCCCCAGTTGCGGCCATAGAGGGCGTCGGAGCCGATGAAATTGATGGCGCCGGCAATGTAGCGCCCGTTGCGTTTGGCCATCACCAGCAGGATGTCGTCGGCCATGCGCTCGCCGATCAGCGAAAAGAACCGGCGATTGAGATAGGGCCGGCCCCATTTGCGACTGCCGGTGTCCATGTAGAAGGCATAAAAATCGTCCCAGGCCTTTTCGGTGATATCCCTGCCGGTCAGCCGGTCGATCGAAATGTCATCGGCAAGCGCCTCGCGCCGTTCCTTCTTCATAGCCTTTCGCTTGCGCGAGGCAAGGGTGGCGAGGAAGTCGTCATAGGTTGAAAAGCCTTCGTTGAAGAAATGGAATTGCTGGTCGGTGCGGTGCAGGAAACCCGCCGCTTCCAGCACCTCCACGTCGCTCTCTTGCGCGAAGGTGACATGCGCGGAAGAGACACCGAGTTTCTGCGTCACCACTTTCAGGCCCGCCGCCAGCCCGGCCTTCACGGTGCCGATGTCCTCGCCCCTGGTGACCAGCAGGCGAGGACCGGTGACCGGCGTGAACGGCACGGCACTTTGCAGTTTGGGATAGTAGCGGCCGCCGGCCCGCTCGAAGGCATCCGACCAGCCATGATCGAACACATATTCGCCCTGGCTGTGCGACTTGAGATAGCAGGGAACCGCGCCGAGCAATCTGCCTTGCCCATCCTCCAGCCTGAGATGGTGGCCCTGCCAGCCGGTGCGCCGCACGGCGCAGCCGGACTCTTCAAGCGCGCTCAGGAAAGCAAATGAAACGAGTGGGTTGTAGCCGTTTTCTGCGTCGCCGCGCATGGTCCCGCCGAGGCTGTTCCATTCATCGCAGGTGAAAGCGCCGATGCCTGCGGCGACGCGGATCGAATAGTCCGCGTTTGCTGTTTGGCCATAGCCCTCGTCGCCTTGATCCATGAGGCTTATTTAAACTCCGTCCGGCTCGGTACAAGTCACGTTTCAGGCACTCAGGCGACTTTGACCAGATCGGGTTCGAAACCTTCGAATGTCATCTGGTCGGCGTATCTGAAGGTCAGGTCGACAGCCGGCTGGTCATGCACGGTCCAGGTGATGACAGGCATTTTCAGCTTTTCACGCACAAAGCTGACGAACCGGTTCGGCAGGTCGCCGGCGGCATAGGAGGTGAAGACGATCTCATGCGCAAGCATGGCGAAATGCGCTTCGATCAACTTGACGTCGTTGCCATAGGCGGTGAGTCCCCCTGGGATACCCGGCGCGTCCTTCGGGAAATCGCGGATCAGCCAGTGGTCGAACGACATGATCGCGGCTTTGCCCTTGTACCGCTTGAGCATCTTGCCGACGCTTGCCACCAAGCCTTCGTCATAGCCTGGCACGCCCTTCAGTTCGACGACCAGCGGCACGCGGCCATCGATCAGGTCGAGCGCTTCCTGCAGCGTCGGCACATGATCCGTCGTGCCACCGATCTTGAGCGCCGCCAGTTCCGCCGCGGTGCGCTGCCAGACGAAGCCGTCCTGGCCGGTCAGGCGCTTGAGATCGCCATCATGGATGATGATGGGAACGCGGTCCGACGACAGGTGCACGTCGCATTCGATGGCATAGCCGCGCTCGGCCGCCGCCGCGAAGGCGGAAAGTGTATTTTCCCAGCGCGTCTTGTTCATGTCGTGAAAGCCGCGATGGGCGACGGGCCGGGCGGTCAGCCAGGATAGGTCGGTCATATCTGTCCTCTGGCTCATTCGACTTCGAAGATGGCTTCGATTTCCACTGCGGCATTAAGCGGCAGGCAGGCTGTGCCAACGGCGGAGCGTGCATGCTTGCCGCGCTCGCCCAGGGCCGCGACCAGGAAATCGGAGGCGCCGTTGGCAACCAGATGCTGCTCGACAAACTCAGGCGTCGAGGCAACAAAAACGGTGATCTTCACCAGCCGGCGGATCTTCTCGAGGTCGCCGAGCGCTGCCTTGGCCTGCGCCAGGATGTTGATCGCGCAGTACTTTGCCGCGTCCTTGCCGCCTGCCGTGTCGACGTCTCGGCCAAGCAGCCCGCTCGCCTGGAGCTTGCCGTCCTTGAGCGGCAATTGCCCGGCGGTGAACAGCAAATTGCTGGTCCTGCAATAGGGCACGTAGTTGGCGGCGGGCGCGGCGGCGACAGGAAGCGTCACGCCCAGATCGCTTAGCCGCTTTTCGATTGTTTCACTCATGGTATTTCCCTATTGCTTGGTGACGCCGCGCCGGCCGGGCCGAAATTGCTATTTTTGCCTCGCTTCCGCCATGACTTTTTTTAAGCTGGACCATCTTTCCCTGCGGCTTGCCATCAGCCGCGATGATCGGAGTACCTCATGCGCGCAGCGCGCCTTGCATTCCATGCCGTTCTGCTGTCGGGAGTCTTCTCGATCGGCCCAGCCTTGGCCGCGCCGGCGCTGCAAGCCCACCGCGCCGTCTATGACCTCACCTTGAAAAAGGCTTCCGATCAGTCCGGCATCACAGGCATATCCGGCCGCATGGTCTATGAGTTCATCGGCTCTGCCTGTGAAGGTTATACGGTGAAATTCCGCTTCGTTACCCAGATCGTGACCGCCGACAACACCAGGCTGACCGACCAGCAGACGACCACTTTCGAGGATGCCGAAGGCAAGACATTCTCGTTCGTGACGAAGTCCTTCGTCGACCAGAACCTCGACAAGGAGGTCAAGGGCATCGCCACGAAAGAGACCAAGGGCCTGAAGGTCGATATCGACAAGCCGGAAAAGAACAGCGTCGAACTGGCGAGCACCCAATTCCCGACCCAGCATCTGGTCGAACTGATCGGCAAGGCCGAAAAAGGCGAAAATTTCTACGAAACCAATCTGTTCGACGGATCCGAAGATGCCAACAAGGTGATGACCACCACCGTTGTCGTCGGCAAGAAAACCGATGCCGACAAGGCCGATCCGGAGGCTCCGGCACTGGCGAAGCTCGCCACCGATAAATACTGGCCGGTCGACATCGCCTATTTCGACGACACCGGCAAGACAGGCGAAGAGGTGCCGGAATACCGCATCAGCTTCAAACTGCATGAGAACGGCATCACCCGCGACCTCACCATGGACTATGGCGACTTCTCGATGACCGGCAAGCTGGTCAATCTGTCGCTGTTCGACCAGACGAAAGCCTGCCCGGCCAAATAGGGTTCATGTGGCCAGTCGATTAACCACGACACGCCGTGTTCGTGGCTAACGACTTGAACGTGCCGCAATCGTCTCTCAACCTCGTCCCCAGCGTCCAGGCGCAATGGGGGGAGCAGCTTGAGCAAGATCGATGTCTTCGTTGCGCCGAGACCTAACCCGGTACTGATCAGGGCCATGACATCCGTCAATCGGATCGTCATGCTGCGCGGCATTCCCGGATTTCGCGATCTGTTGCCGTTCAACCGCCTAGCCGGTTTGCGCGGCGTCTCCAATGTCCGCCATATCGACCTGCCGGATGCCGACCTCGAGCGGCTGAAAGCCAGTTGCGGAGCGGGGAAGGCGACCTTCATCACGCCCAATCATCCCGAGTTCTTCACCGACTGGATGATCGACAAGGAGATCGTGTCGCAGGTCAGCCCACTCGCTGCGTCGTGGGCGACGAACGGCGTCGTCAACGGTCTTGGCAGAATGATGCAGAAATTCTGGCTGGCCAACAATCTGATCGCCCAGATTCCGGGCAACAGCGGGGCAGCTAAGGAACACTCCGTCGCCTGGGCCTTGAAGGGCCATGGCGTGCTGCTGCATCCCGAAGGCGGCGTCGGCTGGCACGCCGATGTCGTTGCGCCGTTGCTGCCGGGTGCCGTCGAGATGGGGCTCGAGGCTCTCCGGCGCGGCCGGGCCACGGATCCGCATTTCAAGGTCTGGATCGCCCCGGTTATCTGGAAGCTTGCCTTCACCGGGAATGTCGAAGCGGCGCTGGCGAAGGAATGCGCCTATGTCGAGAAAAGCCTGAAAATAGAACGCCAGGCGACCGACACACTGCCGCAGCGCATCCACCATGTCTATTCGACGCTGCTGACCCGCGATGAGGCCGCCTGCGGCGTGCGATCCGACGAAGGCGCGACATATGCCGAGCGCCGGAAAGCGTTGGTCACCGAGCTCGGCCGCCGACTCGGCGAGAGCATCTCAGCCGACACTGCCAGCACCGACACCGCCGAGCTTCTGCGTCGGGCGCGCCGCTGGCAGCGCGAGAACACCGGCGACGCCGAAGGGCAAAAGCATGTCCGCGCACTCGCCGATACGATTCAGAGGCTGCAACGCGTTGGATCCTGGGCCTCGGCCAACCCGCGCATCACCCAGGAGGAGATCGCCGAACATCTGAAGCGGATCCGCAACGACTATTGCCGGGGCGGACTGCGTGACACGATCAACCGGTTCATTCCGCAGCCGGCCGGGCCGCGTTGCGCCCACATCCGGGTGCCGGAGGCACTGGGCCTGCATGAGTATGCGGGCTCGATCGACGATGCGGTTGCCGAGCTGCACCGTCGTATGCAGCAAACCATCACCGGCACGGTGGCTGAGGTTGAGGCCAAAGGCAGCTTCATTTTCTATCCGAATCCATTCTATCGTCACTGACGGACGGACGGGCCATGTGGCCGACTGTCGTGCAGGATGGAAGGCAGACAGCAAGCTTCATGGCAGTCTATGTCGACGCAGCGATCTGGAATTGGGCTGGCCATCGCTGGTGCCATCTGTTGGCCGACGACACCGATGAACTGCATCGCTTCGCTGCAAAGCTGGCGATCAAGCGTTCATCCTACCAGGGGCCGCCCAAGACATCGGCGCCGCATTATGACATAACCGGCTTCGAGCGCGACCGTGCGGTGCGGCTCGGCGCCATCGAATGCAGCCGTGAGGAGATCGTCGCGGTCTTCCGGCGGGTGCGGGTCCCGAACGGGAAGATAAAGCGCTGACGGCAGGGCGCGGATCGTCGCACGCCGACCACAGATCCCGCCGCGCTTGCGTTTGTCGCGCATCCCCTCTATATGCGCGCTCATTCCACACACGGACTTTGGTGTCTGCCCGGGAGAAATCCGGCTGAAACCTCCGGTGGCGTTCGAGGACAAAGTCCGAAAATGCCTGTGTCCGTGGAGGCTAACCGGAAAGGAACTTTGAATGGCACTGCCTGATTTCAGCATGCGCCAGCTTTTGGAAGCTGGCATTCACTTCGGCCACCAGACCCACCGCTGGAACCCGAAAATGGCGCCTTACATCTACGGCGCCCGCAACAACATCCACATCATCGACCTCTCGCAGACGGTGCCTTTGCTGCACCAGGCGCTGAAGCAGGTTTCCGACACTGTCGCCAAGGGCGGCCGCGTGCTGTTCGTCGGCACCAAGCGCCAGGCGTCCGACATCGTCGCCGACGCGGCACAGCGCTCGGCCCAGTACTATGTCAACTCGCGTTGGCTCGGCGGCATGCTGACCAACTGGAAGACGATCTCGAATTCGATCCAGCGCCTGCGCAAGCTAGACGAGATGCTGGCCGGCGAGGCCCAGGGCCTGACCAAGAAGGAGCGCCTCAACCTCGACCGCGAGCGCGAGAAGCTCGACAAGGCGCTGGGCGGCATCAAGGACATGGGCTCGACGCCCGACCTTATGTTCGTGATCGACACCAACAAGGAAGCGATTGCCATCCTCGAGGCCAAGCGTCTCGGCATCCCGGTCGTCGCCATCATCGATTCGAACTGCGATCCTGACAAGATCGACTTCCCGATCCCCGGCAATGACGACGCGGCCCGCGCTATCCAGCTCTATTGCGACCTGATCGCCAAGGCTGCGATCGACGGCATCGCCCGTCAGCAGGGCGCGCTCGGCGTCGACATCGGTGCTTCGGTCGAAGCCCCGATCGAACCGGCGCTAGATCCGGCCCCGGCTCCGGCGTCGGAAGCCCCTCAAGCTTGATAAGCGAAGGCCGGTTGCGGCCTTCGTCTTTCTCATATTTTGGCACGCTAAACAGACGCACCATCGAATACCGATGGTGCGTCGGTGCATTCTAGACAAAGAGGCGACAATGAGCATTTCGGCTGCACAGGTCAAAGAACTCCGCGACTTGACCGGCGCGGGCATGATGGATTGCAAGGCGGCGTTGACCGAGACCAACGGCAACATGGAAGAGGCCGTCGACTGGCTGCGTAAGAAGGGTATTTCCAAGGCCGACAAGAAGGCCGGTCGTACCGCGGCGGAGGGCCTGATCGGCGTTGATTCCGGCGTTCGCGAAGCGGCCGTCGTAGAAGTCAATTCCGAGACCGACTTCGTTGCCCGCAATGCCGCGTTCCAGGAGATCGTCGCCAATGTAGCCAAGGTTGCTCTGGCCTATGGCACGACAGAGGCCGTGGCCGCCGCGAAGTATCCAGGTTCGGACAAGTCGGTTGCCGACACCATCAAGGACGCTGTCGGCACCATTGGCGAGAACATGGGCTTCCGCCGCTCGGCCAAGCTGACCGTTCCGCATGGCGCAGTCGCCACCTACGTCCACAACGCGGTTGCCGATGGGCTCGGCAAGCTCGGCGTTCTGGTCGCCATCGAGACCACGGGCAACGAGCATGCGGCCAATGCCTTCGCTCGTCAGGTCGCCATGCATGTCGCGGCCACCAATCCGATGGCGCTGACCGCGGAGCAGATCGATCCGGCCGCGGTCGAACGCGAGAAGGCGATCTTCTCCGACCAGGCGCGTCAGTCCGGCAAGCCGGAAGCGATCATCGAGAAGATGGTCGAAGGCCGTCTGCGCAAGTTCTACGAGGAGGTCGTGCTGCTGAAGCAGGCCTTCGTGCTCAATCCCGACATCACCGTCGAGAAGGCGCTGAAGGATGCCGAGAAGGACATCGGCGCCCCGGCCAAGATCACGGCTTACCTGCGCTTTGCGCTGGGCGAGGGCATCGAGAAGGAAGAGACCGATTTCGCGGCGGAAGTCGCGGCCGCGGTCAAGAAGTAAGCCGCCAACCGGCTTTTCGGCTCAGGCAACTCGGCCGGGCGCTCGCGAGGGTGTCCGGCCGATTTCTTGTGCGACGTCGACAAAGGCGCGCAGCTTCGGCGCCATTGCCGCCCGACGCGGAAAATAGAGAAACAGGCCTGGCTCCTCGATTGCCGACCGCGGCAGCACCTGGACGAGTCGGCCAGCGGCAAGGTCGGCGCGCACCAGCGGCTCGAACACATAGGCCAGTCCCATCCCAGACAGCGCCAGGTCGATCGCGGCAAGGGAATCAGTGACGACGGCGGTGCCGCGCGTTTCCACGGCCACGTCCTTGCCGTCCTCCGTCAAATCCCAACGATAGATCGCGCCGGATCGCACCAGCCGGTAGCCGATGCAATTGTGGGCGGCGAGGTCGGCCAGGCGGCGCGGACGGCCACGCCGGCCGATATAGGCTGGCGAAGCGACGATGATCACCTGGAAGGGTGGCGTCATCCGGATCGCGATCATGTCCTGCGCGATCATTTCGCCAAGTCTGATGCCGGCGTCAAAGCCTTCGCCGACGATATCGACCAACCCTTCGTTGGCAAAGATTTCCACTGTCACATCCGGATAGCGCTCCGCCATGGCCGTCACGACAGGGGTCACCGCCATCGGGACGGCTACGTGCGAAACATTGATCCTGAGCAGTCCGGCCGGGCGACCCTTGATGCCCCGAATGCGCTCCATCCGCTCCGCGATGTCCTGCAGCGCCGGCTCCGCCGTCGCGACAAGCGCCTGACCGGCCTCGGTCAACGACACGCTGCGCGTCGTGCGGGCGAATAGCGGCTGGCCGATACGCTCCTCCACGAGCCTGACCGCATGGCTGACCGCTGAAGGGCTCATGCCAAGCTCTGCCGCCGCGGGCGCAAAGCCGCCGCGCCGCGCCACGGCGACGATGACAGGAAGGTGGCCAAGTAGATTGCGATCCATTCATGCATGATATCGCACAGTCCATGCGAATAATGCAATCTTATCGATGCCGGCGCGCTGGCCCACATTGCCGCCAACAGATCGGCGGCGGGCCGACGCAAAAGGAGAAGAGACATGAATGCATTGAGATATGCCACCCTCGCGGCCGGTATGGCGCTAGCGCCAGTCGATGCCGGCGGAGCCGAACCGTCCCGCGAAGTGACGCTCGCCGATGAGCGCGCCGTCATCCGCATCGCCGATGCCATCGATCGCGCCGTCGACGCCCAGGATTGGCGGCTCGCCCGCAGTTACTTCGCCGACCGCGTCACCGTCGACTTCAGCAGCTTGAGCGGGCAGCCTCCGGCCACCATCGCTTCGGACGACCTGATCGCAACCTGGGCCGCGAATCTCAGGGGCAGCAAGACCAGCCTGCATCTGCGCACCAACCACCAGGTCACCATCGACGCCGGCGCCGCGACCGTCTTGTCCAACGGCTATGCCTGGAACCGCATGGAAGGCAATGGCGACCCGCTCTGGGAAGTCTGGGGCACCTACGAACACCAACTGACCCGTACGGGAGCCGACTGGAGAGTGGACGGCTTCACATTCCGCATGACGCATGAGCGCGGCAACCCGTGGGTCAAGACGACCCCCGGACAGGACCGGCATTGAATATTGGAACAGGATCGGAACGATATCATGACCATGTCCTACTACACCCTTGGCAGCAGCGGGCTGCGCGTCACCCGGCTTGCACTCGGCACCATGACCTTCGGCACCGAGTGGGGCTGGGGCGCCGACAAGGAGACGGCGCGCGCCCTGGTCGATGCCTATGTCGAGGCGGGCGGCAATTTCTTCGACACGGCCGACGCCTATACCGGCGGCACCTCCGAGACCTGGCTTGGCGAGTTCATTGCCGAACGCGGCCTGCGCGACAAGGCCGTGATCAGCACCAAGTTCAGCATGAATCTGGAGCAGGGCAATCCGAATGCCGGCGGCAATGGCCGCAAGAACATCATCCGCGCCGTCGAGGGCTCGCTGAAACGACTCGGCACCGATTATATCGACCTCTACATCCTGCATGCGTGGGACAGGCTGACGTCGCCGGAAGAGGTGATGCGGACGCTGGACGATCTGGTGCGCGCCGGAAAGATCCGCCATGTCGGTCTCTCCGACGTCCCCGCCTGGTACGCCAGCCGTGCGCAGTCCGTCGCCGAACAGCGCGGCTACGAGCCGGTTTCGGCGCTGCAGCTCGAATATTCGCTGGCCGAGCGCAATATCGAGCATGAGTTCGTGCCGTTCGGCACGCGCTACGGCGTCGGCATCATGGTCTGGAGCCCGCTGGCCAGCGGCCTGCTGAGCGGCAAATATCGTTCAGATGCAATCAGCAAGGCGGGCGGGCGACTGGAGACGATGCGCGGTTCGACCAATCCCGGTTTCCAGAAATTCACCGACCGCAACTGGGCAATCGTTGCCGAACTGGAGACTGTTGCCGGCGAGCTTGGCCGCGGAATGGCGCAGGTCGCCTTGAACTGGGCGGCGACACGGCCCGGTGTCGCATCGGTGATTATCGGGGCGACGAGTCTCGATCAGCTCAAGGATAATCTCGGCGCGCTCGATTTCGAGATTCCCCAGGAACTCCTGGCAAGGCTCGACGCGGTCAGCCAGCCGGTCACGCCGTTCCCGTACTCGTTCTTCGGTCCGGAAATCCAGGGTGGCCTCACCGGGGGTCAGGCGGTCGGCGACAAGCCGGCGGGGTACTTCCCGAACCTGCTCATGGAAGGCGCGTTTGCCGGCGTGAGTTGACAAAAGGCAAGCGATTGCCGGGGCGGGGGGGGCGTGAAACCGCGGCCCCCTTCGTGTATCGGAACGCCATTGTTTCGGGGCGGCGCCTGCGCGAGGGTTGCCACCCGGAACGCATCACATGCAAATGACGAGGACCAGATGACGGTGAAGCCCCTCTACCGACGTGTCTTGCTGAAAGCGTCGGGCGAAGCATTGATGGGCGAACAGCATTTCGGCATCGACGTTTCGGTCGTCGATCGCATCGCCGGCGACATCGCCGAGGCGCGTGCACTGGGCATCGAGGTCGGTGTCGTCATCGGCGGCGGCAACATCTTTCGCGGCGTGGCCGTTGCCTCCAAGGGCGGCGACCGTGTCACCGGCGACCACATGGGCATGCTTGCCACGGTGATCAATTCGCTGGCCCTGCGCACGTCGTTGAACAAGATCGGCGTCGACGCCGTGGTGCTTTCGGCGATCGCCATGCCCGAACTTTGCGAGAGCTTTTCGCAGCGCCAGGCGACCGCCTACATGAACCAGGGCAAGGTGGTGATCTTTGCTGGCGGCACGGGCAATCCGTTCTTCACCACTGATTCGGCCGCCGCGCTTCGCGCGGCTGAAATCGGCGCCGACGCGCTGTTCAAGGGCACTCAGGTCGACGGCGTCTACTCTGCGGACCCAAAGAAAGACCCGAATGCGACGCGCTTCGAGCGCATCAGCCATGGCGAAGTCATAAAACGCGGCCTTTCCATCATGGATACGGCAGCGATTGCACTTGCGCGAGAAAACAACATTCCGATAATCGTCTATTCGATCCACGAAAAAGGTGGTTTCGGCGATATTCTGAGGGGCGGCGGCCGCTGCACGGTCGTCGCGGACGATTGATCGGGGGCCCGACCCGAAAGGGGAAGCCGGTTTCGACAACCGGATTCGAACGGCCGCGAAGCAATGAACCCGCGTCAGACGGGGTCGAGGAGATAAAGATGAGTGGTGAGTACGACGATCTCAAGCGGCGCATGGATGGGGCGATCGCCGCGTTCAAGCATGATCTGGCCTCGCTGCGGACCGGCCGGGCCTCCAGCAACCTGCTCGATGCGATCCAGGTGCAGGCCTATGGCACCACCATGCCGATCAACCAGGTCGCCAACGTCTCGGTGCCGGAGCCGCGCATGATCTCGGTATCGGTCTGGGACAAGTCGATGGTCGGCGCGGTCGCCCGCGCGATCCGCGAATCCAATCTGGGTTTCAACCCGATCGTCGACGGCACCAACCTCAGGATTCCACTGCCCGAGCTCAACGAACAGCGCCGCAAGGAACTGGTCAAGATTTCTCACACCTACGCCGAGAATGCCCGGGTCGCCGCGCGCCATGTGCGCCGCGACGGCATGGACTTCCTGAAGAAGGCGGAGAAGGACGGCGACATCAGCGAGGACGATCAGCGCAAGCGCTCCGACCAGGTCCAGAAACTTACCGACGAGACGATCAGCACCATCGACCACCTGCTTTCCGATAAGGAAGCTGAAATCATGCAGGTTTAGGGTCTTGGCCATAGGCCGACCCGAAAGCGAGAACATGGCAACGCCCGCGCATGTCGCGATCATCATGGACGGAAATGGACGCTGGGCCAAGGCGCGCGGCATGCCTCGTCTTGCTGGCCATCGTGCCGGCGTCGAGGCGCTGCGCAAGACGGTGCGCGCAGCACCCGGGCTCGGTATCTCCTACCTGACCGTCTACGCTTTCTCGTCGGAGAACTGGTCGCGGCCGAAGTCCGAGGTCAGTGACCTGATGGGTCTCCTGAAAATGTTCATCCGCCGTGATCTGGCCGAATTGCACCAGAGTGGCGTGCGGGTCAAAATCATCGGCGACAGGGCAGGGTTGCAGCCCGACATCAGGGGGCTGCTCGACGAGGCCGAATCGCTGACCGCCGGCAATGAATCGCTGACGCTGGTGATCGCCTTCAACTATGGCGGACGCGACGAGATCGTGCGCACGGCGCGCAAGCTTGCATCAGCCGTGGCGCGTGGCGAACTCGACAGCGAGGCGATATCAGCCGAAAGCTTTGCCGGCGCTCTCGACACGCATGGCATTCCCGACCCGGAACTGGTCATCCGCACCAGCGGCGAACTCCGGCTGTCTAACTTCCTCCTGTGGCAGGCCGCCTATAGCGAGCTCGTCTTCCTGCCTTGCTACTGGCCCGACTTCAGTCGCGAGCACCTTGCCGAGGCCTTGCGCGAATTTGCCGGCCGCGAACGCCGTTACGGCGGACTTGGGCCCCAGGATGTCGCTTCGCGACCGGCCGCGGGATGAGCAATCTCCGGCTGCGCGTCATTTCGGCGATCGTGCTTGCCACTATCACCCTTGGCTTGACCTGGCTCGGCGGTCTGCCGTTCCGCTTGCTGTGCGCCGCGATGGCCGGGGTGATCTTCTACGAATGGACCCGCATGTCACGCCCGACCGGGGCCACGGGTCTGGGTTTACTGCCGGAAACGCTGCTGGTTGTCTTCATTGGCGCCTTGATTGGCGGCCTCGCCGCCTCCTGGCTGTTGCCGCTTGTGATGGTCATGGTTGCCGTAACGGCGATTGCCGCATCGGTTCGCAAGGCCGGACAATGGGATGCGAGCGGCCTTGCCTATGCCGCGGTTTCAGGCTTGTCGCTCGCCTTGCTGCGCGACGGCGATCGTTCAGGCCTGGTCGCCATCCTGTTTCTGTTCGCCGTCGTGTGGGCCACCGATATCTTTGCCTATTTCGTTGGCCGTGCGGTTGGGGGCCCGAAGCTGGCGCCGGCGATCTCGCCTGGCAAGACGCGCAGCGGCGCGCTCGGTGGCGCTGTTGGCGGCGTCGTCGCGGGGCTGATCCTCGCCGCCGCTGCCGGTGTCGGCAATCTGCCATTGCTCAGCCTGGTGGCGCTGGTGCTTTCGATTGTCTCACAGGGCGGCGACCTGTTTGAATCCTGGGTCAAACGCCGCCACGACCGCAAGGATTCGGGTGCGCTGATCCCGGGCCATGGCGGCGTCATGGATCGTGTCGACGGGCTTGTCGCGGCGGCTTTCGCCCTATACGTCATTGGCTGGATTTCGGCGACCGCCGATCATCCGGCGCAGGGTTTGTTTCCCGTTTGAGCGGTGTCATTTCAGGCCCAATGCGCGGCGCGCCTTGGATTCGCCCGGATTGGTGTCACAGTCACGGCGCAATCCGCGCCGTGGCAGAATTTGAGGGTTTGTCTTGAACGAGATTCTTCACGCGCTTCTCAGCACAGAAGGCTTTGTCCTCGGCACGCTGGTGCCATTCCTCTTCGTGCTGACCGTGGTCGTGTTCGTCCATGAAATGGGCCATTACCTTGTCGGGCGCTGGTGCGGGATCGGCGTCAAGGCCTTCTCGATCGGCTTCGGTCCCGAACTCTTCGGCTTCAACGACAGCCACGGCACGCGCTGGAAACTGTGCGCGATCCCGCTTGGCGGCTATGTCAAATTCGTCGGCGACATGAACGCCACATCGAGCCAGCCCACGTCGGAAGAACTCGGAACGCTGACGGAGGAGGAGCGCAAGGTCGCCTTTCACACGCAGCCGATCTGGAAGCGCGCGGCAACCGTGGTGGCCGGGCCGCTGTTCAATTTCCTGCTGGCGATCGCCGTCTTTGCCGTGCTGTTCACCGCCTATGGCCGTTATGTCGCGGAGCCGATGGTGGCCGAGGTGACGGCCGACAGCCCGGCGGCGAAGGCCGGCATCCTGCCCGGTGACCGATTCGTCAGCGTCGACGGCAACAAGGTCGAAACCTTTGGCGACGTCCAGCGCCTGGTCTCGGGCCGCGCCGACGACGTCATCACCTTCGTCATGCTGCGCGACGGCAAGGAGGTCACGGTGACCGCGGCGCCGCGGCTGATGGAACAGGAAGACGCGCTCGGCAACAAGGTCAAGGTCGCCGTGATCGGTGTCGTCAACAACAAGGAACTCGGCCAGCCGCGTCTCATAACGTACACGCCGGTCGGGGCGGTTGCGGCGGCGGTCGAGGAAACCGGACACGTCATCCAGCGCACCGGCCAGTTCCTGCAGCGCTTTGTCGTCGGGCGCGAGGACAAATGTCAGCTGGGTGGCCCGGTGAAGATCGCCGACATGGCCGGCAAGGCGGCGAAACTGGGATTCGAATGGCTCGTGCAACTGGTTGCACTGCTGTCGGTTGGCATCGGGTTTCTCAACCTTTTGCCGATTCCCCCCCTCGACGGCGGCCATCTGTTGTTCTACGGGGTGGAGGCCGTCATTCGCCGTCCCGTGTCGGAACGGATGATGGAAATGGCCTATCGGGCCGGGTTGCTTCTGGTGCTGTGCTTCATGGGTTTCGTTTTCTGGAACGATCTGTTTGGATGCTGAAATCATGAAGAAATTCGGCCTCCGCATGGACGATGTTGAGACGCCGTTTACCATGCACGGGGATATGAGTGACGCGAAAGCCACGCCGCAGGGTTAAGTAAATACAAATTAACCAGAAGCCTTGCGTGTAGGGAAAATCCGGTTAATACGGTAGGGGAAATTACCGCACGTCCGGTTTTCTCGCCGTGGGGACTACGAGAAAAGGTTATTAAGCCCGATGAAGGCAGCATCCAAGTTTCTGAGCGCCGCTTCCGCGGTGACCCTGTCCGCGGCTCTTGTCGTGCCAGGCGCGCTCGCAGTGCAGTTCGTTGCCACATCGGCGGCCGAAGCCGCTGTCGTCAGTAGAGTCGAAGTCAGCGGCAACCAGCGTATCGACGCCGAGACCATCCGCAATTACATCACCATCAAGCCGGGCAAGGCCTTCTCCAGTTCCGATATCGACAGTGCGGTCAAGGCGCTGTTCGGCACCGGCCTGTTCTCGGATGTGCAGATCAACCAGGTCGGCTCGACGCTGGTGGTCAAGGTTGCCGAGTACCAGGTCGTCAACCAGGTGCTGTTCCAGAACAACAAGAAGCTCAAGGACAATGCGCTTGCTGCGGCGGTGCAGCTGAAGCCGCGCGGGACTTTCTCGCAGGCAACGCTCGATGCCGATGTCGAATCGATCAAGGCTGCCTACAAACGCATTGGTCGCGACGATGTGACCGTGACCACGCAGGTCATGCAGCTTGGCGACAACCGCGTGAACGTGGTCTTCAACATTACCGAAGGCGACCGTACGCAGATCGCGGCGATTAATTTCGTCGGCAACAGCGCCTATTCGAGCCGCCGCCTGTCGGATGTCATCAACACCAAGCGTTCATCCTGGCTTTCCTTCGTCCTGCGCGACGACGTCTATGACGACGACAAGCTGCGCGCCGACCAGGAGCTGCTGCGCCGCTTCTATTACAATCATGGTTACGCCGATTTCCAGGTCGTATCCGCTGTCGGCGAACTCGACAGTGCGACGAACAAGTACACGGTCACCATCACCGTCCAGGAAGGCGACCGCTACACATTCGGTGACGTCAGCGTCGAAAGCACGATCCCTGAAGTCGACAGCAAATCGCTGGAATCGGTGGTCGAGACCCGCAAGGGCGACGTCTACAACGCCAAGGACGTCGAGGATTCCATCATCGCGCTGACCGAGAAGGTGGCCGGCTCCGGCTACGCCTTCGCGCAGGTGACGCCGCGCGGCGACCGCAATTTCGAGAACCACACCATCTCGGTGGTCTACACGATCGACCAGGGCACCAAGGCCTATATCGAGCGCATCGAGATCCGCGGCAACGACCGCACGCGTGACTATGTCATTCGTCGCGAGTTCGATGTCAGCGAAGGTGACGCCTTCAACCAAGTGCTCATCCAGCGCGCGAAGAAGCGCCTGGAAGCTCTCAATTACTTTGAAAAAGTCGACATCTCGACAGTGCCGGGCTCGCAGCCCGACCAGGTCGTGCTGGTGGTCGACGTCGTCGAAAAGTCGACCGGTGAATTCTCGGTCGGCGCCGGTTATTCGACCGGCGGGGACACGGCCGGCCCGTCCGTCGAAGGATCGATCACCGAGCGCAACTTCCTCGGCCGTGGCCAGTTCATCAAGCTCTCGGCCGGCGGCGGCAAGAATTCGCGCGACTACAGCCTGTCCTTCACCGAACCCTATTTCCTCGGACGGCGCATTGCCGCTGGCTTCGACATCTTCAAACAGACCAGGGAATATAGTAACAACTACGACAGCGACACCACGGGCGCTACGATACGGTTCGGCTTGCCGATCACCGATAGCATTTCGACCCAGCTGGCGTACAATATTTCGCAAGAGAAATATAAGTTGGACGACGATTGCGGTCCCACCAGTGATGCAGAGCCTGATGGCACCTGCGATATTTCCAAGGCGATCCTCCAGGGTATCGATGAAAGCCCCTGGATCAAATCGTCGATCAGCCTGGGGCTGGTCTACAACACCATCGACGATATGAAGAACCCGCATGAAGGTATCTACGCCACCACGACGGCCGAATTTGCCGGCGTCGGCGGCGATGCCAAGTATGTGAAGGTTACTGGTCGCGGCAGCATCTATCAGACGCTCTCGGAGCAATTCGATCTGGTTGGTCTCGTCTCGGCTGGCGCAGGTCATGTCGAGGGGTACGGCGGCGATGGTGGTTTGCGCATCTTCGACCAATTCCAGAGCACCGACCGCATGATCCGCGGTTTTGAGTACGGTGGTATTGGCCCGGCGGATAGTCTTACGGGTGACCATCTCGGCGGCACGACGTATTTCAATGCCTCGGCGGAAGCCCAGTTCCCGATGCCGGTCATTCCGGAAAGCTTTGGTTTGCGCGGCGCTGTGTTCGCTGATGCCGCAACGCTCTACGGCAGCAAGATCAGCGAGAGCATCGCTACTCAGACCTCGACTGACATGAAACTGCGTGCTTCGGTCGGTGTCGGCCTGATGTGGGCATCGCCGTTCGGTCCGATCCGTATCGACTATGCGATCCCGGTCAAGAAGGAAGCGTCCGACGACGTGCAGGAATTCAACTTCGGCATATCGACCCGCTTCTGATCGGCGGCCAACGATGCTCCCGGGTCTTTCAGGTCCGGGAGAAATGTCCGACCTAGCTGGATATAGCTTCTGGAATGACCGATCCGGTGTTCTTCGCGCCATCACGCCGGTATACGGCGGGCGAAGTCGCGAATCTGACCGGCTCGGTGCTTGTCGATTCCGGCCACTCCGATATTTCGATCGAGGCGCTCGCGCCGGCCAGCGAGGGCGGCGAGAATGCGCTCGTCTTTGTCGACGGCAAGCGCAATTCCGCGCTGATGCCGTCGCTGCGGGCGGCCGCGGTCCTGTGCCCGGCGGAATTTGCCGGCAAGGCGCCGGCGGGCGTTGCCGTTCTGGTTCATCCGCGCCCGCAACAGGCCTTCGCCTTTGTCGGACGCCTGTTGTTTCCGAGGGCGGCGACGCCTGGGCCGATGACCAGTGAAACCGGTGTCTCGCCGCATGCTCATGTCGATGCGACCGCGCATGTCGAAGCCGGTGCCGTCATCGAGGCCGGCGCGGTCATCGGGCCGGGGGCTTCAATCGGCAGCGGTACCGTCATCGCGCCCAATGCGGTCATCGGACAATCCTGCCAGATCGGCCGCGACGGCTATGTCGGTCCGGGCGCCAGCATCCAGTATGCCTTGATCGGCAACCGCGTCATCATCCATGGCGGTGCCAGGATCGGCCAGGATGGTTTTGGCTTCGTCGGCGGCGCCAAGGGCCCCGAACGCGTGCCGCAGATCGGCCGCGTCGTCATTCAGGACGATGTCGAGATCGGCTCCAACACCACCGTCGATCGCGGCGCCATGTCCGACACGATCATCGGCCAGGGCACCAAGATCGACAATCTCGTGCAGATCGCCCATAACGTCCGCATCGGCCGCAATTGCATAATAGCCGGGCTTTCGGGTATTTCTGGGTCCGTGGTCGTGGGTGATAATGTCACCATGGGCGGCGGCGTCGGGCTTGCGGATCACCTGACCATCGGGACAGGGGCCAAGCTTGCCGCCAGAAGTGGATTTATGAGCAATGTCCCTGCAGGCGAGATCTGGGGCGGTTATCCGGCACAGCCGATGGCGGAAGCCATGCGGGAGATAGCCATGCTGCGCAAGCTCGCCAGGACCCGCAAACAGGGCGAGGGAGGCAATGGCTGACATGATCGCGTCGACGACGCTGGAAGCGGTCGACATCATGGGGCTGATGAAGCTCCTGCCGCACCGCTATCCGTTCCTGATGATCGATCGCATCGTCGAGATCGACGGCGACGAGTCCGCCATCGGCATCAAGAACGTGACCATAAACGAGCCGCATTTTCAGGGCCATTTCCCCGAGCAGCCGGTCATGCCGGGTGTGCTCATCGTCGAGGCGATGGCGCAGACGGCCGGCGCCATCTGCATCCGCAGCCTGGGCACTGAAAAGCCGTCGCTGGTCTATTTCCTGACCATCGACAACGCTAAATTCCGCAAACCGGTCGTCCCCGGCGACCAGTTGAAGATCCATGTCAAGAAAATCAAGAAACGCGGCAACCTGCTCAAATTCGCTTGTGAAGCCATGGTCGACGGCGCCAAGGCGGCCGAGGCCGAGATTTCAGCCATGATGGTCACCAGCGACTGACGATAATGCTTATGAAAATCAAGACATCCATCCATGCTTCCTCCGTTGTGGAGGAAGGCGCCCAAATCGGCCAAGGTGTGCGCATCGGGCCGTTCTGCCACGTCGGCGCCGATGTGGTGATCGGCGATGGCGTCGAACTGGTCAGTCATGTCTCGGTGATGGGCGCGACGTCAATCGGCGCCTTGACCAAGGTCTATCCAATGGCAACATTGGGCGCGCCGCCGCAGAACACCAAGCACAAGGGCGGCCGCACCACGCTGGTCATCGGCAACAACTGCACGATCCGCGAAGGCGTGACCATGCATCTCGGCACCGATTCCAGCCGCGGCGAGACGACAGTCGGCGACAATGGCAATTTCCTTGCCTACGCCCACATCGCCCATGATTGCGTCGTCGGCAACAACGCGACGTTCGCCAACGGCGCGACATTGGGCGGCCATTGCGAGGTCGGCAACAACGTCTATATCGGCGGCCTGACCGCCGTGCATCAGTTTGTCCGCATCGGCGACAACGCCTTTCTGGGCGGCTGCTCGGCGGTCGTCGGCGACGTCATTCCCTATGCCATCGCGGTCGGCAACCGCGCCAGCCTGCGCGGACTCAACATCATCGGCCTGAAGCGCTCCGGCTTGCCGAGATCCGAAATCCATGTGCTGCGCAAGGCCTACAGGATGATCTTCGATCGTTCCCGCACCGTCGGCGAGAACATCGAATTCGCCAAGGCGGAGTTCGCGTCGTCGCCGACCGCCATGAAGATCATCGATTTCATCACCAGTCGCGGCAAGCGGCACTACGCTGTGCCGTCGCTCAAGGGCGGCGATGGCGACGATGTCGATGACGAAGACTGAGACAGCGGCAGCGCGTCTTGATCTCCCGCCAGGCTCCAGGGTCGGCATCATCGCCGGCGGCGGCAGCCTGCCGGTCGAGGTCGCGGCCGGCTCGGCTGAACAAGGTTATCCGCCCTTCGTCGTCCTGATGGAAGGCGAGGTCGACCGCATCGCGGAGCTCTCCCATTACGAGCATGAAAGCCTCGCCCTGGAAGGTATCGGCTCGCTGATACCATTGCTGCGGCGGCACCGTATCACCCATCTGGTGCTTGCAGGCGAGATCAAGCGCAGGCCAAGACTGACACAGCTGCGTCCAAGTCTCAGCCTGCTCGCGGTGATACCGGTTGTTGTCGCGGCGCTGGCGCGTGGCGACGATGGCCTGCTGAAGGTCCTGGCGCGGGGCCTCGAAGCGCGTGGGATAAAGGTTGTCGGCGCCCACGAAATCGTGCCGAACCTTGTCGCCGCCGAAGGCGTCCTGACGAAAGCCGCGCCAAGGAAATCCGACTGGCGCGACATCGAGGCTGGCCTTGCCGCGGCAAAGGCCATAGGGGCGTTGGATATTGGCCAGGCGGCCATCGCGGTCGGCGGCCGTACCATCGCACTGGAAGGCATCGAGGGAACAGCGGGACTGCTCGACCGTGCGAAGCTGCTGCGTGGCCACGGCCGTATTGCCGGCAAGACCCGCGGTGTTCTGGTCAAGTGTGCCAAGCCCGGTCAGGAACTGCGCGCGGATCTTCCGTCCATCGGCCCACGCACGGTCGAAGCCGTGCATGCGGCCGGGCTTGCCGGCATTGCCGTCGAGGCGGGACGTTCGCTGGTTCTCGAAGGCCCGGAAACCATCGCACGCGCCAACGCACTCGGCCTGTTCATCATTGGCCTGCCTGCCGCGACGGAGCCACACAATGGCTGACAGGGCATTGAAGATCGCGATCGTGGCCGGCGAGGAGTCCGGCGATCTGCTCGGTGCCGACATCGTGCGTTCGCTCAAGCAGGCTACCGGGCGCGAAGTGCAACTCGTCGGCCTCGGCGGTCGCCATTTGCAGGCATTGGGGCTGGTCTCGCCATTCGATGCAGGCGAGATCGCCCTGATGGGTTTCAGCGCCATCCTGCGCGACCTGCCGCGCCTGATGCGGCGGATCAGCCAACTGGCCAAGACCGTTGCGGACGAAAAGCCGGACTGCCTCGTCACCATCGACAGCCCGGACTTTTCGTTGCGCGTCGCCAAGAAGGTGCGGGCGGCCAATCCATCGATCCCGATCATCCACTATGTCTGCCCGAGCGTCTGGGCGTGGCGGCCGGGCAGGGCGGCGGCGATGAAGCCCTATGTCGACCATATCCTCTGCATCCTGCCATTCGAGGTGAAGGAGCTCGAGCGGCTGGGCGGCCCGCAGGGCACCTATGTCGGGCATCGCTTGACGCATGATGCGGGCGTTCTCGCCGCGGCCAAGGCGCAGGACCTGCCGCGCGACCTTGCCGCGGACCGCGTGAAGACGCTGCTTGTCCTGCCCGGTTCGCGGCGCGGTGAGGTGCGGCGCCTGCTCGACCCGTTCGGCGAGACGGTATCGATGCTGCGCGCGCGAGGGCATCGCCTGCGCCTGCTGCTGCCGACGGTTCCGCATGTCGCCGACCTGGTCAAAGCCTCGGTCAACCGTTGGGATGAAAAGCCCGAGATCATCGTCGATCCGCAGCGCAAATGGCAGGCCTTCGGCAAGGCCGATGCCGCGCTCATCGCATCCGGGACGGTATCGCTGGAACTGGCGCTGGCGGGTGTGCCTATGATTTCTTGCTACCGGCTCGACCCGGTCGCGCGCGTCGTAGCGCCGTATCTGGTTTCTGTCTGGTCGGCACTGCTGCCCAATCTGATCTCGGATCGAGCGTTGATCCCGGAATTCTACAATGAGTACGTCAAGCCGAACAATCTGGCCCGCCAATTGGAAGCCTTGTTCGCCGACAGCGGCATGCGCGCCTGGCAGAAGCAAGGCTTTGCCGAGATCACGCGGCGCATGGCGACCGACATGCCCTCCGGCGAGATCGCCGCACAGGTGGTGATGCGGTATATCAAGAGAGCCAATAGCAAATAGGAAGAAGGCGGTTCTCACCGCCTCGGCCTATATAAAACTCCCTATTCGCTACTGGCTATTCCCTACTCGCTCTCATCACCGCTTGGCGATCGGCACGTAGTCGCGCTCGGGCGCACCGGTATAGAGCTGCCGCGGGCGGCCGATCTTCTGGCGCGGATCCTCGATCATTTCTTTCCACTGCGCGATCCAGCCGACGGTGCGGGCGACCGCGAACAGAACGGTGAACATGGTGGTGGGGAAGCCCAGCGCCTTCAGCGTGATGCCGGAATAGAAATCGACGTTCGGGTAGAGCTTCTTCTCGATGAAATAGGGATCGGTCAGCGCGATCTTTTCCAGTTCCATGGCGATGTCGAGCAGCGGATCGTCCTTGATGCCGAGCTCGCCCAGAACCTCGTGCGCCGTCTTCTGCATGATCTTGGCGCGCGGATCGTAGTTCTTGTAGACGCGGTGGCCGAAGCCCATCAGCCGGAACGGGTCGTTCTTGTCCTTGGCGCGGGCGATGAACTCCGGGATGTGGTCGACATGGCCGATCTCGCCCAGCATGTTGAGCGCCGCTTCATTGGCGCCGCCATGCGCCGGCCCCCACAGGCAAGCGATGCCGGCGGCGATGCAGGCGAACGGGTTGGCACCCGAAGAGCCGGCGAGACGAACGGTCGAGGTCGAGGCGTTCTGCTCGTGATCGGCGTGCAGGATGAAGATGCGCTCCATGGCGCGCGCCAGCACCGGGTTGATCTTGTACTCCTCGCACGGCACGGCAAAGCACATGTGCAGGAAGTTGGCGGCGAAATTCAGCTCATTCTTCGGGTAAATAAAGGGCTGGCCGATGTGGTATTTGTAGGCCATGGCCGCGATCGTCGGCATCTTGGCAATCAGCCGCATCGACGCCACCATGCGCTGGTACGGGTCGGAGATGTCGGTGGAATCGTGATAGAAGGCCGACAGCGCGCCGACCACGCCGCACATCACCGCCATCGGGTGCGCGTCGCGGCGGAAGCCGGTGAAGAAGCGCGACATCTGTTCGTGCACCATGGTGTGGCGCGTCACGCGGTAGTCGAAATCGTCCTTCTGCGCCTTGGTCGGCAATTCACCGTAGAGCAGGAGGTAGCAGACCTCGAGGAAGTCGCCGTGTTCGGCCAACTGGTCGATCGGATAGCCGCGGTGAAGCAGGATGCCGGCATCGCCATCGATGAAGGTGATTTCGGATTCGCAGCTTGCGGTCGAGGTGAAGCCGGGATCGTAGGTGAAGGCCCCGGTGGTGGTGTAGAGCGAAGCGATGTCGATGACATCAGGCCCGACAGAGCCGCTTCGCACCTTGAATTCATGGGTCTTGCCGGCGAATGCAAGGGTTGCCGTGGCCTCCTGGCTCTTGCCGCCCAAGTCCAGCTTTTTCGCAGCGTCGGTCATTGCAAACTCCTTCTTGTTTCCTCATGCCGGCAAAGGCAAAATTCTGCAGTGCGACACGTTGAGATCACCGCAATGCGCGTATTCGCCACCGCATTTCAGGAGGTGCGTGCCAGATTGGGCCAAGGCCTAATGTTGCACTGCGAAACCCGCCTTTCAATGCCAATCTTCTTGGGCCAGTTTGCTCCTAATCGATTTGATCTGCTATGCGCGCCAGGCTTTCCTCGCGGCCGAGCACGGCAAGCACATCGAACACGCCCGGCGAGGTGCTCTTGCCGGTCAAAGCGGCGCGCAAAGGCTGGGCCACGGCGCCGAGCTTGTGGCCGCCGGCCACTGCTACCTCGCGGATCACGGCCTCCGCCGAGGCGGCCGTCCAGTCGCTTGTAAGCCCGTTCAAAGCTTCGTGAGCGCCGCGCAGGATCTTGCGGGCATCGTCATTGAGCAAAAGGGCCGCCTTGTCGTCGATCGGCAGCGGCCGCGTGGCAAACAGGAAGGCCGCGCCATCGACGAGTTCGACCAGCGTCTTGGCGCGCTCCTTCAGACCCGGTAACGCGGCCAGCAGCTGCGCCTTGTTGCTGTCGTTCAGGCGCGCGGCCATCGCCGGGCCGCCTTCGAGATAGGGCAGGGTGGCGATGAAGATATCGAGCAGTTCGGCGTCGCTCATGCGGCGCATATGCGCGCCGTTGATCGCCTCCAGCTTGGCGAAGTCAAAGCGAGCCGCGCTTTTGTTGACATCACCGATGTCGAACCAGGAGATCATATCCTTGATCGACATGATCTCGTCGTCGCCATGGCTCCAGCCGAGGCGCGCCAAGTAGTTCAGCAACGCCTCCGGCAGATAACCCATGGCACGATAGGCTTCGACGCCGAGCGCGCCGTGCCGCTTCGACAGCTTGGCGCCGTCGGCGCCGTGGATCAGCGGAATATGCGACATC
The DNA here is from genome assembly GCF_040317535.1 of Mesorhizobium sp. M1409. NCBI lineage: Bacteria > Pseudomonadati > Pseudomonadota > Alphaproteobacteria > Hyphomicrobiales > Phyllobacteriaceae > Mesorhizobium > Mesorhizobium sp. M1409. The sequence continues at coordinate 28,288 of NZ_JAMYKV010000035.1, forward strand.
GAGGGCACGGCCCAGCCCATGGCGTTGTAGATCACGGTCTGGCGCGCGGCGTTGGTCAGATGATCGTCGCCGCGGATGATATGGGTGACGCCCATGTCATGATCGTCGACGACGACGGCATGCATGTAGGTCGGATTGCCGTCCGAACGCAGGATGATGAAATCGTCGAGATCCTTGTTGGGAAAGCGCACCTCGCCCTGGACGCGGTCGTGCACCACCGTCTCGCCCTCGGTCGGCGCCTTGATGCGAATGGCGCCCTTGGCGCCCGCGGGCGCCTCTGAGGGGTCACGGTCACGCCAGCGGCCATCATAGCGGGGCGGCAGACCCTTGGCTCTGGCGGCCTCGCGCATCGCCTCCAGTTCGGTCGGCGTGGCATAGCAATAATAGGCCTTGCCCATGCGCACGAGTTCCTCGGCCACCTCACGGTGGCGCGGCGCACGCTCGAACTGCGACACCGGCTCGCCGTCCCAGCTGAGGCCAAGCCAGGAAAGCCCGTCGAGAATGGCAGCGGTCGCGGCATCGTTGGAGCGCTCGCGATCGGTGTCCTCGATGCGCAGCAGCATCGTGCCGCCGGTGTGCCTTGCATACAGCCAGTTGAACAGCGCCGTGCGCGCGCCGCCTATATGCAGGTAGCCGGTGGGCGAGGGGGCAAAACGGGTGACGACCTTGTCGGACATGAAACTCTCGGAAACCATCTGAAGCGGGGTGCGGCTGCGCGGACTTTCGCGCGCCCGGCGTTCATGTAGCATAGGGTGTCGAGGGCGCAAGGGGCAGACCCGATGGCTGGACGAGGCTGGGGCTCGGATCAGGGCGAGGACGCTGTCATTGGCGTCAGCGAACGGTCCCTGTTTGCAGCGCCGCTGCCGGCTTCATTGCCGCCGCCATCGCCCCTCGTGCCGGATCCCGGCAAGGCGCCGTTGCAAACGGATGCCCCCGCCCCGGTTCCAGCTGCCGAAGCCAGCAGGATCGTGCGCGTGCGCCGGCAAATCGGCCGGATTTCGCTGCCGCGCCTGCGCCATGGCGTGACCATGGCGGCGGGCCTGGAACTCGACCGAGGCGTGGCCTTCCTGCTGGTGCCGGTCTGCCTGGCGAGCGGGGCGATCGGCTATTTTTCGCTGGCGGCGGAACCTGGCTTCGCAAAGCCTGTCGCAGTTGTCATCTTGGCGGGGCTGTTTGCGCTGGTCTCGCGTTCCTGGCCGAAAACCCATCTGTGCTTCATGGCGGCACTTTTGTGCGCGTTCGGCCTGCTCACCGCAAAGGTCGAGACATGGCGGGCGGGAACGCAGATGCTGGGCTCGGAAATCTCGACGCAAGTGACCGGCCGCGTCGTTTCGCTCGACCGGATGGAGAGCGGTCGTATCCGGCTGACCATCGACGTCACATCGACCGCAAGGCCGAAACTGCGCTATGCGCCGGAGCGGGTGCGACTTTCGGCGCGAAAGATCCCGGCGGACGTGATCGCCGGCTCCCTGATCACTGGATATGCCAAGCTGTTGCCGCCGACCGGGCCTGTGCGGCCGGACAGCTACGACTTCTCCTTCGACAGCTATTTCGCCGGCATCGGCGGCAGCGGGTTCTTTCTCGGCAATCCAAAACTTATCGTCACCGATGACGGCGACATGCCGCTATCGGACCGCCTTTCCTCGGGGATAGAAAAAGCCCGTGAAGCGATTGCCGACCACATCAGGGGCAGCGTCGGTGGCGCCGAGGGCGAGATCGCGGCGGCGCTGATCGTCGGCGTGCGCGCCGGCATTCCCGATGACATCAACGAAGCTATGCGGCGTACCGGCATCTACCACATCATCTCCATTTCCGGACTGCATATGGCGCTCGTCGCCGGCACCATCATGGGGTTGCTGCGCGGCGCCTTCGCCTTGTTTCCGGACTTTTCCGCGCGTCGTCCGGTCAAGAAATACGCCGCCGTCGCGGCACTGTTCTCGATCGCCGCCTATCTCATCATCTCAGGCATCGTCGTCGCCGCCGAGCGCAGCTTCATCATGCTGGCGGTGATGCTGATTGCCGTGCTGTTCGATCGGGCGGCACTCACCATGCGCAATCTAGCAATTTCGGCGATCGCCGTCATCGTGGTGTCGCCGCATGAAGTGGTCGGCCCGAGTTTTCAGATGTCCTTCGCCGCAACCGCGGCGCTGGTCGGCGCCTATGCCGGCTGGTCGGAGCATCGTGCGGGAAAGACGAGACCACCGCCGCCAAAGCGGTCGCTGCCTGGTTTCCTGACGCGAAAATTCCTGCTGGCGGCAGGCGGCCTTTCCATGACTTCCATCATCGCCGGCGGCGCCACTGCGCTGTTTGCCATCTGGCATTTTCAGCGTGTGTCGCCGCTCAGCCTGTTCGCCAATCTGGCGATCATGCCGATCGTATCACTGGTCGTCATGCCTTTCGCCGTCCTCAGCGCACTGGCGATGCCATTCGGCGCCGACGGCCCCTTTCTTTATGTAATGGGCAAAGGCCTGACGGCGATGATCGCGATGTCCGGATGGATTTCCGAGCGTTCGCCAGTCGACGCAATCGGCTTGATTTCGCAGCAGTCTGTCCTTCTGGTGGCGATTGCCCTTGTCATCGCGACGATGGCGACGACATGGCTGCGGCTGGCAGCTCTTCCTTTCGCGCTTGCCGGCCTGCTGACGGTCTCGGACACGCGCGCACCCGACGTGCTGATCTCGGAGGACGCAAGGCTGGTTGCGTTGCCGATCGGCGGCGGCGAACTCGCGGTCAGCCGGGCCAGGCCGAACGAATTCACCGTCGACAACTGGAAGCGTGCGCTGACATCCGAAAGCATCATCGTGCCGGAGGTGTTCGACGAAGGCGACGGTCAATTCGACGTCGCTGATGCGGCTGAAATGCCGCCGGGAGCACCGTTCTATTGCACTTCAGGCGTTTGCGTCGCCAGGCATCCGTCCGGCGCGTTCATTGCCTATGTCGAGGACCGAAAAGACACCTGGAAAGCCTGTGGTTTCGCCGACCTGATCGTCATCAATGACGCGACGGCCTATGACGCCTGTCACAACCCGCTGGTTCTCGTTATCACCAAACGGCAACTGGCCCGCAAAGGCAGTGCTGCCGTCTTCTTCGATCGCCAATCGGCGACCGCGCCGGCGACAATCAGCTTCGCCGTGGACAGGCCATATCGGCCCTGGCACGCGCAACGCAAGTTTTCACGCGAGGCGAGGGGACTGCCGCCCTTCAAGAGACCCGAGAAGCCAGTCGTTGAACCGCAGCTGCCTTAGTAGCGGCGGATCAGGCCAACGAGCTTGCCCTGCACCTTGACCCTGTCTGGCCCGAAAATACGGGTTTCATAGGCCGGATTGGCGGCTTCGAGAGCAATCGAGGCGCCCTTGCGGCGGAACCGCTTCAGCGTCGCTTCCTCTTCATCCACCAGCGCCACGATGATCTCGCCAGGGCTCGCCGTATCGGCATTGCGGATGATGACGGTGTCGCCGTCGAAGATGCCGGCCTCGATCATCGAGTCGCCCTTGACCTCCAGCGCATAGTGCTCGCCGCCCATGATCATGTCTGGCGGCACCGAGATCGAATGCGTCTGGTGCTGGATGGCATCGATCGGCACACCGGCGGCGATGCGCCCCATCACGGGGATCGACACGGCGGCGACCACGTCGTCGTCATTGCCTGCTGAAGACATCCGCGAAGACGCTGGCCTGATCTGCCGGCCAAGGCCGCCCTGGCCGAGACTGGCCTGACCAAGACTGCCCTGGATGACGCTTGGAGAGAACTTCTTTGCCGCGTTGAGGCCGGGTGCGATCGAGTCCGGCAGCCGCAGCACTTCCAGCGCGCGTGCCCGGTTGGGCAGCCGGCGAATGAAGCCGCGCTCTTCCAGTGCCGTGATCAAACGATGAATCCCGGATTTGGAGGCAAGGTCGAGCGCCTCCTTCATCTCGTCGAAGGATGGCGGAATGCCGCTTTCCTTCAGGCGTTCATGGATGAACATCAGCAGTTCGTGTTGCTTGCGCGTCAGCATGGCGGCCCCCAGGGTACCTGAAACCAGAATCGGAAAAACAAACCCAGAACAAACACTATCTGTTCCAGTTGTGTTCCGCAACTGTTTAAAGTTTAATGAATTTATTAAGGGGGTCGAAATTATTGGCGCTCGCCAGCGGGCCTCGTCGACGGCTGTATGCCGTCACAATGCGCTTGCCGGCATTGAAATTGTTATGGTTAATGGGCTGTGGCCCACCCTTGGCTCAAGCCTGGCATGAGCTGCCCATGGATCCGCGACGGGCGCATTTCCAGCTTTCCGGGCGTTCGTTTGCCGTGAACGAAACGAAGCCAAAATGCCAACCTTGGTTAATCTATTGCAGCCTGCGCTGGCTACCAGCGGCGAACGCATTCGCGAGCCGAAAAATTCGTCCTCCGTCATCCGACCTGGGGGCAAGACGCGACGACAGATCGTCGGGACGGCCGCGTCAGGTTACGGCCTCCTTGACGGCGAAACGCTGGTCCTTCCATGCACTCGTGCGCAGAATGTCTTCCAGCACCTCGACCGCCAGCCACACGTCCTTGTAGCCGACATAGAGCGGCGTAAATCCGAAACGGATGGTTGACGGCGCGCGGAAGTCACCGATCACGCCGCGCTCGATCAGCGCCCGCATGATTTGATAGCCATGATCGTGAAGGAACGACACCTGGCTGCCGCGCCTGGTCGCGTCGCGAGTGCTCTCCAGCGTGAGACCATAGGCGCCGCACTTCGCTTCGACGAGCTGGATGAACAGTTCGGTCAGCGCGACGCTCTTCTTTCGCAATGCCGCCATGTCGACGTCGTTCCAGATGGCAAGCGCGCCTTTGAGCGCCCGCATCGACAGGACCGGCTGCGTGCCGCACAGAAAGCGGCGGATACCGGTGCCGGCAACATAACCCCGTTCGAAGGCAAAGGGCCGTGCATGCCCCCACCAGCCGCTGAGTGGCTGGCTGATCTCGCCGTGGTGGCGCTGGGCGGCATAGATGAAGGCTGGCGCGCCCGGACCGCCGTTGAGGTACTTGTAGGTGCAGCCGACAGCGAAATCAGCATTTGCATGATCGAGCTCGACCGGCAGAGCGCCCGCGGTGTGGCAGAGATCCCAAACGATCAGCGCTCCGGCCGCATGAGCCTTGCGCGTCAGCGCCGTCATGTCGCGCAGTTCACCGGATTTGTAATTGACGTGGTTGACCAGCACCACCGCGACGCTTTCGTCGATCAGCTCTTCGATGGTTGGCGCGTCGACGCCCGCGAGGCGCAGCAAGGCGCCATCCCGGGTCGAGGCCACGCCTTCGGCGATGTACAGGTCGGTGGGAAAACTGTCACCCTCGGCGACGATGGCCAACCGGCCGGGCCGCATCTCCATCGCCGCATGCAACACCTTGTAGATGTTGGTCGACGTCGTGTCGCAGACGACGGTCTGGCCGGCCGCGGCTCCGATCAGACGTCCAAGCTGATCGCCGAGTTCGATCGGCATCTCGAACCATCCGGCTGTATTCCAGGCCCGGATGAGATCCTGGGCCCATTCCTGGGCCGCCGCTTGCTGCAGCTCGCCGAAAACGGCATGTGATGCCGCCCCAAGTGAATTGCCGTCGAGATAGATCACCCCCTCCGGCAAAATGTAACGATCGCGCATGGCACGCAGCGGATCCGTGGCATCCATCGCTTCGATCGCAGCGAGATCAGGAATTCCACTCATGGTCGTTCAGTCCTCGGTTGTTCGCGAAGGGTTCCCGCTGCAAGCGCGTCCCCTCGGTGTGCCTGTTCTCATTTCGATGATGTCAGAGCCGGGTGCGGACCGTCCACAGCTCCGGGAACAGCACGACCTCGAGCATCTTCTTCAGGTACGAAGCACCCGACGTGCCGCCGGTGCCGCGTTTCAGGCCGATGATGCGCTCGACCGTGGTGACATGATTGAAGCGCCAACGGCGGAAATAGTCCTCGAAGTCGACCAGCTTCTCGGCCAGTTCGTAGAACATCCAGTAGCGCTGCGGGTCGCGGTAGATGGTCTGCCAGGCGACCAGGACCTCTTCATTCTCGGTTCGCGTCTCACGCCAGTCCGTGCGCCTGGCATCAGCGCCGATATCGAATCCGTTGCGCGCCAGGAGCAGCAGCGCTTCGTCGTAGAGCGACGGCTCCGCCAGGATCGCCTCCAGCTTTCCGCTGAGGTCTGGCCGGTGCTTGTGCGGCCCGAGCATGGCGAGGTTGCGGTTGCCGGCCATGAACTCGATGGCGCGATACTGCCAGGACTGGAAACCCGAGGACTGGCCGAGCGCGTCGCGGAACTCGGTGTATTCGCTGGGCGTCATCGTCCGCAGCACGTCCCAGGCGTTGTTCAACTGCTCGAAGATGCGGGCGACGCGCGACAGCATCTTGAAGCTCGGCTCGAGGCGGTCGGCGCGGATCGAACGGATCGCGGCACCAATCTCGTGCAGGGCGAGCTTCATCCACAGTTCGGAGGTTTGATGCTGGATGATGAACAGCATCTCGTCATGCGCCGACGACAGCGGCGTCTGCGCCTCCAGCACCTTTTCCAGATGCAGATAGTCGCTGTAGGACATGCGCTCCTTGAACGACATCTGTGCGCCTTCGGACGCCGGATCGTATGGTTCGCTCAATTGATTTTCTCCGTGCGCAGCCGGAAGCGCTGGATCTTGCCGGTCTGGGTCTTGGGCAGAGCGGCGATGAATTTCACCGATCGCGGATATTTATAGGGCGCGATCGTTGCCTTGACGTGATCCTGCAGACGCTTGGTCGTCAATGCGTCAGGCGCTACGCCCTGCACCAGCACGACATGCGCCTCGACGATCTGGCCGCGTTCGGCATCGTCCGCGCCGATCACCGCGCATTCGGCGACGTCAGGATGCGACAGGAGTGCTGCCTCGACCTCGGGTCCGGCAATGTTGTAGCCGGCACTGACGATCATGTCGTCGGAGCGTGCGGCGAAATGGAAGAAGCCGTCTTCGTCCTGGGTGAAGGTGTCGCCGGTGAGGTTCCAGCCGTCGCGCACGTATTCTTTCTGCCTGTCATCGGCCATGTAGCGGCAGCCGGTCGGGCCTCGCACCGCCAGCCTGCCGGTTGTGCCGCGCGGCACCTCGCGCATCTCGTCGTCGACGATGCGCGCCTCGTAGCCGCCCACCGGCTTGCCGGTCGAAGCGGGCTTCATGTCGATGAGGCGGTTGGAGATGAAGATGTGCAGCATTTCGGTGGCGCCGATGCCGTCGAGAATCGGCTTGCCGGTCTTTTGCGTCCACTCCTCGAAAACCGGTGCGGGCAAGGTTTCGCCGGCCGAAACGGCGACGCGCAACGACGACAAATCGGCCCCTTCATCCATGGCCTTCAGCATGGCGCGATAGGCGGTCGGCGCGGTGAAGGAGATTGTCGCTTTGTAGGTCTCGATAATGTGGATCATGTTGGGTGGCGTCGCCTGTTCCAGCAGCGTCGCCGCCGCACCGAAGCGCAGCGGGAAGATGGCGAGCCCGCCAAGGCCGAAGGTGAAGGCGAGCGGCGGCGAACCGACAAAGATATCGTCCGGCGTCACCTGGAGGATTTCGCGGGCATAGGCGTCGGCGATGATCAGGAGGTCGCGGTGGAAATGCATCGTCGCCTTCGGCACACCTGTCGTGCCCGAGGTGAAGCCGAGAAGCGCGACATCGTCGCGGCCGGTGTCGACGGCGGTGAAGGTAACCGGCTTGTCGAGAGCGGCACGATCGAGTTCGGCATCATGGTTGGCGGTGCCATCGAAGCCGATGACCTGTTTGAGGAACGCGCTGTCCTTGGCGCAGGCGGTCATCTCGTCCATCAGCCTGGTGTCGCAGAGCGCGATGGTGATTTCCGCCTTGTCGACGATCTTGGCGAGTTCGCCGGCGCGCAGCATCGGCATGGTGTTGACGACCACGGCGCCGACCTTGGTGGCGGCCAGCCAGCAGGCGACCATGGCGGGGTTGTTGGCCGAACGGATCAGCACCCGGTTGCCTGGCCTGACGCCATAATTCTCGACCAGCGCATGGGCCAGCCTGTTCGTCCAGTCGGACAGTTCCTTGTAGGTGCGGCGGCGGCCATTGCCGATCAGCGCGGTGTGGTCACCGAGGCCCTTCTCGACCAGCCTGTCGGTCAGTTCGACGCCGGCGTTGAGGCGTTCGGGATAGTCGAAACCTTCGAGCAGGAAGTCCGGCCATTGCTCCGGCGGCGGCAAGTGATCGCGCGTGAACGTGTCGATATGCGCTGAAGGCCCAAGCATGTCGCCGCTATCCCGTCTGCTGCCTGGCCGGTGCGCGAGGCGCCTGGCCGGTGTGGTGGATTGGAAGTTCCTGTCCTTCGCGGGAGGCTTCGCGCCACCGATCGTGCCTGCTCGACGATGCCACCGAGAAAGGATGAGCATCAGCGGGGCAGGGCAGCACAGCAGACCTCCCATTTTGTCGGCTGTTCGTCATGGCAGGATCGCACCAGTCGAAATTTGTTTCAAGCCTAAAATGTTTTTGTTCCGGAGCATTGACGCATGGCGTGGCGGTGGCCATTGCTAGGTCACAAGCGATGCCGTTTTGGGGAGGGCGCAGATGTTCGAACGTCACATTGTCGATTGGGACGATGCCTATGCCAATGGCGCGAACATCGCCGGCAGCGACCGCTGGCCGGCCGCGTGGGCGGAGCCAGCGCAAGCATTTCGTGATGCGCTCGCGGTGGAGGGCCGGGCACGGCTCGACATCGCCTATGGTGACGGGCGGCGCAATCGGCTCGATCTTTTCTTTCCCAATGCCGCGCCCAAGGGGCTGGTGGTGGTCATCCATGGCGGTTATTGGCTGGAGACCGACAAGAGTTTGTGGTCGCACCTCGCCAATGGCGCGGTCAGCAGCGGCTTTGCCGTGGCGATGCCGTCCTACACACTATGCCCGGACATACGTATTGCCGGCATAGTCCAGGAGATCGGGGCGGCTGTCGGCAAGGCCGCGGCGATGGTCGACGGGCCGCTGATGCTGACCGGACATTCGGCCGGCGGCCATCTCGCCACCCGCATGATAACGACAACCACGCCTCTGGCGGCCGATGTGGCGCGGCGCATACGCCACGTCGTTTCGATTTCAGGCCTCCACGACCTGCGTCCGATCATGCGCACCGGGATGAACAAGGCACTGGCAATCGACGAAGAGGAGGCATTGGCTGAAAGTCCGGCGCTGCTGCGGCCAATGGATGGTGCGCGCATCACTTGCTGGGCGGGTGGTGGCGAGCGCGCCGAATTCCTGCGCCAGAACGCGCTGCTCGCCAACATCTGGACAGGTCTTGGCGCCACCACCAGCACCGTGGTCGAACCCGACCGGCATCATTACAGCATTGTCGACGGCCTTGCCGATCCAGCGCATCCGCTGACACTGACCTTGATCGCGGAATAGCACCGAGATCGTTTTCCATATTACTATTAATGGCTTGTCCGGCGATTCTTCAGCGCAGCATCAGCACGCTGCAGGCCTCGCCCGCGGCGGCTGCGGCGGCAAACGGCGCCCGCACGATCAGCCCGTTGGCGTCGGCCAGCATTTTCAGCATCGAGGAGTCCTGGATGCCGAACGGGGTCGCCACCAGCGCGCCGTCATCTTCCTTGACCACCGCCCGCACATAGTCCTGGCGCAGATCATTGGCCGGCATAGCGACGCCCAATCGTGCCGGGCGTATATCCTGGCGATGGTCGCGGCCACCGAGTTGTGCCAGCAACGGCTTCAGGAACAGCTGCGAGCAGACCAGGCTCGCGACCGGGTTGCCGGGCAGGCCGATGCACCTGATATCGCCGAGGCGGCCGAACATCAGCGGCTTGCCGGGGCGCATGGCGATCTTCCAGAAGCCGAGCTTCATGCCTTCGCCGGTCAGCACGTCATGGATCAGGTCGTGATCACCGACCGAGGCGCCACCAAGCGTGACGATGACGTCCGCGCCGGCAGTGACCGCCTTTTTCACCAAGGCTGCAATCGCATCCTTGTGGTCGGCGGCTATGCCGAGATCGAGCGCGCGGGCGCCGACCGATTGTGCTGTCGCGGCAACGCCATAGGCATTGGATGAGATGATCTGGTCCGGTCCGAGTTCGCTGCCGGGCGGCAACAATTCGTCGCCGGTGGCGATGATGGCGACCAGCGGCCGTTTCACCACGCTGACCCGTGGATGATTTGCCGATGCCGCCAGCGACAGCGCCGCCGGGTCGAGCACGCGGCCTTTTTCCAGCAGCACGTCGCCTTTTGAAAAGTCGAGGCCGAGGCGGCGGATATTGCGCCCTTCGGCGGTGGGTTCGATCACTTCGATGTCGCCGCCGCCGAGATCCCGGACATTTTCCTGGATGACGATGGTGTCGGCGCCTTCAGGCAGCGGTGCGCCGGTGAAGATGCGCACCGCCTGCGCCTTGCCGACCGCACCGCCAAAGCCGCGCCCGGCCGGCGCCATGCCGATCACCGAAAGTCGCGACGGCACCGACGCCACATCGACAGCGCGCACTGCGTAGCCATCCATGGCGGAGGCGTTGAAGGGCGGCTGGGTACGCAGCGCAACAACCGGTGCCGCCAGCACGCGATCCGCCGCCTCGAACAGGGGAACGCTTTCGCCGGCCAAAGGCCCTGCACCCTCGAGCAGGCACTCGAGCGCGTCGGCGATTGGTACAAGCGCCATCAGGCACCTGCCTTGTACGAGCCCGACTTGCCGCCGGTCTTTTCGACAAGCCGGATGCCGGAGATGACCATGGCGCGGTCCACCGCCTTGGCCATGTCATATATGGTCAGGCAGGCGACCGACGCGGCGGTCAGCGCTTCCATCTCGACGCCCGTCTTGCCGGTGACACGCGCCAGTGCGGTTACCTTCAAGCCGGGCAGAGCATGGTCCGGCTCGATGTCGACGGAGACCTTGGTCAGAAGCAGCGGATGGCAGAGCGGGATCAGTTCATGCGTCTTCTTCGCCGCCATGATGCCGGCGATGCGCGCGGTGCCGAGCACGTCGCCTTTCTTGGCGTTGCCGGCGAGAATCGTCTTCAGCGTCTCGGGTCGCATCGCGACAAAGCCCTCGGCGATCGCCGTGCGTGTCGTCTCCGCCTTGTCTCCGACATCGACCATATTGGCCTCGCCCTGGGCGTCGATATGGGTGAGGGCGGCCGTCATCGTCAGACCACCTCGGCCGCTGCCTTGCCCGTCAGCAGCAGGCGCGTGGCCGCGGTGACATCCTGTTGCCGCATCAGGCTCTCGCCGACCAGAAAGGTGCCGATGTCGCTCTTTCGAAGCCTGAGGCAATCATCATGCGAGAAAATTCCGCTCTCGCTGACCAGCAAGCGGTCGGCCGGCACCATCGTCGCCAGCCGCACTGAGGTATCGAGGTTAGTCTCGAACGTGCGCAGATTGCGGTTGTTGATCCCGATCAGCCGCGATGACAGCTTTAGCGCGCGCTGTGTCTCGGCCTCGTCATGCACTTCGACCAGCGCATCCATGCCGAGTTCGAACGCCGTCGATTCGAGGTCGCTGGCCAAGGCGTCGTCGACGCTGGCCATGATGATGAGGATGGCGTCCGCGCCCCAGGCGCGGGCTTCGTAGACCTGATACGGATCGAACAGGAAATCCTTGCGCAGCGCGGGCAGGGCGACGGCGGCTCGCGCCCTGGTGAGAAATTCCGGCGCGCCCTGGAAAGACGGCGCGTCGGTCAGCACCGAAAGACAGGCGGCGCCGCCTTTCGCATAAGCTCGCGCCAACGCTGGCGGATCGAAATCGGCGCGGATCAGACCCTTGGATGGGCTTGCCTTCTTGATCTCGGCGATCAGCGCGAAGGCGCCGGATCTGCGCTTCGCCTCGAGTGCGGCGAGAAAGCCGCGGGGCGCGTCCGCGTCCTTCGCGCGCGCCTTGATTTCGGCGAGCGGCACACGCGCCTTTGCCGCTGCGATCTCGTCGCGCTTGTAGGCCTCGATCTTGCGAAGAATGTCAGACACGCTCTATCCGTTCGAAATCTCGACCAGCCTGTCGAGCACTTGCAGCGCCCGGCCGCTGTCGATGGCTTGCGCCGCCGTCACGATGCCGTCGCCAAGCGTCGTCACCTTGCCCGCCACGACCAGTCCGGCGCCGGCATTCATCAGCACGGTGTCGCGATAGGCGCCGGCAGCGCCACCCAGCATATCGCGCAATGCCTTGGCGTTGTAGTCCGCGTCGCCGCCGCGCAACTCATCCTTGGTGTGGCGCGCCAACCCAACCGCTTCAGGGGTCAAGGTGAAGCTGCGTATCTCGCCGCCGATCAGTTCGGCGACCTGTGTCTCGCCGGTGGTGGTGATCTCGTCATAGCCGTCGCCATGGGCAACCCAGGCATGCTCGGCGCCCAGCGCCTTCAGTGTCTCGGCCACCGGCAGGATCCATTCCGGCAGGAACACGCCGACCATCTGCCGCTTGACGCCGGCCGGATTGGAGAGGGGCCCAAGCAGGTTGAATATGGTGCGGGTGCCGAGCTCGACGCGGGTCGGGCCTACATGCTTCATCGCCGGATGGTGCGCAGGCGCGAACATGAAGCCGACGCCGGCCTCGTGGATGCAGCGGCCGATGAATTCGGGCGAGATGTCGATCTTGACGCCGAGTGCAACCAGCACGTCGGCGGCTCCTGTCAGCGACGACAGGCCGCGATTGCCATGCTTGGCAACCGGCACACCGCTGCCGGCAATGACGAAGGCCGATGCAGTGGAAATGTTGACGCTGTGGGAATTGTCGCCGCCGGTGCCGACGATATCGATGGCGCCGTCAGGCGCGTCGACGCGCAACATCTTGGCGCGCATGGTGGCGACGGCGCCGGAAATCTCGCTCACCGTCTCGCCGCGCACGCGCAGCGCCATCAGGAAGCCGCCGATCTGGCCGGGGGTGGCGTCGCCCGACATAATGATGTCGAAGGCCTCGCGCGCTTCCTCGAAGGAGAGCGCGCTTCCGGTCGCGACCTTGGCGATATGGGTTTTCAGCGCGCTCATCTTGTCGAGGCTTGGGCGACTGCGGCCTGGTCGACGCGAACGTCATACTGCGTCTGCAGCTGCGCCACCAGCTGGTCGAGCAGATCGTCAGACATGCCGGAAGTGAAGGATTTCCGCGCATCGTCCGGCACCGAGCTGGCATCGGCTCCTGCGGGCTCGAACACTTCGGCGACCTTGTACAGGATCTGCCCGTCGCCGGTGGGCGAGGGGATCAAGCCGGTGCCGCCTTCGCCGACGCCGAACATCGCTGCCGCGCCTTCCTTGCCGAAATCGACATCGTCGGCCTCCCGCTTGACGCCGCGCTTGGTCTGTTTTTCCAGCTTCAGTTCGCCGGCGATGACGTCGAGCGTGGCGCCGGCCTTGAGCCGCTTTTCGAGCTCGTCAGCCTTGGCGGCCAGCCGCTTGGTCGTCTCCGCCGCGGTCCAGTCCGCGACGACTTTCTGACGAACCTCGTCCAGCGTCCGGTCACGAGCTGGCGTAATGGAGGCCACCTCATAGAAAACGAAGCCGTTATCCGCCGTGGTCAAGGCATCGTTTTCGGTGTTGGGTTCCGCGTCGAAGACAGCCTTGATCAACTCCGGTGATTGCGGCAGGTCCTTGACGATGCTTCCGTCGGGCCGCAGGCCGCTGCGGTCGATGGCGTCGATGGTGACGATCTTCAGCTTCAGCTTGGTAGCAGCATCGGCCAGCGAACCGCCGGCTGCGCGGGCGTCTTCGTAATTGTCACGCACGTCCAGAAGGATGCGGCTTGCCTCGCCCAGCGCCAGGTCCTTGCGGATCTGGTCGGACACTTCGGCGAGCGGCTTCACCACCTCGGGCTTGATCTCGGTAACGCGCAGCAACACCGGACCGAAGGCACCTTGCACAACCTGGCTGACTTCATTGGTATTGAGCGCAAAGGCCGCATCGGCGACCGCCTTGTCGGCGATCTTGTCCTTGGCCAGCGTGCCGAGCAGTGTGTCGGCCGGGATTTTGCCTTCCGCCATGACGAGCTTGTCGAATGTTGCACCGGTCTTAAGCGAATCGAGCGCGGCCTTGGCCGCATCCGGCGTCTTGAACACAAGCTGCTCGATGGTGCGCAGTTCCGGCGTGGTGTAGCGCGCCTTGTTCTTGTTGTAGTCGTCGCTGACCTGTTGGTCGGTGACGGCGGTGGTATCCATGATGTCGACCGGTTCGAGGCGGACATAGGAGAATTTGCGGTATTCGGGTGCGGCGTATGTCTTCTTGTTGGCTTCGAAATAGGCGGAAAGCACGCTGTCGGACGGCGCCTCGATCGGCTCGACCAGTGCCTTGGGCAGCGTCAGATACTCGATGGTGCGGTCTTCGCCGCGATAGAGCGCGACAGCCTTGAAGAAGGTATCCGGAGCTTTCAGACCATCAGAGACCGCCTCGACGATCTGCTGGCGGACCGCCACCTGGGCACGGTTCTTCAGATAGTCCTCCGGCCGCATGCCGATCTGCCGCAGCATGTATTCGAACGTTCTGCGGTCGAACTGGCCGCCCGGGCCCTTGAACGCCGGGTCTTCGCGCGTCAGCTCGGCCAGCCGGTCCCTGGAGAGGCCGAGACCAAGCTTGCGGGCCTGTTCGTCGAGGACCGCGCCCGAGACGAGCTGCGCCAGAACCTGGTTGTCGACGCCGAGCGCCTTTGCCTGTTCGTGGCTGAGACGCTGGCCGAACTGTTGCGACATAACGGCGAGCTGCCGATCATAGGCGAGACGGTATTCGTTGATCGACACCTTGGTGCCACCAGCGGTTATGACCGAATCATGGCCGGCGAAACCGCCCATCAGCCGCCCGGAAATGCCCCAGGCGGCGAAACTGACCACCAGCAGCGAAAGCAGCGTCTTCGCGACCCAGGTACCCGCCGCGCTTCTCAATACACCAAGCATCGTTACTTCCGATTTATGCGCAATTTCGCATGCGCCGAGTCTGAAACAAGCGCAATAGCGCCCTTCCGGTCCACTGTCGATTGCTTTGTGGGCTGATTTTGGTAGTGAGGGCCAGAGCCCGATATCGCCCGGAGAAGCAAACCATGACGCCAGGAATTCGCCCGCTTGTCGCCGGCAACTGGAAAATGAACGGCACCAGTGCCTCGCTCAACGAGCTCAGGATGATCGGCAACGGTTTCATGAGTGGGCTCGATGCCGAGACCGAAGCGCTGGTCTGCGTTCCGGCAACCCTGCTTGCCCACGCCGCTGAGATCCTGTCGCGCACACCGGTGCATGCCGGCGGTGAGGATTGCCACACCAGGGAGAGCGGCGCCTACACCGGCTGCATCTCGGCGGAAATGCTTAGGGATGCCGGCGCCAGCCACGTCATCGTCGGCCATTCCGAGTGCCGTGAGCAGCGCGGCGAGGATGACGCGACGGTCCAGGCCAAGGCCTCCGCCGCCTGGCGTGCCGGACTCGTGGCGATCATTTGCATTGGCGAGACCCAGCAGCAGCGTGAAGCGGGCGCCACGCTCGACGTGCTGTCGCGGCAGGTCGACGGATCGGTGCCGCCAAGCGCCACCCCGTCCAACACCATCATTGCCTATGAGCCGGTATGGGCGATCGGCACCGGCCTGACGCCAACCGCGGCCGATGTGGCCGAAGCACACGCACATATCCGCGAAAAGCTGTCGGAAAAGCTCGGCAGCGTCGCGGCGAAGGTGCGCATCCTCTATGGCGGCTCGGTCAAGCCTTCCAACGCGGTCGAACTGCTCGGGGTCAGGAATGTCGACGGCGCGCTGGTCGGCGGCGCCAGCCTGAAGGCGGCGGATTTTCTTGCCATCGCCGAGGCTTATCGCAATATCGGTTGAAGATATTCGCCACGCCGGATGGGGCTCCCGGCGCTGGAAATCGTTGCAAAGAAGGCGTTGCTTCCCATATTCCGGCCACGGGCTTGGAAATGCCATCAAAGCATTGTATTGAGCCGCCTCCAATTCACCGGTCGTGTCCGCGGCCGGGCAAGGCCTTGCCAGGATAAACTATGGAAACCGTACTGATCGTCATCCATCTCATGGTCGTGCTCGCCCTTGTCGGCGTGGTGCTGCTGCAGCGTTCCGAAGGCGGCGGCCTTGGCATCGGTGGCGGATCCGGCTTCATGACCGCGCGAGGTGCCGCCAATGCGCTGACGCGTGCGACGGCGATCCTGGCGGCCGCTTTCTTCGCCACGTCACTGACACTGTCGATAGTCGCCCGCTATGGCGAGAAGCCGATCGACATCCTCGACCGCGTGCCGGCGACATCGGACGGTGCAGGCAAGGGTGTGCTCAACCAATTGCCCGGCACGACCACCCCGGCGCCCGCAGGCACCACCACGCCGCCATCCGGCAACGACGCCGCGGCTCCGGCGACTGCCCCGGCCAAGGCGCCTGCCGCCGGTTCGACGCCGCCGGCAACCAATGGCGCCGCTCCCGCCGCGCCGGCGACCCCGCAGGTTCCGAACCAGTAGTCCTCGGCGCCTGAAGCCGCGATCTGTGGTCGTTTGAACACAGTCGCGGCAAATGCAGCAAGATCACGAAGATTCGATGGGATGAGGCGCGG
Organism: Mesorhizobium sp. M1409; assembly: GCF_040317535.1. Classification (NCBI taxonomy): domain Bacteria; kingdom Pseudomonadati; phylum Pseudomonadota; class Alphaproteobacteria; order Hyphomicrobiales; family Phyllobacteriaceae; genus Mesorhizobium; species Mesorhizobium sp. M1409. The sequence continues at coordinate 44,756 of NZ_JAMYKV010000035.1, forward strand.
CCTCGCGCTTGAGGCCCCCGCGCTTATTCGACTATAGATTGCGCGCGGCATTTCCGGCGCCCTTGGGGGGCGCTGGGCGACGCCGTGGGCAACAAGCATAGAACGATCGGATCTTCGCCATGCAGCTTCGCAGCTTCATTTTCCTTGGACTTTGCGCCGTACTCGGCGTGAGTTCCCCCGCTTTCGCTGGCGTTCTGGCCAATATGGCCGCACAGCCTTCGGTTGAAACAACCTCCGCCATCAACGTCGCCGTCAAAAGTGATGCGACGCAATTGAAGCTTCTCAAGAAGAAGAAAAACCCGACACCGGACGATCTAGCCCAGATCAAGAAGATCGAGGCCAAGATCGTTGCCGACAAGGAAGCCGCCAAAGCCAAGGCGCTCGAAGCCAGGAAACTGGCGATGCGCGAGGCGGCCAAGGCCAAGGCCGACGCTGAACGTCAGGCGTTCCTGGCCAAGAAGGGCAAGAGCGCGCCGGCAACCGAGGTGGCCGATGCCAAGCTGGCCAAGAAGCAGGCTGCCAAGATCATCGAGCCAATCGAACCGATCCAATCGGCCGAGCCGCTTCCGGCGGAGGCGATGAACGTTGCCTTGACCGGCAACAATGGCGAGCTGCGCAGTGAGGTTATCGGCCAGAAGCAGCCGAGCAGCGGCGGTCTGTTCGCCGGCCTCTTCGGCGGCACCTCGTCCTCTTCGTCGATTTCATATCTCCCCGAGACGCGGGCTCTTGACCAGGCTCTCGCCAAGAGGGAAGCCAAGAAGCTGTTCAAGGTGAAGCCGGAATTCGTGCCGCAGGACGTGGAATTCAGCGGCTACGCCGCGGGCACCATCGTCATCGACACCAGCGCGCGCCGCCTCTACCTCGTCGAATCGTCGTCCACCGCGCGCCGCTACGCCATCGCGGTCGGCCGCGAAGGCCTGCAGTTCAAGGGCACGGTCGCGGTCGGCGACAAGCAGGAATGGCCGCGCTGGATCCCGACGCTGGACATGCAGAAGCGCGAGCCGAAGCATTACGGCCAGTACAAGGACGGCATGCCTGGCGGTGGCCAGAATCCGCTCGGCGCGCGCGCCATCTATCTCTATGACGGCAAGAAGGACACGCATCTGCGCATCCACGGCACCATCGCGCCGCAGTCGATCGGAACCAGCGCCTCGAATGGCTGCTTCCGGATGATCAACGAGCACGTCATGGACCTCTACAGCCGCGTCAGGGTGGGCACCAAGGTCGTCATCATCTGACGTTTTCGTCATCCTGCCGAAAGGGCCGGCTCAGCCGGCCCTTTTGTTTTGCTTGTTCACGACCCAAGCGCCTTCTTGGGAAAAAACCTTCGCGGTGGTTTTTTCTCTGGCGGAATCAATCCGGCCGCGTTAAGCGATGACTCCCATGGCGCGATATGTATTCATCACAGGCGGCGTGGTTTCCTCACTTGGAAAAGGCATAGCCGCAGCGGCCCTTGGGGCTCTCCTGCAGGCGCGAGGCTATCGCGCACGCATAAAAAAACTCGATCCCTATCTCAATGTCGATCCGGGCACGATGTCGCCGTACCAGCATGGCGAGGTTTTCGTCACCGACGATGGTGCGGAAACCGATCTTGATCTTGGCCACTACGAGCGCTTCACAGGCCGCTCCGCCAATCAGCAGGACAACATCACCACCGGCCGGATCTACAAGAACATCATCGAGCGCGAGCGGCGGGGCGATTATCTCGGCGCCACCGTGCAAGTCATTCCGCACGTCACCGACGAGATCAAGAACTTCGTCCTCAACGGCAATGACGACTATGATTTCGTGCTGTGCGAGATCGGCGGCACGGTCGGCGACATCGAGGCGATGCCGTTCCTGGAAGCGATCCGCCAACTCGGCAACGACCTGCCGCGCAACAACGCCGTCTACGTCCATCTGACGCTGATGCCCTACATCCCGACGGCCGGCGAGCTGAAGACCAAGCCGACCCAGCATTCGGTCAAGGAACTGCGCGGCATCGGCATCGCGCCCGACATATTGCTGGTCCGCGCCGATCGCGCCGTCCCCAAGGAAGAGCGCAGAAAACTGTCGCTGTTCTGCAATGTGCGCGAAAGTGCCGTGATCCAGGCGCTCGACGTGCCGCATATCTACGATGTGCCGATGGCCTACCACAAGGAAGGACTCGATTCGGAGGTGTTGGCCGCCTTCGGCATCGATCCGGCGCCGAAGCCGCGCATGGAGCCCTGGCAGGCGGTGTCCAACCGCATCCACAATCCGGAGGGCGAGGTCACCATCGCCGTTGTCGGCAAATATACCGGCCTCAAGGATGCCTACAAATCGCTGATCGAGGCGCTCTCGCATGGCGGCCTGGCCAATCACGTCAAGGTCAAGCTCGACTGGATCGAATCAGAAATCTTCGAAAAGGAGGATCCGACGCCCTGGCTGGAAAAGGTGCATGGCATCCTGGTTCCCGGCGGCTTTGGCGAGCGCGGCTCGGAAGGCAAGATCCTGGCGGCGAAGTTCGCGCGTGAGCGAAAAGTGCCGTATTTTGGCATCTGCTTCGGCATGCAGATGGCCTGCATCGAGGCGGCCCGGTCGCTCGCCGGCGTCGAGCATGCGTCATCGACCGAGTTCGGTCCGACCGAGGAACCGGTCGTCGGCCTGATGACCGAATGGCTGAAAGGCAACATGCTGGAGAAACGCCGCGAGACCGGCGACCTCGGCGGTACGATGCGGCTCGGTGCCTATCAGGCCGAGCTCGCCAAGGGCTCGAAGATTGCCGAGATCTATGGCGACACGCAGATTTCCGAGCGTCATCGCCACCGCTACGAGGTCAATGTCGACTACAAGGAACGGCTGGAGGATTGCGGCCTGGTGTTTGCCGGCATGTCGCCCGACGGCGTGCTGCCGGAAACGGTCGAGTATCCCGATCATCCCTGGTTCATCGGCGTGCAGTATCACCCGGAACTGAAAAGCCGGCCGCTCGACCCGCATCCGCTGTTCGCCAGCTTCATCGAGGCGGCGGTGGAGCAGAGCCGGTTGGTGTAGCTCCCATAGCCCAGTCGGACCATGCAGACCTATGTCGCGCTGCTTTACAGCATCATCCTGGGCGAGGGGCGACGGGTCGTCATGGCCGACCTCAAGGCGATGGCCGAAGAACTCGGGCTGAAGAACCCGCGCACGCTGGTGGCGACCGGTAATCTGGTCTTCGAGAGTGAAAAGACCTCGATCGCCACGCTCGAAAAGCGGCTTGAGGCAGCGTTTGAAAAAGCCTTTGGCAAGCATGTCGACATCATCGTGCGCACCGCAAACGATTGGCTGAAGCTTGCCGCCGGCAATCCGTTTCCGGACGAATCGAATGCGACCGCGGATCAGGTGGCGGTGCGGGTAATGCGCCAGCCCGTGCCCGACGAAGCCATCGCGGCGCTCAAATCCTATGTCGGCAAGGACGAAAAGATGCAGGCCGTCGGCGGCGATATCTGGATTGTCTTCTCGCGCGCCAGTTCACGGCTTCTGACGGCAACCAGCCACAAGCGTCTGGGCATCGGTACATCGCGCAACTGGAACACGGTGCGCAAACTGGCCGAGATGGTGGACGGTAGGCAGTAGGCAGTAGGCAGTAGGCAGTAGGCAGTAGGGAAGCGGTTCTCTGCTCCCTAGCACCTACTGCCTCATTTCAAGCCTTTGCCGTCTTCGCTCCGGCGCTCAAAGCGGCGGTGCGCAGGACGTAGTAGATGATGCCGGCGATCGCCACGCCGAAGAACCAGCCATAGACGCCCCACCAGGACGGCAGCCAGTTGGTGAAGTTCGGCAGGATCGACGAGAAGATGGCGCCGATGCCGGCGGCGATGAAGGCGTTGACGTGCCAGCCGCCCTGGAAGCGGAACTCGCCGTCCTCGCGATAGAGCGCCTCGACGTCGACCTCACCCTTCCGGATCAGATAGTAGTCGACCATCATCACGCCGAAGATCGGCCCCATCGTCGCGCCGATGACGTTGACAAAGGAAGCGGCACTGCCTTCCCATGGTGCGAAGGGATAGAGCAGCAGGGCGATCACGGCCGCGATATAGCCGCCCTTCTTGAAGTCGATCTGCCTGGGAAAGACGTTGGAGAAGTCGAAGGCCGGCGAGACGAAGTTCGCCACCACGTTGATGCCGAGCGTTGCAACCGCAAAGGTCAAGGCTGCGAGCGCCGCCAGGAACCAGCTGTCGAATTTCGCCGAGATCTGGTCGGGATGCAGCAGCACTTCGCCATAGACGTCAAAGGCGGCAATGGTGGTGACGCCGGCGACCAGCGAGAACAGGATCAGGTTGATCGGCAAGCCCCAGATGTTGCCCTTGCGCAGCGATGCCTTGTCCGGCGCGTAACGGGCGAAATCGCAGAAATTGAGATAAAGCGCCGAGAAATAGGTGACCCAGATCGCCGCCACCGCAAACAGCGAGGTCCACGAGCCGGGCGTGCCGGGCACGCCCGCATCCTTGGTCTTGTCAAGCAGCACGTCCATGGGGATGTCGCTGGTGAAGGCAAATCTCCCGGATTTGACGCAGAGATAGATCGCCAGGATCAGCATCATCACCCAGACTGCCGGTCCTGCCCAATCCTGGAAGCGGCGCACCGTCTCCATGCCGTTCTGGATGATCAGCAGTTGCAGCGCCCAGATGACCACGAAGCAGATCACCTCCAGGCCGGTATGGCCGAGGAAATGCGTGTTGGCGTTGAAATCGGCAAACCATTGCGAGCGGACCAGCAGCGCCACGATCGCGCCGGAGGCGGCGGCGGTCTGCGCGCCATACCAGAAGCAGGCGACCACCGCGCGCACCAGTGCCGGTATGTTGGCGCCCCAGATGCCGAAAGAGGCGCGGGCAAGCACGGGGTAGGGCACGCCGGTCTTTACGCCGGCATAGCCGACCATGTTCATCAGCGCGTAGATGATCAGCGAGCCGATGCCGATGGCGATGAGGAAATTGACGAAGCCGCCACAGAACAGAAACAGGCTGGCGGCCAGATAGTAGCCCCAGAGGCTGTGAACGTCCGACGTCCAGACGTTGAAGATCGAGAATGGTCCCCAGTTTCGAATTTTGGCTGGCGCCAGATCCTCGTTGTACAGATCAGGTGAAGCACCTTGTATTGTCATTGCAATGTTCCCCTTTTGCAGCACGCGCCCTCACGCGTTGGCCGCGTGCAGGGTAAGCCTGACGCAGGGGAACCGACAAGCAACCTATTTGCCGGCTTTGGCCTTAAAGATATTCAATAAGAACCGCGCTTATCGGCAGGAGTAAGCTGCAGCCGGGGTGCCTCCACGGCGATTCGAATTTCGCCGATTTTGTCGCGAGAAACGCGGGCCGAAGTCTGCCCGTTTCTCGCCATCAAGCTTTTTTATGCGGGATCATCTTTTTTCTGGAACCCAATGCCCATTCGGGAGTTTAATGGGGTTCGATTGAGCGGAGGCGATCGGCCGGGAGGAAACTTATGGATCGCTTGCATTTCTTCACGCCCGTGCGCCTTGCGCCCGGGCTGGGATACCCAGTTCAGGAAATCGACAGCGTTGCCGAAGCGATGGTGTTCTTGCGCAAGTGGCCAACAGGGCGGCGCGGACCGGTTTACCAGTGCGCCTTGAATTGCTGCTCCGCTGCTCTGTCCGGCAACATGTCGGCCGAGGAAGCGAGGAAGGCTTTTGCCGGATTTGCCCGCATCACCCGTCTGCTGGACGACGACATGGCGCTGCCGATCGGTGGCGAAAACACGGAAAACGTTCAGGCGTTGAGGCGGTAGGCGCCGGATCTGTTGACCTCGAAGCTGCGCCCCGTGATGGCCGTGGCAGGGTTTGTTATGCGCCTCCGGCGAGGAGGCAAGCCAAACGAGCTGGCCCATAGTCAATGCCTTATCTCAAGTCACGGAATAGCGATCGATCACCCAAAGCCAACTGCCATCGCCTTGCCGCCGGGCTACCTCGCTGGTCACGCCACCGTCGGGAAGTCGGGTCGATGTAAGCGCGAGATCGCCGCAAATGAGCGCCGGCCGCTGCTCGCCTACGGCAAACTTTCGTCCTGACGCGACGATCTCGACATAGTAGCCGCGAATGGCCTGCCTGCCGCGCAGCAACCGTCCGCCACCGCGGTCGATCACCGCATCGGGTTCGAACAGAGCGATCATGCCGTCGACGTCGCCCGCGTGCTGCCGCGAGATCAGCAAGGGCTCCAGTTGCTGGGGGTCGTAGACAGGCTTTCTCTCTGCGTTCATGCTGACCTCCGCTAATCCGCGAACGAAAATCCTGCCGCAAACTTGCGCCCGTGCCCTGGTGATTCCACGTCAATCCATCAGGCGATTGGTTTTGCGCCACTCCTCATATTCGCCGCGGGCATCGTCATGCAGCGGATAGTAGCGTTGCAGCGGACCGCCCTCCAATAGCTTCATTCGTGAGAACTCCTCCCAGTCGTGATGCTTCTGTGATTCTTCGATTACCTGCGGGGCCATTGCGACGGGAAGCACCACCACGCCGTCGTCGTCGGCGACGATAATGTCGCCGGGGATCACCGTGACACCGCCGCAGGCAATCGGAACGTTGACGGCATTCGGATAGATGCTGGTCTGCACATGATAGTTTGGCGTCCAGCCGCGCAGCCATAGGGGCAGATCGAGCTTTTCGACATTGGGCCGGTCGCGCATGCATCCATCGATGACGATGCCCGCGCCGCCTCTGCCCTTGAAATATGTCGACATCATATCGCCGAAGACACCCGAGCTCATGTCGCCGCGCGCGTCGACCACGACCACATCGCCCTCTTGCGCGTGATAGAGCACGTGCCGGTGCAGTTGCGTCTCCGGATCGGCATATTCGCCCTCGGTGAACAGGTCCGGCCGCTGCGGCATGAACTGCAGTGTCAGCGCCGGCCCGACGATCGATTTCCCGTGGTTCTGTGCCATCGGACCGATCATGTGCGGGTTGCGGAAGCCCATGTGGCCAAGTGTGCCGGCAACGGTCGCGGCGCCGATCTCCTTGAGCGCGTCGATCAGATCTTTAGGCGGCCGCGTGATGTCGAGGGAATGCGTCATTGTGGACTCCGTTGAAGCAAACTACCAGTTCGTGACAGAACCGTCGCGGCGCCTAAGGTGAGGCGCTTCCCAGAAACGCGAACTCTCCGCCTTGACCGCTTCTTCATTGACCTCGACGCCGAGCCCCGGCATCTCGCTGACCGGATAATCGGTCCCGTCGAGCCGGGGCTGCACGGGGAAGAAGTCGGAATTGTCGAAGCCCAGCTTTATTTCAGGCGCCCTCGTCTCGAGCCACGCGAAGTTGGGTACCGCGGCGGCGAGATGCACGCTCGCGGCCGTGCAAACTGGACCAAGGGGATTGTGCGGCATCAGGTCCACATAGTGGGCCTCGCTCCAGCCAGCGACTTTCATCGCCTCGGTAAGCCCGCCGACATTGCAAACATCGAGCCGGTTGAACTGGTGGATGCCGCGCTCGATGTAGGGCAGGAACTGCCACTTGCTGGCAAATTCCTCGCCGATGGCAAAGGGGATGTCGGTCATCGTGCGCAGGGATTCGTAGGCCTCCGGCGTCTCGTCCCGTATCGGCTCCTCGAGGAAATCAAGCACGCCGCGGCCGAGCTTGTTGCAGAAGCTCACCGCCTCTGCCACCGACAGCCGATGATGATAGTCGAGGCCGAGGACGACCTCGTCGCCCAGCGCCTCGCGCGCCTTGTTTAGCATCTTCGCGGTAGCGCCGATCGACTCGCGGGGCTCGAAGATGTCCCTGCTGTTCTGCCCGACGGGGAAGAAGCGGACCGCCTGCCACCCCTGTGCGCGCAGTTCGCGGGCTCGTTCGATGGCGATATCGCCCTCGGCCTCGTCGCCGATCGAGGCGAAGGTGGGGATGCGGTCGCGCTGTTTGCCGCCTAGCAGCTCGTAGACCGGCACTTCCAGCGCCTTGCCCTTGATGTCATGCAGGGCGATGTCGATGGCGGAAATCGCCGCCTGCAGGACCCGCCCGCCCTCGAAGTATTGGCTGCGATAGGCCTCCTGCCAGATCCGCCCGATCCGCATGGGATCGCGGCCGATGAGGAACTCGCGATAATGCTCGACCGCGCCGGCCACGGCCTTCTCGCGACCGCTCAAGCCGCTCTCGCCCCAGCCGAAGATGCCTTGATCGGTCTCGACCTTGACCAGCATCTGGTTGCGCGTTCCTACCCACACTGGATAGGGCTTGATCGCGGTGATCTTAAGCTTCGTAGTCATCCACGCCCACGTTCCACACGCATCCGCCCTGTCTCAGTCGGCCCTGAGGGCCATTTCGGTTTCGCCGTCGAACAGATGCATCCGCTCCTGGTCGAACTCGAGCCAGATCTGCTCGTCAGGTGCGACGGCGATGTTGGGTGACACGCTGATGTTGACGATGGCGCCGGAGAGGAACGCCTGTACGAAGGTCACATCCCCTGTTGGTTCCACCGTATAGGCCTTGGCCGGAATGGCACCGGGGACTGTGCTCTTGTGCAGCTTGATCGTCGAGTGTCGCGCTCCGAGCACGATTTTCTTGGTGGTCGCGCTCTGGACCTTGCGCGCGTTCAGTTGCGACAGCTCGAGGCTCCAGCCCTCCGCGCCGTTCAACACAGTGTTGCCGTTTGCCGTCGACGCCTCCAGCGGAATAAGGCTCATCGCCGGACTGCCGATGAAGCTGGCGACGAACATGTTCACCGGATGGGCAAAGACCTGCGCCGGTGAATCGTATTGTAGCAGGTAGCCGCCGTTCATCACCGCCATCTTGTCGGCCATGGTCACGGCTTCGAGCTGGTCGTGCGTCACATAAATGATCGTCGCCTTGAGATCCTGGTGGAAGCGCTTGATCTCCGACCGCATCTGCACGCGCAGTTTGGCATCGAGGTTGGAGAGCGGCTCATCCATGAGGAACACCGCCGGGTCGCGGACGAGGGCGCGGCCGAGCGCCACACGCTGCTGCTGCCCACCCGAAAGTTCGCGCGGCTTGCGCTCGAGCAGGTGCGTCATGTCGAGCACTCGCGCCGCTTCCTTGACCTTCCTGTCGATCTCGTCCCGGGGCAGTTTGCGCATCTGCAGCGGGAACGCCAGGTTCTTGTAGACCGACTTTTGCGGATAGAGCGCGTAGTTCTGGAACACCATTGCGATGTCCCGGTCCTTAGGGTCGAGATCGTTGACCACCCGGTCCCCGATGACGATGTCGCCCGATGTGATCGGGATCAGCCCCGCGACGAGATTGAGCGTGGTTGTCTTGCCGCAGCCTGAAGGGCCGACGAGCGCAACGAACTCGCCGTCATTGACGGTCAGTGAAACGTCGTTGACAGCTTTGAAGCCGCCATAGGTCTTGACGAGATCTTTGAGGACCACGTGGGCCATCGGCAACTCCCTAGTGCTTGACCGCGCCTTCTGTAAGGGCGCGTACGAAGTATCGTTGCAGGATGAGGAACAGCACCACGACGGGCACGCTCATCATAAAGCTGGCCGCCATCAGGCCTGGAAAGTCCGTCGTATTTTCCGAGAAGAAACGCTGGATGCCGACCGGCAGGGTCAATTGGTCGTTCTTGGAGAGGAAGGTGTAGGCGTAGATGTACTCGTTCCACGCGCCGATGAAGGAATAGATCGCGGTGGCGATGATGCCGGGCGTCGAGAGAGGCATCACGATCAGGATGAAGGCCTGGAAGCGCGTCGCTCCATCGATGCGTGCCGCCTGCTCGAGCTGGACCGGGATGTTGTCGTAGAACCCCTTGAGCAGCCAGATTGCCAGCGGCAGGCCGAAGGTGAGATAGGTGAGGATAAGCGAGCCATGTGTGTTCACCAGCCCAAGCATGCGCATCAGGATGAAGAGCGGCACGAGAAAGATCACCGCGGGGAACATGTTGCGCAGCAGCACGGCGAAGAACAGGAAGTTCCGGCCGGGGAAACGGAAGCGCGAAAACGCGTAAGCGGCAGGAACAGCCACGATCACCGAAAGGACTGTCGTGACGGTCGATACGAACAGGCTGTTCCAGAAGAAGCGGAGAAAGTCCTGGCCGACGCTGCTCTGGGGATCGAGCAGCTTCTGGTAGCTGGCGAGGGTAGGCTCATCCGGCCACCATTGAGGCGGAAATTGGGTCGCCGCGAATCCGGACTTGATCGAGGTGATCAGCATCCAGATCATCGGCACCGCGGTGTAAAGCAGCATGAACACGAGGAACATGCGCCCGGCCCATCGCCATCCGTCGACGCGCACGCGGCGACGGGTCTGGCCTCGAGGAGCTGACTCGGCGGTCGCGCTCATGAGTTCCCCTCTTTCCCTTCATTGCCGCTCAACGCGCGGACATAGAAATAGCCGAGCGCCATCAGGATGAGGAACAGGAGCACCGAATAAGCCGAAGCGACGCCCCAGCGCTGGCGGCCGAAGGCGAGCTCATAAATGTGCGTGATCCAGATATGCGACGCGTTCGATGGCCCGCCTCCCGTCATGATCCAAGGAATGATGAAGGAATTGAAGTTGGCGACTGCGAGCAGCAGGATCGTCACCGTCGAGACGTTGCGCAAGTGCGGGAAAGTGACGTGCCAGAAGCGCTGCCATGCATTGGCCCCGTCGACTTCCGCTGCGCGCAGCAACTGCTCGGGGACTGTCTGCAGACCGGCCATCATCATGATCATGGCGAACGGAAACTCGCGCCAGATATTGACGACGATCAGCGAGGGCAGCACCGTGCTGACGTTGTCGATGAAGTTCGGCGGCCGGTCGGCCAATCCGAGGCCGACCAGCACCGCGCCGATGATTCCGAAGTCCGAATGATAGATCCACTTCCAGATATAGGAGGCGGCAACCGCGCTGATGACCCACGGAATGATCAGGATGGCGCGCAGGACACCACGGCCGATAAAGTCGCGGTGGAGCGCCAGCGCGGCGCCAAACCCCAGTGCAAAGGAAATGAATGTGGATCCCAGTGTCCAGATCAGCGTGTTCCAGGTGACCTTCCAGAACACCTCGCTGGTGAGGATGGCCGTGTAGTTATCGAAGCCGACGAAGCTCTTGTCGCGGAGCTGCAGGCCAGGCGGCGTCTTGAAGAAGGACAGCTCGATCGTGTAGTAGATCGGATAGGCAATGACGATGAGCATTACGGCGATTGCAGGGAGCACATACGCGTAGTCAGCGCGATGCTCCCATATCTTCCGCGGCACGCCGGCCCTAACGGGTTGCAATCTTCGGCGAGCCTCGGCCTTGCCGGTCACGATCGTCACTGTGGCGTGCCCTTATTCTTCGGAACGAACCGGCTGCACGATCGGCGCAGCCGGTCAGGCTCGGACTAGAGTCCGCCCATCAAGTCCTTTACCTTTTTGGCCGCGTCCTCCGCCGCCTGGTCGACGGTCATCGCTCCGGTCAGGGCATTCTGCAGCATATCCGGGATTATGATGTTCATGATCTCGGGGGACTGCGGCAGCGCGGGGAACGGGATGCCGTATGGCAGCATCGAGGTCGTGACATCGAGGAACTTGATTTTGTCCAGACGCTCCTTCATCCATTTGGTCTTGAAGCCATTGAGGTTGCCCGGATTCGAGCCTGCGTAAGCCATCTTCAACGACCATTCCGGGCTGGTCCACATGCAGATGATAGCCTTCGCGGCCGGCTCGTCCACCTTGCCGCCCTCGACATATTCGGGCTTCAGGATGTGAATGTTCGAGCCGCCGAACACGACGGCGCGCTTGCCGTCGGGGCCAGTCGGAATGAGGCCGTAGCGCATGTTGTCGATGACGGTCTGGGCCTTGTCCTTGTCGGTGCCCGTCGCCTTCTTCTGCAGGTCCAGCATCACATTGTAGTCGGACGGGTGCGAGATCATCATGCCGAGCTGGCCGGCGACGAACAGTGGCTGGTTATCGGCCTGCTGGTTCGTGAGCGCCGAGACCGGAACCGACTTGTCGCGAACATACATGTCGTACGAGGCTTGCAGCGCCGCCTTGCTCTGCGGGCTATCGAGCTCGACCTTGTCATAAGTCGGGTTCGCCGCCGCTTCGTCGAAAACGCCGCCGCCATAGGCCCACAGCTGTGGCATGAAGCGATACGGCGTGTTGCCGGCGTTTTTGCGAGCCACGAGGCCGTAGCCGGCAATGCCGAGCTTGTCATGGATCTGCTTGGAATACTTGACGACGTCGTCCCAGGTTGCCGGAGCCTTGTCCGGATCGAGCCCCGCACGCTTGAAGATGTCGGCGTTCCAGATGAACGCCATCGTCTCGTTGTTGGTCGGGATGCCGTAGGTCACGCCCTCCCAGGTCACGGCCTTCATGGCGCCGGGCCAGAAATCCTCGGCCGAGTACCCCACATCCTCGGGCTTGAGCGGCTCCAAGTAACCCTTTGAGGCGAACTCGGTACCACCCAGGATTTGCAGGCGCACCGCCATCGGCGCGGCGTTGCCCAAGAGCGCCGTGCGGAACTTGTCGAGAAGGTCGTTATAGGTGAGGGCTTGATCCTCGAGCTGGATGTTCGGATAGGTCTTACGGAAGGTCTCAAAGAAATCCTTGTAGTATTGGCGCAGGAGGTCGGGGTCGCCCTCGAACACGCCCTGATACCAGAAAGTCAGTCGCCCCTTGTAGTCGAGCGGGGTGACCTTGGCGCAATCGGCCGCCGTGTCGAAATCCTGTGTGCCCGCGATGGAGCGCACATATTCGGGCGACCACTTGCTCAGGTCGACCGGCGGCGCGCCCAGCGCCGATGTGGACATCAGCGATGCTACCAGCACAGGGACGACAGTGCCGCGCAGGACCGCACTGCCGAGTGTAATCCTCGTCATAGGTATCCTCCTGGTTCTCCCATGCCGCTCTTGGGCCGAGGCAAAGCGGTCGTTGCTTGTCGACCGCGGGGAGTCGTCTCGGCTCTATGTACCCCATCGATCACTTAGTACGTTTTCAGATCATAGATTGCCTGTCAACGCACCGGATCGTACATTGTTTGCGAAAGTCGTGTGTGATATCGGGCAAGATGTGTATTAATTTGGAGAGCCGGCCTTGGCCGAAACAAGCGATTTCAAAGCCATGCCGCCTGCGGGGATTGATCCCATCGGGGCCTCCAGCGAGGGCGCCTCGCTTTATGAACGGATCAGGGAAGACATCATCGAGGGACGGCTTGCCGCCAACGAACGGCTTGTGGTCACCGATCTCGCCCGGCGTCACGGCACCTCGACCAACCCCGTGCGCGAGGCGCTGCAGCTGTTGCGTGGGGAGGGCTTTGTCACCTTTGTCGCCAACCGCGGGGCGCGCGTCCGCCCCATAGATCAGGATTTTGTCCGGGATATCTACGAGATCGGTGTCCTGATCGAGCCAGCCCTGACGCGATGGTTTGTCAATATGGCTACCGGCGAGGACATTGCCGAACTCGAACGTCTCCAAGGCCTGATTGAAGAAAACAACTTCGCCGACACTTTCCGGCACAGTGAGCTGGATACCGCCTTCCACACGGTGATGTACCAGCGTCACTATAACCGCCATGCCGCCGAGCTCTGGTGGAAGCATCGCGAAGTGCTGCGAGCCGTGAGCCGGCGTTTCAATTTCACGCTCGCGCGGCGGGCCGCCATCATGCGTGAACACCGCGAACTCATCGCGCTCGTAAAGGCGGGAGAAGCCGACAAGGCGGCCGAACTCGTTTCCCGCCACGTCGAGGGTTCCGGCCGGCACGTTCTCGAACAGATGCGTGCGCGCAACGCCGCTCGGGCTGGATAGATGCCCAGTCCAAAACATCGTGGCCTGACTATTTCAATCGAGGCAAATTGAGATGAAAATCACGAGCGTTCGGCCGTGGCTGATCAGGTCCGATGCATCCTATTGGGGGGAGTTCCTGTTCGTCGAGGTGACGACCGACGAAGGGGTGAGTGGCTGGGGAGAGATCACCACCACCACAAGGCTCGCCAACCGCGCCCTTTGCACGATCCTTCGGCAGATCGGTGTCTCCGTGACAGGCGAGGATCCAGCGCGTATCGAGCATCTCTGGCACAAGATTTTCCGCAGCTTCACCTACATGGGCAGCCGCGGCGCCGCCGTCGAATGCGTGAGCGCCATCGACATCGCCCTCTGGGACATCCGGGGCAAAGTCCTTGGTAAGCCGATATACGAGTTGCTGGGCGGACCGGTGCGCGATGAAATCGCGCTCTACACCCATCCCAACCAGGCCAAATTCACCAGCAAGGAAGCCGTGGTCCGTGAGATTCTGGATATCGTCGAGTCCGGACACACCGCGCTCAAGTTCGATCCATTCCCCCACCAGGGTCGCAGCGCCGACGGCCTATCCCGCGAACAGCGGGACGGCTACCTCGATGGCGGCATGAACCGCAAGGACGAACGCGAAGCCGCCGAACTCACGGCTTTGATCCGCGAAACGGCGGGGCCCGATGTCGACATTCTCATCGACGCGCATGGCCGCTTCGACGTTCCCACCGCCATTCGCCTCTGTCGGAGTCTCGAGGAAGCCGGACAGATCGACTGGTTTGAGGAACCCTGTCCGCCCGAGAGCCTTAACGCCCTCAAGCAGGTGCGTGAGAAGGTCAGCACAGCCATCTCGTGGGGAGAGCGCGGCCATACGAAGTGGGATTTCGTCCCGGTGCTCGAGAACAGGCTCGCTGACTACATCATGCCGGACGTTACCTGGACCGGCGGCATTACCGAACTCAAGAAGATTTCCGCCCTGTGCGAAGCCTACTACATCCCGGTCTCGCCACATGACGCCGCAGGGCCGATCAACGTGGTCGCGGGAGCGCAGGTGATGATGACCGTTCCCAATTTCTACAAGCTCGAAACGTCAGAGTGGAACCTGGGCAAATACGATCATCTCATCGACAAACCACTCGACGTGTCGAACGGCAGCCTCAAGCTGTCGTCGCCTGGTCTCGGTATCGAGATGGACCGCGACTACCTGCAGGCCCATGAGATTGAATTGGGCTAGCAACGACCTGTGCGGGCATGTGGCTAACAAGCCCGCCGACCAGAACGAGGATAAGCCATGCCAAATACAGGCAGCGCCGACGAAACGCTCAATCGGGTGAACACCAACTCCAAGCCGTCCGCCCTTCGGATCACCGACATGCGGGTAGCCGAAATCGTCGGCGCGCCGTTCACCTCGGCGCTGCTCAAGATCTACACCAACCAGGGCATAGTCGGCCTGGGCGAAGTGCGCGACGGCGCCAGCGCGACCTATGCGCTGATGCTCAAGAGCCGGTTGCTGGGCGAGAATCCCTGTGACATTGACCGACTGTTCCGCCGCATCAAGCAATTTGGGGGCCATGGGCGGCAGGGTGGTGGTGTCTCGGCAGTCGAGATCGCGCTGTGGGATCTCGCGGGCAAGGCCTATGGCGTGCCGATATACCAGATGCTTGGCGGCAAGTTTCGCGATCACGTGCGCGTCTATTGCGATACCGATGCCGAGAAACCGAGCGGCACTGAAACCGGAAAGCGCCTCAAGGAGCGCGTGAACCGCGGTTTCACCTTCCTCAAGATGGACCTTGGCTTGATGCAGATCGCCCATGTCCCGGGCGCCGTGGCCGCTCCCGCCGGCGCGCTCGAAGGGTTTTACGCCAACCCGCGCGGCCGTGGCGCATCCCTCGAAGAGCGCAAGGCTCGCAATCTCGCCTACGACGCGCAGAACGTGCCGCATCCCTTCACGGGCCTCCACTTCACCGAAAAGGGCATCGACCTGCTCGATCAGTATATCCACGAGGTCCGCGAGGTGATCGGCTACGAGATCCCGCTCGCCATCGACCATGTCGGCCACGTCTCGCTGCAGGACGGCATCCGTCTCGCCCGGCGGATCGAGAAATACGCACCGGCCTGGCTTGAGGACGTGATCCCCTGGCAGCACGCCGAGCAGTATCGGCGGTTGCAGGAGGCAACGTCCGTGCCCATCTGCACGGGTGAGGACATCTACCTCAAGGAAGGCTTCGAGCCGCTGCTCAACGCAGGCATCTCGGTCATCCACCCGGACTTGCTTACGTCAGGCGGCATACTCGAGACCAAGAAGATCGGTGACGCGGCGCAGGACCATGGCGTTGCCATGGCCATTCACATGGCGGAAAGCCCGATCGCCGCGATGGCCGCCGCGCATGTCGCGGTGGCCACGGAAAACTTCATGGCGCTCGAATATCACAGCGTGGAAGTGGACTGGTGGGACGATATCGTCACGGGCTTGCCCAAGCCGCTGGTCAAGGACGGGTTCATCACCGTGCCCGACAAGCCGGGCCTGGGCATCGACGACGTGGTTGATGAAGTCATCTGCCAACACCTGCAGGAAGGGATCAAAGGCATCTGGCAGCCGACCGATCACTGGGACGACGAATATTCGTGGGACCGGACCTGGAGCTGACCGCCTCACATCTCGAGGGAAGGCCCACCTTTTGAGGGAAGGCAAGAAAGGGGAAGCATGAAGATCACCGATCTCCGGTGCGCCGTCATCGGCAAACATCCCATCGTCCGCATCGTCACCGACGAAGGCCTTCATGGCCTCGGCGAGGTTGAATACACCAAGCCATATCTCAAGCCCTGGGTCCTGCATTTCCGTGAGGCGTTGATCGGCGAGGACCCAACCGACGTCGAACGCTGCATGCTGAAGATCCGCCAGCGGGGCTCGTTCAAGCCCTACGGTGCCGCCGTCAGCGCCATCGAGCACGCTCTCTGGGACATCGCCGGCAAGGCGGCCGGGGTTCCGGTCTACAAGCTGCTCGGCGGCAAGGTGCGCGACAAGGTTCGGGTCTATAACGGCTCCATCCGAAAAAAGAGGACCGGCGACAAGCCCGAGGACTACGCGGCAGACGTCAAATGGATGATGGAGCGGCCCGAGAACTTCTTCATGGTCAAGCAGGGCATCAGCTTCCACTCCAACATGAAGACGAGCGTGCCCGACTTCCACTATGGCGTCCGTCAGCCGCCGACCTATCATGGGGCGATGGACCAAGGGCAGATCAGCGAGCGCGGCATGGCGCATATGATCGAATGCGTCGTCGCCATGAAAGAGGTGCTCGGCGACCAGGTCTCTCTAGCCCTGGATTGTGGCCCTGGCTGGTTCCTTCCGGACGCGATCCGCTTCGCGCGGGCAGTCGAGAAATACAATCTGATGTGGCTGGAGGACATGCTGACGGGCGACTACGTGCCCTGGGTCAATCCGCAGGCCTACCGCGAACTCACGACATCCACGTCCACCCCCATCCACACGGGAGAGCAGATCTACCTGCGTCATAACTTCAAG
This sequence comes from Mesorhizobium sp. M1409, assembly GCF_040317535.1. Taxonomy (NCBI): domain Bacteria; kingdom Pseudomonadati; phylum Pseudomonadota; class Alphaproteobacteria; order Hyphomicrobiales; family Phyllobacteriaceae; genus Mesorhizobium; species Mesorhizobium sp. M1409. The sequence continues at coordinate 61,923 of NZ_JAMYKV010000035.1, forward strand.
GAACTGATCGAGACGCAGGCGGTCCGCATCATTGGTCCGGACCCCGCCGACATAGGCGGCATCGCCGAGCTCAAATGGGTGGCCGAGCATGCCTACATGCACTCGATCATGATGGCGCCGCACGGCACGGCGAATGGCCTGCTGGGCCTCGGCGCGCTTATCAATGTCTGCGCAACCTTGCCCGCCAACTACATCGCCTTCGAATATCCCAGCGCCTCCGACCCTTGGTGGGAGGATATCGTTGTCGGCCTGCCGACGCGGATCGTGAAGGATTCGCTGATCGACTTGCTCGAAGCTCCAGGATTGGGCCTCGACATAGATGCCGCAGGCGCGAAGAAGTATCTTAGGGAAGAGGACGCCGGTTTCTTCGACTGAATAAACGATCGCGCACCGTTGCGATCGATGTTGATGGCAACCTGCGTGGCGAACAAGTAGTAAAGGCCCGAAATTCAGGGATCGATGTGCTTGTCATCCCCGCGGATGAAGAAAGCCGTGGCCAGGGAGATGCTGGTCTTCTGATCCGCGGCGCCCTGCCTTACTGGCATCATATTCCGGCAGAGATTATATGGCGCCAGTACCCGATGTCCGCACAGTCGAAGGTCACATTCCACTATGTCGGAGACCCTCCCGGTGATCGCGCGCGGGCCTTGAGCAGGGTCAAATCACTCGCTGTATTCGCCGTACTATGTTTCGCCGGTGCTTGGGATGACGTTGAATGCGCATTGCAATACTGTCTGACATCCATGCCAATCGCGAGGCATTCGACGCGGTCCTGGAGGTTGTTCACGAACGTGGTTCAGACGAGTTGGTATTGCTCGGCGATCTGGTCGGCTACGGTCCCGACCCCATCTACGTGGTCGAGAGGGCTGCCGATCTGACGGCGCAAGGCGCGCTCTGCATCATGGGCAACCACGATGAGGCGGTGGCGCGGGACCTAAGCGACATGACCGAGAATGCGCGGTTTGCTGTCCAGTGGACCCGCAAATGCCTTGCTCCGGCGCATTTCGATTTCCTGGCGCGGTTGCCGCTTTCGCTGCAATCTGAAGACCGGCTCTATGTGCACGCCAGCGCGGAACGGCCAGGAAAATGGCCCTATATACGTGACGTGGATGCGGCGGAACGCTGCCTGTCTTCAACCGATGCTCGTTTCATTTTCTGTGGCCATACGCACATTCCGGCCATCTACTACACGCTGCCCGGGCGCCGGCCGATGCATTTCCAGCCGCTCGACAATGTGGCGGCGCCATTGTCCGAACTGAGGCGGCACCTTGTGATTGCCGGGGCGGTCGGTCAACCGCGCGACGGCAACCCGGCGGCATGCTTTGTTCTCATCGACACGGAGCGGCGCGAGGTCACGATGGTGCGTGTTCCCTATGATCACGAAGAGACAGGCCGCAAGATCCAGGCCGCCGGCCTGCCTGGATGGCTTGGCATGCGCCTGAGGATCGGCCGCTAGGCTTCGAGGAGACATATTTGATGCAACGATTTGAGGCGGGGACAGTCATCGATGGGTTCGAGCTGGTCGAAAAGTTGCCATCCGGCGGAATGGCATCGCTGTGGCGGGTGACCAATCCGCGCTATGATTTCCCGCTTGTGCTGAAGATACCCTTTCTCGACCCGGGCGGGGATGTTTCGGTCATCCTCGGTTTCGAGGCGGAGGAACTGATCCTGAAACGGCTGTCGGGACCGCATGTGCCGCGTTTCGCGGCATCCGGCAGCCTGGCGCGGGTTCCCTACATAGCCATGGAGTTCGTGGCCGGTTCGGGCATGGCGGGTATCGTTGGCAACGCACCGCTGCCTGTGGACGAGGTGGCAACGATCGGCACCGAGATCGCCAGGGCACTCGCCGCCCTGCACCGGCAGAAGGTCGTTCACCTCGATCTCAAACCCGAGAATATCATTCTCGCCAAGCGCGGCGCGGTGCTTCTCGACTTCGGGCTCGCCTGGCATGCAGAGCTTCCCGATCTTCTCGGCGCGGAAAGCTCGGTGCCGATGGGCACCGCCGCCTATATTGCGCCGGAACAGGTGCTTGGCGAACGATCCGATCCCGCGAGCGACTTGTTCGCACTGGGTTGCATCCTTTATCAGTTGGCTACGGGCGAGGAGCCGTTCGGGCGACCGGCGACTTTCGCGGGAATGAAGCGCAGGCTCTATCATGCGCCCAAGCCGCCGCGAGACATCAACGAAACCGTTCCGCGGTGGCTGGAGGCCATCATCCTGCGATGCATGGAGGTCGACAGGTCTCAACGATATACCGAGGCGGCGCATGTTTTGTCCGATCTGAAGAACCCGGATCAGGTGGTGATTGCCAAGCGCAAGCCCCGGGACGAGGGGCTGTGGGCCGCCATCGCCAAGCTGTTTCGCAAGACCGATGACAGATCGCTTGTCGGTAGGTCGACCTCGTCGAGGACACACGCCGGCCCTTCAATTGTCCTTGCCGCGGTCGATCTGGCCAATGGCGGCGATGCGCTGGCAGGCGAGGTTCTCAACGAAACCGCCCGCGTGCTTGCCTCGCGAGAGGATTCCTGGTTGGCCTGCGTGACGGTCCTGAAAACCGAAATCATCGGCGGGACGCCGGCAGCGGATGAGACCGGGCGCTCAGTTTACCTGAAGCGGCTCGTCGCGATGAAGGATTGGGCTCGTCCACTGCATCTGCCGGAAGACCGCATCAGCTATCACGTGCTTGAGGCGGTCAGTCCCGCCGATGCGATTCTCAACTACGCCGAGCACAATGACGTCGGACACATCGTCGTTGGAGCCCGAGCGTCGTCGGTAATCCGCCGTCACCTCGGCAGCGTCTCGACCAAAGTCGTTGCACAGGCCCTTTGCTCCGTTTCAGTCGTCCGGTTGAAAACAGTCGAGGAACAAGGGCGGCAGCCGCTTTGATGCGCATCGATGTTGACAGAGATCAATGATGGCCGGAATCATTGCCCGTCAGATGGCGGTTCAATTGAGGACAGGCCATGCGGACGAATGAAACACCTCGGTACGACGCCAGTGTCAACACGACCGGTTGCTGCCCCAGGTTCAGTCCCGACGGCTGGGACGGTCAGGATCTGCATTTCAACGACAAGCGGTTCGTCAAGGCCACGACCCACAGCGTCATGCATATCCCGATGAATATGGGCAGCGTGTTCGCGCGCGTTAACAAGCACATCGAAGACGCCGGCGCCTCGGACGAAGATCAATTCATTGTGCTGAGCAGGGACATCTCACCCTGGAGCAGCGAGCATCTGTTTGCGGTTTCGAAGCCTGTGCCCGGCGAGAAGATCACTACGCTGACTGGAGACCTCATAACGAAGGTGTTCGAGGGTCCGTTCAGCCAGGCGAGGACCTGGGATGAGGAGATGCGGCAGATTGCGCGTGCTCGAAACACCGAGCCAAGTGACGTGTACTTCTTCTACACGACATGTCCGAAATGCGCCAAAGCCTACGGCAAGAATTATGTCGTCGGTGTCGTGGCTGCCTAAAACCTCCGAGGCTCGATGGGTGAGGGCAGAGCGTCGGCTTCGAACCAGGTGCCGCGTTCGCCCGTCACAATTTCTACGGCGTCATCAAGCTTGCCGATTGCCGCAGGCTTGCCTGTCGCTTCAATGAATTCGATTGCAGCGCTGACTTTCGGTCCCATGGAGCCGGCCGGAAAATTCTTCCCGGATAGCTCCTTGGGGCTCACGCGCCGGAGCGCCCGAGCAGTCGCCGTTCCGTAGTCGACATAGACGGCGTCGACATCGGTCAGCAACAGCAGCATGTCGGCCTTCAATTGACGCGCAAGAAGCGAGCTTGCCAGATCCTTGTCGACGACGGCCTCCACGCCGCAAAGACTGCCATCTACCCGGGCTATCACTGGAACCCCGCCGCCGCCGGTGCAGATGACGATCACACCGCGTTCGACAAGGAACGAGATCACAGCGGCTTCCAGGATCTCCAGCGGTCTGGGCGAGGGCACGACACGGCGCCATTTGTCGCCATCGGGCGCAATCCGCCAGCGGCGTTCGATGGCAAGCTTGCGTGCCGTTGCCTCGTCGTAGACCGGGCCGATAGGCTTCGTCGGGTGAGCGAAAGCAGGATCGTGCGGATCGACCTTCACCTGCGTCAGCAGGGTCGCGAAAAGCCTCTCTTTGAGGAGATTGCCGAGTTCCTGCTCAATGACGTAGCCGATCATGCCTGCGCTTTCGGCGCCAAGCACATCGAGTGGAAATGTGCGGCCATCTGAAGTTGCCGCGGCCTGGAGGGCCAGAAGTCCTACCTGCGGTCCGTTGCCATGCGTTATTATGATCGAGTGCCCTTCGCCGATCAGACCCGCCAATACAGCCGCAGCGCGCACGATGTTGGCACGCTGGTTCTCGGCCGTCATGGGTTCGCCACGGCGCAGCAGTGCGTTTCCGCCGAGCGCAACGACGATCCGCATCTCAGTTGCCGATCGTGGAGACGAGCAAGGCCTTGATCGTGTGCATGCGGTTTTCGGCCTGATCGAAGACGATCGACGCACCCGACTCGAACACCTCGTCGGTGACCTCCATGCAGTCGATGCCGTATTCCTTCGCAATGAAGGCGCCGATCTCGGTATCGGTGTCGTGGAACGCCGGCAGGCAGTGCATGAACTTGACGTGGGGATTGCCGGAGGCAGCCATAACCTCGCTGGTGACACGATAGGGCATCAGAAGGCGAATGCGCTCGGCCCAGCCCGACTTGTCCTCGCCCATCGACATCCAAACGTCGGTGTAGATGAAATCGGCATCCTGGACGCAGCCAGCCACATCCTCGTCGAGCCGGAAACGGCCACCGCCGCGGTCTGCCAGGTCCCGGACATGGGCACAGAATTCCTCGTCCGGCCAAAGCTCCCTCGGCGATGCGATGCGCATGTCGATGCCGACCTTGGCTGCTCCGAGTGCCAGCGACAGCGCGACATTGTCCCGACCTTCACCGACGAAGGTGACGGTCATATCCGACAGGTGCTTGTGCGTGAATTCACGCATGGTCATGAGGTCGGCGAGGATCTGCGTCGGATGCGCCTCGTCGGTGAGACCGTTGTAGACCGGCACGCCGGCGTGCGCGGCAAGCAGTTCGGCCTGGTGCTGGCCAAAGCCGCGATACTCGATCGCATCGTACATCCGGCCAAGCACGCGGGCGGTGTCCTTCATGGATTCCTTGTGGCCGATATGGCTGCCGGTGGGGCCAAAGTAAGTGACGTGGGCGCCCTGATCGTAGGCCGCCACCTCGAAACCCGTGCGTGTGCGCGTCGAATCCTTCTCGAAGATCAGGGCGACATTCTTTCTGACAAGCCGCGGTATCTCGTGCCCGGCGAGCTTGGCCGCTTTGAGATCGGCGGCGAGCTTGAGAAGAAACCGGATCTCGTCGGCCGTGAGGTCGTCCAGGGTCAGGACGGAGCGGCCATGAAGATTGATCGCCATGGGGATTTCCTTTCGGGTCAAATCGGGTCGCGGACAATCGGACAGGTCATGCAGTGACCGCCGCCGCGGCCGCGGCTAAGCTCGGCGCCTTCGACCGTGATCACTTCAATTCCGGCGCGGCGCAGGAGTGTGTTGGTGTAGACGTTGCGGTCGTAGCCGATGACCACGCCGGGCTCGACCGCAACGACATTGTTGCCGTCATCCCACTGCTCGCGCTCAGCTTCGTAGCGGTCGCCGCCGGTGGCGATGATCCGCAGCGACTTCAGTCCAAGGGCTTCGGCAACCACAGCCGTGAACGGTTTCGTCTCATCCGTGACCTCGACCGCCGCTTTTCCGTCGCCTGGCCGCAGCGAGAAGGTGCGCAACCGGTCCACCACCGGCGGGTACATGGTGACAAGGTCACGATCACAGAAGGTGAAGACGGTATCGAGATGCATGAAACCGCGGTCCCGCGGCATCAGGGCGGCAATCACGCGTGTCGCTTCGCCGGCAGCGAACAAGCTGCGCGCAAGGTCACCCACGGCTTGCGGCGTGGTACGCTCCCCCATGCCGACGAGGACCGTTCCGCCACCGATCGGCATGACATCTCCGCCTTCCAGGCTGGTGCCAGTGCCCAGATCTGGTGAGACGAAAGGAATACCGCTGTCGCGGAAGCGGGGATGGAAGCGGTAGACGGCTTCGACATTGGCCGCTTCCGGGCGCCTGGCGGGCCAGTACATGGAATTGACGGAAACCGAGCCGTAGATCCAGCAGGAACTGTCGCGGGTGAAAAGCTGGTTCGGCAGCGGCGGCAGTACGAAATCCTGGGGGGCCAGCGTTCTTCCGGTCAAACCTTTGGGCTCGAAAGGAAGCTCCGCCCGGGCAATGCCGCCGACAAGGTAAGACGAGAGCAACTCTGGCGGCATCTCGTTGAGCCATCCGCGCATCTCGTCGACCATGTCGAGCCCGACGACGCCGGGATGTACGCGGCGGTCGAGAAGCCAGTCGCGGGCCTTGTTCAGGCTCATCGTCTCAGCCAGGAGTTGCCCGAAGGAATGCACCAGCACGCCGCGTTCACGCAACGCATCGACGAAGACATCGTGCTCCTGGCGAGCCCGCTTGACCCACAGCACATCGTCGAAAAGCAGCGCCTTGCAGTTCTCCGGTGTCAGCCTGCGCAGGCTGAGATCCGGGCGATGGACCATCACCTCGCGCAGACGGCCGACTTCGGAATGCACACCCAGGCTTGTCATCGCGCCGCTCCTCTCACAGCGGGCTGACGGCGCCGGTCCATATCTCGTAAACGGCGAGGATGGCGACAGCGATGAGGGTTGCGGCGAGGGCTGCTTCGGCAGGATGGAACACGCGCTGATCGGTTTCGCGGCGCGCCCACACGTAGAAGATGATGCCGGGCGCATAGAGGATCGCGCACATGAACAGGTATGCAGGTCCCGCTGCGTACACGAGCCACAAACCATAGACCGTTGCCAGCAACCCCGCGAAAAGCGGACCGGCGCGTTGTTCATTGCCCTCGTAGCTTTCTCCGGTCAGCGCGAGCTTGGCAGCGTAGGCTCCGGAAAAGATGTAGGGCACCAGAATTGCGGCCGACGCGATGTAGAACAGCGCTTGATAAGTGCTTTGTGCGAAAAGTGTGATCAGCAGGAACGCCTGCACGAGCAGATTGGTAATCAGAAGGGAGATCGAGGGCACGCCACGCTCGCTTTCCCGGCCGAAGAATTTCGGCATTGTCCCGTCCTTGGCGGCGACATGGGGAATTTCGGCTGCAAGCAACGTCCAGCTCAGGAAGGCGCCGACCACCGACACCACAAGCGCGATGTTGATGAGGATAGCGCCCCAGGGACCGACAACCGCCTCCAATACGCCCGCCATTGATGGGTTCTTCAGCGCGGAGAGTTCAGGTTGGCTGAGGATACCGAGCGACAGCAGCGACACCAGAGCGTAGAGCGCAAGGCAGGTGAAGAAACCGAGAATTGTCGCCATGGCAATGTCCTTGCGGCGCTCGGCCCGGCCGGAAAATACGCTGGCGCCTTCGATGCCGATGAACACCCACAGGGTCACCAGCATTGTGCTTTTCACCTGTGCGGTGATCGAGCCGAGACTGGCGTTGCCCAGACCGGTGAAGTCGAGGGACCAGACTTGCAGTTTGAAGGCGACGGCAACAACCCCTGCGAACAAGACGATCGGAGCGATCTTCGCCACCGTTACAATGAGGTTGATGATCGCCGCCTGCCGGATGCCGGCGAGAACCAGGATATGGATCAGCCACAAAAGGATCGATGCGCCGAGCACGGCCTGCCAGGTGTTTCCGTCGCCGAACGCCGGAAAGAAGTAGGACAGGGCGCTGAACACGATCACCGCGTAGGAGACGTTGCCGACCCAGGCACTGATCCAATAGCCCCACGCGCTGGTGAAGCCGATGAAGGGACCGAAGCCGGCCTTGGCGTAAGCGTAAGGCCCGGCGTCGAGCTCGGGCTTGCGGGTCGCAAGCGATTGATAGACGAAGACCAGCGCCAGCATGCCGACCGCGGTGATGGTCCAGCCAATCAGGATTGCGAGGGGACCAGCACCTGCCGCCATATTCTGCGGCAGGCTGAACACGCCGGAGCCGACCATCGAACCGATCACCAATGCGGTCAGGGAACCCAGTCGAAGTTTCGTTGGCGCCGCGGTCGCGACTTTGCGAACAGGGATGTTGAAATCAGCCGTAGTCATGATGCTCTCCCAAAATTGAAGGCTCTGATGGGTGGTAATGAAGCCGGGAAAAGAGCCGGCAGCCTTGACGCGGGTCAAATCGATTTTGGCAGCAAATGGTGATGTCGCGTCGCAGCTCGGATATCAGGATCGCTGGCCTAAAGCGCTCGCTCGCCGAGCGTGCGCATCTGTCGGATCCACTTCGCCCGCTTTGCATCGCCGGCGCCAGCGACCATGCCGAACAAGGTCTCGCGCACCGGACTGATGCCGACAAAATGCAGGATGCTTCGCCGCATGCCGGCGATGCCGTGTCCGAGGAACCATAGGCGGTAAAGAACAGAAGGCATGCCCATCGTCACCAGGACGCGCGCGGAGCGGCCGCGAAGCAGCGTCCTGGTGAACCCGCTGCCCTTGTCTGGGTACGCAAAGGCTGTTCCTGGTCGCATTACCTGCTCCAGAAATGCCTTGAGCATGGCCGGCATGGTTCCGAGCCACAGCGGGAAGACAAAGACAATGTGCTCGGCCCAGACGATCGCTTCGGTGGCATCCCTGAGGCTCTCCGGGATTACGCCGTGTTCGAAATCCCGCATCGTGCGCAGCATCGGAAAATCGATTGCTGCCAGATCGACCCGGCGGACGGCGTGTCCTGCCTGTTCCGCGCCCTCGCCGTAGGCCTTGGCAAGACCGCGGCAGAGTCGGTCCGGGGCGGGATCGGGGTGGCCGACTACGATGAGGACGCGTCGCGACATGGTTTACCTCCAGGGAGTTTGCCCCAAACGGGTCAAGGCCGTTCCACTTGTGCCACTTGGTAGGTGTGCATGGTGCCGTTGCGCGCGATCGACACATATTCGCCGGTCACGAACCGCTCATCGCCGAGATGAAAGCCGATCTCGTCGTCGCGATCGCCTTCGGCATAGTCGAAATACCATTGCCCGCCAGGCTTGCGCCTCAGCCGGCCGATCAGATCTTCCTCGCCATTGCGAAACCGGCGAACACGGCAAGAAGCCTTGTGCGATTTCCACTCTTTCGCATCGAGCCGGCCTTCGCCAGTCAATGGGGCGAGCACATCGTAGCCCTCCTCGCGATCACCTTCCGGATGGCCTTTTTCGCGGGCGAGCAGCAACCGAACATGGCGGAAGTTGGGGGTGAGGTCCTTCAAACTTGTCATGGCAAACTCCTTTCATGGAGTCCCATAGAACGGTGGACGGCCTTGGCCCTTGATCCGTATCAAAGGAGGCTCGACAACCGCGCTTCTATCAAGGGCTGACCAACAACATGGCGCCGTAGCCGGCGGTCGCGGCGACCAGGGTTGCGCCGGCCAGCGGCAACCAGAACCTGATTGGACCGGCAAACGCCGCCAGCGACAGCCGGCCGATCGCATTTGCCCCCAACGCCGGCCTGACCGATAGTGTCGACGGGGACCGACTGCTTGACCACCGCAACGCACTGAGCACCGAGATATCGACATCGAACATGCCTGCCAGCGCCGAACTTGCCAGCACGCCGCAGCCGCCGAAATGAGCTGCCAGCCCTCCATTGCGCGGCGACTTTCAAGCGGTGATCGTCGGCAAGCGGTCGCGAATCCACCTGACAATCTGGCCCGCTGTCATTGCGCCGGATGTGCGCGCGATTTCGCGCCCGCCATGAAAGAGGATCATGGTCGGGATGCTGCGAATTCCGAGCCTTGCGGCGACAGCCTGCTCATTTTCGGAATTGAGCTTGATCAGGCGAACATGCGGCTCGAGTTCAGTTGCCGCCGCTTCATAGGCCGGTGCCATCATCTTGCAGGGGCCGCACCAGGGTGCCCAGACGTCGACGACAACGGGCAGGCTGCCGCGCGCGATCTGACGATCGAAAGTCGCGGCGTCGACGTCTTCAGGGTGCCCCGAAAATAGCCTGGTCCCGCACTTTCCGCATTTCGCCTCCATTGCATTGCGGGCCGGCGGCAGGCGGTTGATCCCACCGCATTTGCCGCAAACCACCAGATTCTGCTGTGCCATGGCCATTCACCGATTTTGCTATCGTCCACTTTGCGCGCCCGAGATGTCCATCGCCAAGGGCGCGCAACGCATTCAGGATAACCGCTACGTCTATCCCCTCCTGAAGCAGCGCACCGGCAACGGGCAATTCCCAATCCGCGCAAATTCATCTCGGCCGCCCGTGCGGCGGCACACGTCACGCCGGTGATCGCGATCAAGTCGGGCCGGCACAACGCTCGATCTCCGTTGAGGTCGATCACCTTGCAGTCAGGAGGCTGTGCGCAGGGTTTCGAAGGTACCGCTATCGGAAAACCTTCTCAACTCCGAGACGATATCGGTAGGCCCCCGACCAGCGTCGACCTTTCGCCAGGTAGATTGAGTGGCATTTCGCTGCAATTGCCGCGAGAGGATATCGATGGTGGCGTCTGAAGGACCCCCCTTGCGCTCGCTGACCCGTTGCCAGAGAACAAGCGGATCGGCTTCCAGCCAGAATCCGGCGACAGCCACGCCCCTGTCACGTGCCGCCTTCTCGATACGGTCACGATCGGCAGGCCTGTCAAACACTGCATCAGCGACAACCGATCCACCCTCCGCGAGGATCAGGCCGGCCCGCCACGCCATTTCGCGGTAGACGCGGTCGGAGACCTCTGGTCGATAGGCTCTATCCGGCAGCCTGGTCTCGGCCGGCACTCCGTGCATGGCCTTGCGGATACGGTCGCTTTCGACAATGCGGGCGCCGGGCGGCGCGCCGACATGGGCGGCGAGCGCCTCCGCAACGGTCGTCTTGCCGGAACCGCTGAGGCCGCCGATGGCGACGAGCCGCGGCGGGGCTTCCTGGAGGAAGTTTCTGGCAAGGTCGAAATAGGATCTCGCCTCGGCAGTCAACGTGTCGGAATCGGCACTGCCTTCCTCGACTTGCGTCGCGGTGACATGGGCGCGCACGGCAGCCCGCACCGCCATGAAAAAAGGCAGCAGGATGAACCCGTCCTCGTCGTCAGCCTCATCGAGATAGCGGTTCATCACGAGATTGGCGAGCTGCGGAAAACCGCGATGCCAAAGGTCCATCAACAGGAAGGCAAGGTCGTAGAGGACGTCGACAGTTGCAATCTGGTCGTTGAATTCGATGCAATCGAAGAGGCGGGGCTCGCCGTCGAAAAGGCAGATGTTGCGCAGATGCAGATCGCCATGGCACCGGCGGATCTTACCTGCTGCTTCCCGGCGGTCGAGCAATCCGGAATGCCGGGCGAGGGCGGTGCGGAAGGCCTCGGCAAAAGTCTCGATCTCCGGTTTTGTGAAAACATGGCTGGTCGCAAAGCCGGCCTCATTGATGTCCAGCACACTCGCCAGATTGGATGAGCCGCTGCCATGGTGGATCGTCGGGGCGGTACGGTGGTAGCCGACGATCATGCGCGCAACCGCGGTCATCAGCGCCGGCGACAATTCTCCGGCGGTTGCCATACGATCGAGAAGCTTCGACTGGTCGAAGCGGACCATCTCGATCGCCGCATCGACCATTTGGCCGGTGCCATCGAAAGCCAGTTTGCCGTCGGCTTCGCGCGTAATGCGACGCACCCCCAGATACAGGCCGGGTGCGGTCTTCGCGTTGAGTTCCACCTCTTTCTCGCATGCGGCAAGCCTGAGCGCCGGCGCCGAGAAATCCACATAGGGCAGCTTGACCGCGCGTTTCATCTTGTAGGCCCGCCGGCCGATCAGAAAGATACGCGAGATATGGGTTTCGATCGCCTCGACCGGCTCGGTCGTGCCATATGAAGCAGGATCGAGCAGAAACGCGACAGCGGCTTGCTGGTTCTCAACGATCATGTCTGCCTCCTTGTGCCGGTGTCGCGCGCAAGCGTTTCCAATCCGGCGTGCTATTGCTGCAATGTCTGGACATAACCAGCCAGCTCATGAATCCGTTCCGTGGTGACGATCTCTCCAGCGTTTGGGCCGTATTTCCTGGCGTCATCGGGGAGGAATTGGCGACCCCAGACCGGCATGTCCCGATCGCCATGCTCCGGCACCATGGTGCGGCCATCGATCACCGCGAAAACGCGCCAGTAGGGGAACTCGCCGCCATTGTCTTTCGAAAGACGGGTGAGGTCAGCCGGGCGCTTCACCAATTCGTCGCCGAGCGGTCCATCGCCGCTGCCCTCGGGACCATGGCAGACGGCACATGAGTTCATGTATTCAGCCTCGCCATCGCCCAGTCCCTGGGCGGCGGCCGCATTCAAGGCCAAACCCGCGAGCGCCAGCGCGATCGAAAATTTCATCTGCGTTTCCCCGACTGATTGGCTGAAGCCTACAACCTTGGTTCGCGAGCACGTTGATGCGGATCAAGTGGCGCTGCACCAAAGATGTTTGATTCAGCGCAATGAACCCACCAGCCCTTCTCACTTCCGCTTGCGCAGCGATACGAGGAGTTTGCGGCGTCCGGACCGAGCCAGGGCGAGGGCGATCTGAAGCTCGCCGCTGAGCGGATTTTCGGGGGTGTCGCCAAGTCGAGGATCGACGTTCGGTCGCTGCCGGTCTTGATGGCGCGATAGCAAGTCAACGGCAGGAAGAAACGGGCCCGCGCATTTGCACGGCCGTGACAATTATTGAATCCAGTACCTAGCACCGCAAAGCCCCCGCGTGAACGGCGGGAACATCTTAAAACAAAATACGGAAAAAAAACTGACGGGAGCGCTGCCG
>NZ_JAMYKV010000036.1:0-73361 GCF_040317535.1 Mesorhizobium sp. M1409
TCACTCCGCTGCCGGTAATGGCCGCGTTGGCGTTTATCTTGAAGTTGCCCTGGACGATATAGACGCCGGGCGAAAGCGTGACATTACCATTGAGGTTCATGCCACCGCAGTAGGTCCCGGGCTGGATTGTCTGCGTCGTTTTGTTGCCGTTAACATTCTTGCACGGATTGCTGGCCGCAGGCGTTGGCAGGTCGGCAAATGGATCGGCGGCAGGCAGTGCCTGGGTGATCGGGGCCGCGCAGACGGTGGTGACGGGATTGCTGAGAGAGACGCCGCCCGCTGATATCAGGCAATCGACCTGGAGGTGCGCCGAGCCCTGAAGATTGATGGCGTCGGGGGCGTTCGAATTGGTCATGATGACGCAGTGTGTGAAATTCACGCTGGTATTGCCGGAAAACTGTACAGCCTGCGGGGCGGTCGGATCGAGTGCGGTTAAGCAGGACTTCGAGGCATCGGTGATGAGGGCCACCGCTCTCGCCTGTTCGGGAACCTGGCTCTGCGTGAAGATCAAGGTGAACATCCGGTCGAGGTTCTGGCCGACGATCACCTCGACCGCTTTCTTCGCCGTATTCGGTCCCGACGCCGGCGGCGTGTTGACGACGATCGTGCCCGAGCCAAGGCCATTCGTGGCAGCCGACTGGGTCGCGGCCGCGACGATGCTCGGCTTGTTGGGACCCGAGATCTGTTCGAGCGCGCCAGCATAGGCGGCGGCATCGGCCATCGCCTGCAATCTCAGGCTGTTGTAGTACCAATACGAGGTCTCGACACCGAAGCCGGCGGAGCCGACAACGATCGGCAAGGTCAGGGCGAAGATCGTGGCAACATTTGCGCCGGTGCCCCGGCATATACCGTTTGCGATAAGTCGAATCCGGGTGAAGCAATTGAAGGCCATGACGTAGATTAGAAAGCACGCATATGTGAACGAATGGCTAAAAAGTTCAGTTCATTTTTTGTCAGCGATCTATTGTCCCCCAAAAGAAGGGGTTCGTTGGCTGATCGACGGGCATTGAAGGCAGCAAGACGACCAAAAAAGCCCGTATCCCGCGTGGCGATAGTTTACTGTTTGCTAACAGCGCAATTGCAGAGACGGCGGCAAATGACCCGCTATGGGGCAATCGGCCGGCTCGCGTTGGCGATAGGACTTATGCGCGGCAAACCGGGACCAAGGTCCGTCTGGCGGGTTCATCGACGCCGTCGCATGATTTATCGAGCGGGACGGCCGACTCGAAGGATGGACCATGAAAAATCGAACGAATCTGCTCGCAGCGGTCGCGGCGCTCACACTTCTCGCCTCTTCGGCGTTTGCTGGTCCTGGCGGCAATGGCAATGGCGGCGGCAACGGCAACGGCGGTGCGAACGGCAACGGCGGGAATTCAGCTGGAGCTGGATCGCAGGGGCATGGAGCTGCGACATCCACGGCGGCAAAAGATCCTTCCACCAGCGGTTTGACAAAGGCGCTCAGCGTCGTGGCGACCACGCCGGCATCACCGCAGGCCACGCTGTCCCTGCAGGCAGCCCTGGACAAGCTTTTGGCCAAGAACGCAACTGAAGATCCGGCAGACACGACGGATGACTCATCGGACGAGATCACTGGCTCTACGGAATAGATAGCTTTGGGGTAGTCACGCTTTGACGTGACACTCCTTGTGGCCCGCGCCGGTTCGCCGGTGCGGGCTTTTTTCATAGTCGCGTATCTTGGCGGCCGTGCGGGGCCGGCGCCAGCAAGTCACGGCGGCGACAGCGACCGTCTTAGCGCGTCCCGCCTGCGATGCGTTCAGCCGGATACCATGCCGCTCGAACCCATGCAGCCATGCGGCGCTGCCCCATAGCCACGAAATTTGTTTCAAGCGGAAAGAATTGGCATCGTCTCCGCACCCATATCGGCCAACATCTCTCTCTGTACGGCCAGGAAGAACCTGCGCACCTCGTCGCCGGCTGCTGTTCTGTCCCTGCCGGATCCGGCAACGAGGTCCAGCAACTCCGACGCCTTGGCCCTCCAGAAGGAGGTTGCGGTCTCGCCATGCAGATTGCCTAACTTGGCGGCAACCTCCCTGACCAAGAATACCTGACGGTCGATCGGGAACGCACGAACTTTTTCTGAGGACATCTTCCGAACCATGAGACTGACGCAACGAATCAACCATTGCCAACAAGCAATGGCGTAGCCGGCAAGGTGGAAACGGATGCTTAACGGGGCTGACGCTGGTGCATCCTGGTGCGGGTTCGTCGGGGACGAGACAGGCGCAGTGGTACGCATCGCCCCGTGCCTTCAAACGCGATCGTTGGCGTTGCAATCGGACAAGGCGAAACGGTGGCAGCCCTCAGGCCTGGAGCGCCCTCGACCCACCGCCGCGCCTGCGCGGCGTCATCATGTCCCTGGCCATCAGTCCGCTCGCCCGGCAAAACGCCATGAACGCCCGGCACGCATCCTCGGTCTTGACCACGTCCACCGTGGCGCCAAAGCAGGCGTTGAACGCTTTCTGATAGATCGGGCCTTGACGGCGCGCCGGCCAGTCCTGGAGAAAATCGAGCGCCTGTTCGACCCCGTAGATCTCCTCGACTGGCAGGCCGGGCGCGGGTGCGATGCGCACCGGCACCTCGAATTGCAGTCTGTCCATTCCACTTCTCCCGAACCGGCGTCACCGGGGCGGCAACGCCGTTCGTCGTCAAAAGCTGCTTTGACCGCTTTTGGCCGAGAAATGTGTCGTCACTTGGGATGACCAGAAAGGAAAACCGGGCAAAAACCGGCTAGACATCGCCCCATGCACGAGGAATTTCCCGAAGCGCGGCCGCGTTGGGCAGTTCTTCCTTGAACCTTCTGCCCTCAAGTGCCAAATCTGGGGAGATCTTCACATCGGCTCTCCTGCCGGGCCCTATCGCCTACACGGACAAAATGGTCACCTATCTCGACGCAGCCACGGCACCACTCAGAAACACCGGCCAGATCCGCCTCTATGGCGAGGAAGGCTTTGCTGGCATGCGCAAGGCATGCGATCTCACCGCGCGCTGCCTCGACGAGCTGGTGCCGATGGTCGAGCCCGGCGTCACCACCGAAGCCATCGACCGCTTCGTCTTTGAATTCGGCATGGACCATGGCGCGCTGCCGGCGACACTCAACTATCGCGGCTACACGAAATCGTCCTGCACCTCGATCAATCATGTCGTCTGCCATGGCATCCCCGACAACAAGCCGCTCAAGGATGGCGACATCGTCAACATCGACGTCACCTACATCCTCGACGGCTGGCACGGCGATTCCTCGCGCATGTATCCAGTCGGCACGATCAAGCGCGCCGCCGAGCGCCTGCTCGAAGTCACGCATGAATGCCTGATGCGTGGTATTGCGGCGATCAGGCCCGGCGCCCGCACCGGCGCCATCGGTGCTGCCATCCAGACCTATGCCGAGGGCGAGCGCTGCTCTGTGGTGCGCGACTTCTGCGGCCACGGCGTCGGCCAGCTTTTCCATGATGCGCCGAACATCCTGCACTATGGCAGTGCCAATGAGGGCGTCGAGATGCGGCCCGGCATGATCTTCACCGTCGAGCCGATGATCAATCTCGGCCGGCCGCACGTGAAGGTTCTGTCGGACGGCTGGACCGCGGTGACGCGCGACCGCTCGCTGTCGGCGCAATACGAGCACACGATCGGCGTCACCGACACCGGTTGCGAGATTTTCACGCTGTCGCCAAAAAAGCTCGACCGTCCGGGCCTGCCGGCTTAGAGCGCATCTTGCCCGGCGGAGGCCGTCTATGCCGACTGCACATCCGCGGCATTCGGCAGGTCGATGGTGACGACCAGTCCGCTGGGCTGGTTATCCTGCAATTCGATCCTGCCGCCGTGACCCTGGACGATGTCGGCAACGATCGAGAGGCCCAGACCGAAGCCATGCTTCGATGCAATGCCGCGCGACGCATCTTCCTTGAAGAATGGTTCGAAAACACGAGCACGTGCCGTCATTGGAATACCCGGCCCGTCGTCCCCTACCGTGATGCGCGCCGCCGTGCCGGTCGCTGTCAAGGCGACCGTGACATTGCCAGCGAATTTGACCCCGTTGTCGCAAAGATTGGCGATCGCACGCGCCAATGCATTGGGCTTGCACCAGCCCAGGAGCCGGTCCGGCCCAGAGTATGAGACAGGAAATCCGACATCGGAGAATTCGGCGCAGACGGTTTGCAGAACGCTGGCAATGTCGGCGCGCTGCAGCTTCTCCGTCGAAACATCGTTGCGCAGATAGGTTAGGGTCTCGTCGATCAGGATTTCGATGTGCTGGACATCGGACAGGATTGCGGTTCGGATTGGGCCATCATCCATGCGCTCGGCGCGAAGCCGCAGCCGCGTCAAAGGCGTGCGCAGATCATGACTGACGCTGCGCAACATGCGCGTGCGGTTTTCGATCATCGTGCGGATGCGCGTCCTCATCCTGTTCAGGGCGCGCGCCAGCCCTACCATTTCAATGGAGCCGTGTTCGACGAAGAGCTGGTCGCTATTCTCAATCTCGGCTGAACCGACTGCCGCCGAGATGCGCTTCAACGGATCCGTCACGGCCCAAACCGCAAACAGCCAGATCAGCACCGGCAAGGCGACGAAAGCCATGAACCTATAGAACGAGGCACGGACGAGGCCCGATGTCAGCCAGGAATCGGGCATGCCGAAATGGGCCAGGACGTCCCGCTGGTCCAGGTCGATGACAAACGCGTATCGGCCGCCGATCCTTATCCAGCGTCCGTCAACCGTCCCCCTGTCGATACGCAAAAGCCATTCGATACTTCGCCATTGCAGATAGGACTGGGGAATGCCGCGTATCTGGTCCTTGGGCAATATCTCGAAATCAAAGCCGGCCCGCTTTGCTGTCGCCAGAATTGCGCCACGCGCCTCCGCCGGCGTTTCTTGCAACAAGGCAGCAACAACGGCCGCACGCCTTGCGTTATCTTCCACGGCGGGAAGGTCGACATTCTCTATGAAACTCTCGACGACCGAACCGACGAACATGATCACGATCACCGCCATGAAAATGATCGCCACAAACTGCCCACGCACGGACTGTGGCAAGAAAAGGCGGATGAAACCCTTCATGCTTCCTCCACCGTCGCGGTAAAGATGTAGCCACCCAACCGAACGGTCCTCAAAAGCACCGGATCGCGCGCGTCCTTTTCGATCTTCCTGCGGATCCGGCTGATATGGACATCGACGCTACGCTCGATCGGCCCTGCGAGCCCGGCATGGGTTACGCCCAGAAGTTCCTCGCGCGAGAGAACCCGGCCCGCATTGCGACAAAACGCAAGCAACAGGTCGAATTCATGCGTCGTGGTCGTAACCCGCGCATTGTTGGGGTCATGCAATTGCCGGCGTATGGGATCGAGGCGCCAGCCGTTGAAACGAAGCACCTTCGACCAGTCCCGCTCGTCTGGAGCATAGGCTGTACGGCGCAGCAGCGCCCGTATCCTGGCCGTCAGTTCGCGCGCGCTGAACGGTTTCGTCACATAGTCGTCCGCGCCGATTTCCAGCCCGAAGATGCGGTCGATTTCCTCACCGAGCGCGGTCAGCATCAGGATCGGAATGTTGGTTCCGGCACGAAGGCGGCGGCAGATATTGAGACCGTTTTCACCCGGCAGCATGACATCCAGCACGATGAGATCGAATTTCTGGTTGCGAAGCGCGGCGTTCATCTGGACGCCGCTCTCGGCAATTTCCACGATCATGCCGTTGTCGGTGAGCGTCTCGCCCAGCATGCGCGCGATCTCGATATCGTCTTCGACTATGAGGATACGCGAACCTTGCTTCGCCGATCTGGATTCGGCGCTCAAATCGCTTTGGTGCCGTTGCTGCGCCATGTCGGAATTTGTCTAGCCTGCATTGATGCCTGGTAGGCGTCAGAACCGATATCCGACGAGAAGCATCCCTGAAGGCTGGATCTTTTCGACGACAACGGGGCTGTCGGCAGCGTCACCCAAGAGAACGCCGACCCCCGCTTCGCCGCGCACCATCCAGTTCTCGTCGAGCATATATGTGGCGGAAATCGAAAAATCGGCACGCTTCAAACCGGCGCCGGCATCATAGCGCGCCAGCCCGGAGCGAGCCGATTGTTCGGCCGTGACGCCAAAATAGGCCTGCATGTAATTTTCGTCGGCAAAGACGACGGACGCGCTGGCGCCGATCATCAACGATTGAGACAGAGGCCGGGTCACCTCGATCCCCACCCTGCCCTCCAGGCCATCGCTGCCGCCGATGGTCTTGTCCAGCTGCGCGAATATTTCGGCCGGACCGAACTTCGCCGCTGCCTTCACGCCGACCGTCGCGCCCATGTCGACATCCCCCAAGCCGCGCAGATGGTCGGAGTCGTCTTCCTTGCGGCCCATCTCATAGCCAAGCCGCCCGCTGAACGCGAACGGTCCTTGTTCATAAACGGCGATGTTGGCACCTGTGGGGTCGATCGTCACCGTGTCGAGGAATGTCGCCGTGACGAAAGGCACCGGCATGATCTTGAACTCATTGCTGCCCTCGTATTTGGGGACGATGATGGCGCCGCCGCCGAGCACGACATGCCAGTCGGACAGTTTCTGTTCGAAGCGCGCGAAACGGGAAGGCTCGGGCGGCAGGGTAAAATCATCGGAATTCACCGCAATGGCGTCTGCCGCCAGCGCGCCCTCCGAATGCGTTGAAAACAGGATTGCCATGGCCGCAAGAGATGCCCGGCCGGCAAATAGTCCAGAGTCAATTTTGGCGAACATGCGTGCTCCAGTATAGCGAGGCAATGAGCCTCCGATGGCGTCACCATGTCAGGTGAAAGTGGCCGCATGCGTTAAGTGATGTTAAGTTTTGTTGCGCAATCGTGGTTTCATCTTGCCGTATAGGGAAGCCACAGACTGACAGCGGAGCTTGCACGATCTGCCGTGGATCGTCTCGCGATCGGAGAACAGAACTGTTTCAATCCAGGCCAGAACAGCTCTAATGTCTGCGCTGGAGCAATGTGGGCGGGGTATGGGGAACACAAGCGACGACGACGAGCGGAGTTTCTTCTCCGAAGCGCCGATGCGGCCTGCGGCGAAAGCCAAGGCGACGCTCGACGAAAAGCCGCATTACCTCGGCCATCGCGACCGCTTGCGCGAGCGCTTTGCCTTGGCGGGTGCGGATGCCCTGCCCGACTACGAACTTCTGGAACTTCTGCTCTTTCGACTGATCCCTCGTGCCGACACCAAACCGGCGGCCAAGGCGCTGCTGGCACGCTTCGGCACGCTGGCCGAAGTGCTTGGCGCCCCGGTGGGCCTGCTGCAGGAGGTCAAGGGCATCGGCCCTGCGGTGGCACTCGACCTGAAAATCGTTACCGCAACGGCGCAGCGTATGGCACGCGGCGAGGTCCACGGCCGCGAGATCCTCTCGTCCTGGCAGCAGCTTCTCGACTATTGCCGCTCAGCAATGGCATTCGAGGCGCGCGAGCAGTTCCGCATCCTGTTCCTCGACAAGAAGAACGCGCTGATCGCCGATGAGGTGCAGCAGACAGGCACCGTCGACCACACGCCTGTCTACCCGCGAGAAGTGATCAAGCGCGCGCTCGAGCTCTCGGCGACCGCCATTATCCTGGTGCATAATCATCCGTCAGGCGATCCAACACCATCACGCGCCGATATCGAGATGACAAAGGAAATCATCGACGCCGGCAAGCGGCTGGGCGTCGCCGTGCATGACCACATCATCATCGGGCGAAAAGGCTATTCCAGCATGAAGGGCCTGCTGCTGATCTGAGTGGTGAGTTCCAAAAGGTGAGCGCCTGAGCAAGTCGTGCCGCTTTGGCCCGCGCTCCGGTCACGGCGGATCGGTGTTGCAGCTGCCGGCCACCTGGTTAACCGCTTCACCGAACCCGGCGAGGTTGAAATCGGCCTCGCCGCGTCCCGACAGCAGCCCGAAGCGCCACGAAAGCTGGAGCCGGTTCGCGGCAACAAGGCGCCTGATGCCATCGGCGCCATCGCGCACCAGCATCCTGCCGCGCGGCCCGACCGACCAGCTCTCATCGAACTTGCTACCCTGGTCGAGCGTGACCGACATGGTGATCTTGCGGCTGGCCGAGACACCGTCATTCAGTTGCAGCCATTCGGTCCAATGCGGCTCGCCGTTTGCCCGGCAGGCAATCGTCAGGATCGGGCTGTAGCTCAAGGCACCGCCACCGGTGATCAGCTTGTTGGTGGCATAGAGCGAGGCTGTGACGAGGCCGTCCTCGCCCGTTTCGAACCGCCAATTGTCAAGCACGGCTTCGGCACGGGCAATGCCGCAGACCGAGACCAGGATCAACGCAACCGCGGCAGCGTGCCCCACTTCGACGAATAGCCTCAACACGTCCTCCAACAACCCAAGCGGCTGCAATAGAAGCGCAGATAATGATCAAAGCTTGGTCGCCACAGGCCGTCGTGCGCAAAGCGCACCGGCTGTTGCAGTTTGGCAACGAAAAAGGCCGCCTCGAGGGCGGCCTTCTCCTGTTCCAGTGAAATGCTGGTGTTATTCGGCGTCCTTGGCGGCCTTCTTCTTCGGCGCGGCCTTCTTCTTGGGCTCTTCGGCGTCGTCGGCCTTCTTCTCGTCGGCCTTCTTGGCGGCGGCTTTCTTCGCCGGCTTCGCCTTGACGGCGGTTTCGTCCTCCTCGTCGTCGGCCATCAGCTCTTCCTTGCTGACCTTGACGTCGGTAACCGAAATCTGGCCGAGCAGATGATCGACCACCTTCTCCTCGAACATCGGCGCCCGCAGCGTGTTCAACGCTTCCGGGTTGTTGCGGTAGAATTCGAAGACTTCCTGCTGCTGGTTGCCCGGATAGCGGCGCACCTGCTCGAACAGGCCGCGCTGCAGCTCTTCGTCCGATACGGTGACGCCGGCCTTCTCGCCGATTTCAGCCAGCACCAGGCCGAGGCGCACGCGGCGCTCGGCGAGACGCAGATACTCGGCACGTGCCTCTTCTTCCGTCGTCTCTTCATCGGCGAAAGTGCGTCCGGCCGCTTCCAGGTCGCGATTGACCTGCGCCCAGATGTTGTTGAACTCGGCCTCGACGAGCTTCGACGGAGCCTCGAACGAGTAGGACGCGTCGAGTTGGTCGAGCAGCTGGCGCTTGACCTTCTGGCGCGTCATGGCGCCGAACTGGTTCTCGATCTGGCCGCGCACGACGTCGCGCAGGCGCTCCAGCGACTCCAGGCCGAGGTTCTTGGCGGTCTCGTCGTTGATTTCGAGCGCGCCGGGCTGGGACACTTCCTTGACGGTGACGTCGAAGGTCGCTTCCTTGCCGGCAAGATGCGCCGCCTGGTAGTTTTCCGGGAAGGTCACGGTGACCTGCTTTTCGTCACCAGCCTTGGCGCCGACAAGCTGATCCTCGAAGCCGGGGATGAACTCCTTCGAGCCCAGCACCAGCGGCTGATCGGTGCCGGCGCCGCCGCTGAAGGCCTCGCCGTCGATCTTGCCGACATAATCGATGGAGACGCGGTCGCCAATGGCGGCCTTGCCGGTCTTCGGCTCGTAGCTGCGCGCCGATTCAGCAACGCGCTGGACCTGCTCGTCGATCTCGGTATCCGGCACGTCGAATACCTGGCGTGTCACCTTGATGTCGGAAAAGTCCTTGATCTCGATCGCCGGAATGATCTCGTAGTTGAGGCGGAACTCGAAATCGGCGCCGCCGGCCAGGATCTTCTCGGCTTCCTTCTCGTCCTCGGTCATGATGACTTCGGGCTGCATGGCAGCCTTTTCGCCGCGCCCGGTGATGATCGAACGGGTCGAATCGTTGAGGATCTCATTGACCACTTCCGCCATGAACGACTTGCCGTAGACCTTGCGCAGGTGCTGCACCGGCACCTTGCCGGGACGGAAACCGTTGATGCGGACCTTGTTCCTGGCATCCGAAAGCCGCGCCATCAGCTTGGCTTCCATGTCACCGGCCGGCACGGTGATCTTGATCTCGCGCTTGAGACCGGAGTTGAGCGTTTCGGTGACCTGCATCGTAAAACCTTTGTTTTCACCAATGAGACTGCACGGCCTCTGCCGTTTACAGCCTGCCGGTATATTCTTGCCGGGAATGGCTTTTGGTACGGAACCTGGCGATTTGACCGAAAATACGGCTCAAACTCTCCCAAACTGCGTTCCAAAATGTGAATAAGTTCTTGTTTTTCCTACTTCTTATCACATTCTGTAGAAGCGGATCGTCGCGTCCCGTCACATTTGACACGCCTTTTGTCACAGGCGAGGCTAATTTTCAACAGTCTTCGCATTTCGGCGAATAACCAACATTTTGGTCCTAACCCAACATCTCGTCTCTGACATTGACAGAATGATGGCTACATGGGATTGCCGGTTCATGCGGATGTGGCGGAACTGGTAGACGCCCTGGATTTAGGTTCCAGTGCCGAAAGGCGTGGGGGTTCGAGTCCCTTCATCCGCACCACCCTTCGCTCTTCGAGATTCCGGTGGCAGGCCACTCTTCGCGTGAAACGTGCAGCCTTGGCCCATCCCGCGCATACAGCGTGGGGCGGCAAGGCTTTGCCGCCTATTTCCTTACAATCCACTCCAGCAAGTCGGGATCGACCGTCGCAACGCCGGTGAATTCACGGATCATCAGCAAAGCAAATTCCTGCCATCGATCTTCAGGGATATTCTCTTCGATGATTGCTTTATGGAAAGCGCTTCGCAGGATGTCGCTGTCGAGCGCCGACACGCGGCAAAGTTCAAGATCCTGATCCATGATGCGAGCCTCCCATCCACGGGCGGGAGCACAACCGCACTCAATCACCGATGCCCACTACCCTCGCCCTGTGACATTGGGGATTCTAATCCGTCAGACGCTGGATTCAATGCGATGTACGGTTTCGTACCAATCGCAAAACTCGGCATTTTCGTTTCGACTCGGAACTTTTTAGCTACGGCTAATGTTAATGACAGCGGTACATCCTTCGGGAGATAGGGGCATGAATAGGCGCCTAGTACTCTTTTTCGCGGTCACAGCAGTGTTTATTTCGGCTGGACCATTACCCCTCACCTCCGCTCGCGCTGATGAACCGCAATCGGCGGGAGACGTTCGATCGGCAATGCGAAAGCTTTGGGAGGATCATATCACTTATACGCGCAATTACATTATCAGCGCACTGGCCTTCCGGATTCAGATGAGGTTGCCAAGCGCCTTCTGCGGAACCAGGATGACATCGGCGACGCAGTAAAACCTTACTACGGTGATGCGGCAGGTCAAAAACTGGCGATGCTGTTGAAGGACCACATCAAGATTGCAACGGACGTGGTCAAAGCGGCCAAATCAGGCAGCAAAAACAAGCTCGCGGCGGCTCAGAAGAAATGGACGGGCAATGCTGACGACATTGCCATATTTCTCAGCAAGGCCAATTCGAACTGGTCCGAACAAGACCTGAAGGAAATGCTGCACAAGCATCTGGAGCTGACGACCGGCGAGGTCGTTGGCCGGCTGAAAAAGGATTGGGCGGCGGATATCAAGTCCTATGACGAAGGCCACGTTCATATGTTGAAGTTCGCTGACATGCTGACGGACGGTATCGCCAAACAGTTCCCTGACAAGTTCAACGGCTGACTGCCGCGAGGCATGGTACGGTTTTGCTTCGCCGCGTAGCGATTTTACCCGCGCGGCATCTGCATCTACGCCGCGAACGCTCTCCCCGTGAACCACTCGGCCAGCTTTGCCAGCTCCGGCCCCAGCACGCGATCGTCGCCGACAGGCGGCACGATATTTCTGATTTCATCGACGAATGACCGCAGTGCCGGCGGCGGCGCGCGTTCGGTGACGTGCAGCGCCTGCGAGGCCATCATCGCCAGCATCGCCATGGCGGCATCGACGCAGCGGCCGGCGGTCGCTTCCTTGGTCCAGGCGAAGAACGCCGTCGTGGCGACATCGTCCTGTCCAGCACCGGCCGATTCCGTTCCAGGGATGAAGGTGCGCTGTGCCGCCAGCTTGGCCTGCTCGAGATAGCCGGTGATCGCCATCGGCACGTAGCCGACATTGCCGTGGCCGTCGCTGTCGGCCGAGTGCCGTCCGGTCATCAGGAGATCGGGCAGCAGCGACACCTTGCCGTTGAGGAGTTTTGAGGCGTGGCGGTCGCAGAGCAGGCAGATATCGGCCCATATCGCCGCCAGATCGTCCAGTGCCGGCGTCGCCATGGCATTGTGATAGCCGCCGGTGCTGATGCAGCGGCCGAGCGGATGTGCGTCGTCGGGAGGGATGTAGACCGGATTGTCCGATATGGAAGCCAGCGACACCGTGGCCGCTCGCTCCGCCGCCGACAGCGCTCGATGCGCCTGGCCGAGCACGCGCGGCACGATGCGGTAGCTGACCGGCGCCTGATAGTTGCGCCGCCCATCGCCGGCGCCGACCAGAAACTCCCGCAACCCCTGGAGGGCCGCCGCTTCATGTTCATCACCCCAAAGCGTGTCGAGGGCCGTATCGTAGTGCTCGAGCGGGGCGCGAAACGCTTCGATCGACAGCGCGAATACTTTTTGGGCCATCCCGATACGGCGGCGTGCCGCGAGCGCTGCGTCGGCCACCAGAGCAGCGGCGCAGGGCGAGCCGTTGATCAGCGAGCCGCGTTCCTTGACCTCCAGGTCGAAGCGCGTCGAAAGCTCGGCAAACAGCGGATAGAGCGCCAGGATTTCGCCGGCGCCGCCCTGGCCGGAAACCGGCACCATCGGCATCGGGCGGCCATCGAGCATTGCGGCCACGGCAAGCGCGATGCGCGGCGTGGTGGCGGCGTTGCCCTCGACGAAGTTCGTCAGGCGGGCAAGCACGATCGCCCGGACCACTCGCTCCGGCAGCGGGTCACCGAACGAGGTCGCGGCGGCGAACGCCTTGATGCGCGCATGGCGGTCCCGCTCATCGAGTTCGAGCCTGCGGCTCGCCAGCTCCCCCATGGCGGTGGTGACGCCATAGATGACTGGTGGCGGATCGGTTTCAATCAGCTTGAGGAACGAGGCACGGCATTCGGCGATGCGCCGCAGGGCCTTCTCGCCGATCTCCACCGTGTCCTTCTTCCAGGCGACGCGGAAAACAGTGTCGAGGTTGATCTCCTCACGCGTCGACAAGGTAACTGGCATGCTTCACACCACGGCAAACAAGGACATTAATAAAGCGGTTCCTCGAACAGCGTCTTGTCGCCGTCCACCAGCGCCTTGATCTGCGCGGTGCCGTCGCCGGCGAGCGCGAGGCGGATGCCGAACGGACGCACCCGCATGTCGTTCTGGATCGCCATCCCCTCGCCTTCCGGCAGATAGAAGCGCTCAATGCCGTAGTCCGGCGCGATGGTCATCGCTTCGCCCCGAAGATCCCAGCCCTCGGCGACATGGCCGGATATGTCAGCCTCGTCGGCGGCGGCCGGCGTTGGCGCCTTGCCGAACCAGGCTGTCGTCGGCTGCCAATAGCCGTCGGCGCCCTTCTTCAACCGGACGACAATCGACGTATCGTCGCTGGATAATTTGTCGGCCGGAATGTCAGCGATCATTTTCACCGGTATCCGCGAAATCTCGTAGCCGAGGATAATGTAGTCGCCGCGCAGGAGGTCGCGCGGATCGACGGGCTCGATCTTCAGCAGCACTTCCTTGCCGTTGCGCAGGATCGCCGCTCGGCCGGCGATGATCCAGCTCAGGAAGCCTATCTGGACAAGCGCCAGCACCAGCGCCGAGATAACAAGTCTTTTCCCGGCGATCATGCCGTGGCTCCCGTGGTGATTGGGCCCTTCATGCGCTTTTCCACGCGAATGATGACCAGCGCAAGGATGCCGAGCAGCACCGCGGCGGCCAGGAAGAAGCCGGCCGTATCGAGCATCGATTGCAAGGTCACCACATAGATGATGGCGAGTTCGAAGGCGAAGCCGGCATAGGCAAGCCAGCGCAACCCACGGCTCTCCCGTCCTGCCAGCACGATTGCCGCGACGATGCCGGCAAGCGCGACTACCGAAGCGATGGCGAAACCGCTGTTGTAGCTGCTCTCGTCGGCCAGTTCGAACTGGATCATCGCCAGGCCGGTGAGGAAGCCGAGCAACGCGTGCAAGGGCAAACGGCCGCCAAGCTGCACGATCCTGTCGACCGGGCCCGGCGCGAAGACAGAAGCCGCAAACAGCAGCGCCGCGACGACGACCAGCGGGATCGCCACCTGCAGCGTATCGTGGTTGGAGACCAGCAGCACCAGATAGAACAGCACCGACAGGATGATCAGGTGCCGCGCCGGCTGGCTGCGGGTCCAGAACGAGACGGCAAACAGCACGATCGCCATGGGGACGAAGGCATGCGGAAATTCGCTGCGGCTGTAGTAATCGAAGCCCTTCAGAAACAGCCAGGCATCGGCGATGCCGACAGAAGCCACCGTCAGCGGG
This sequence comes from Mesorhizobium sp. M1409, assembly GCF_040317535.1. Taxonomy (NCBI): domain Bacteria; kingdom Pseudomonadati; phylum Pseudomonadota; class Alphaproteobacteria; order Hyphomicrobiales; family Phyllobacteriaceae; genus Mesorhizobium; species Mesorhizobium sp. M1409. The sequence continues at coordinate 14,343 of NZ_JAMYKV010000036.1, forward strand.
TTCGAACGCAGCGCCACCGCCGCCAACGCCGTGCCGGCGCCCCAGGTGATCAGGGCCGATGCCTCGTCGCCGGACAGATGATACATCTGGCTGATCAGTGCGATCGAGCCGCCGAAAGCCGCCGCCGCCACGATCCACAGCGCCTCGCCAATCGCCGCATGGTCGCGGGTCTTCAACAGCGCGCCACCGACGTAGCCGCCAAGGATGACCACGAACAGTGCCGCCACGCGCGCCAGCCGCGGGATCGCGTCCCAGTTGGCGGCGACGAAAATCAGGATGGCGGCGCCGAACAACAAGGCAGCCATCATCGCCAGGATCGAGCCGAAGCTGAACGACTTGCGCTCGTTGGCCTCGACATCGCGCGCCAGGGATTCGGCAATGGTGGCGTCGATCAGCCCGGCTTGCCGCCACCGCGCGATATCCGCCCTGACCCGCGACGAATAACTCGCCATGCCACTTCTCCCCCGGTTTGGTCTTTTTTTCAGCCGACCCGGCCAAACCGTTAACGCAACGGCATTTTCCGATTCGGGTTTCTTTGTGTCAGGTCCGTGAACGCGCGTTAATGCTGCATTGCACAATTTGCATTGCTGCCATGCAGCCATAGCGCTTTTAAATCGATATAGGCCCGCCTATCTATGGTTCGTACACAAACGGAATGATCCGCAAGAAAGACGAAACGAGAACTACCATGAACCTGATCCGCAACTACCGCAACTGGCGCCGCTACAGGGACACCGTGTCCGAGCTGAGCCGCCTGAGCAACCGTGAACTGACCGACCTCGGCATCAGCCGCAGCGACATTCCTTACGTCGCTCGCAAGGCGGTCTAACTCTTCGGACCGCGAATGGTCCGAACCAGTTTTGAAAAAGAGAACGACAATGAACCTGATCCGCAACTATCGTAACTGGCGCGTTTATCGCGAGACGGTTACCGAGCTGGGTCGCCTTTCGAACCGCCAGCTGCATGACCTCGGTATCGTCCGCGACGAAATCAAAGTCATCGCCCGCCGGGCGATCTAACCAGAATTTCGCCAGGGTCGACCTCCTCCCCGACCCTGACGAATCCGGTCAACCTTCACCTCCTCCCGAGGGTTGACCACCAAAACGGCGCCCGCCGCACCTCCTCCCGCGGCGGGCGTTGTTTCCCCGCAGCAAAACGAATTTTGCCCAAAAGGTTTCGCTCCTTTTCAAACTGCGAAAGAGATTTCGTCAAAGCCGACCTCCTCCCCGGCAATGACGAATAGGCCCGACCTTCACCTCCTCCCGAAGGTTGGCCATCAAAACGGCGCCCGCCGCACCTCCTCCCGCGGCGGGCGCTGTTTCCCCGGGGCAAAAACGAATTTTGCCCCAGAGGTTTCGCCCCTCGTAAAAACAGCGAAAGAGATTTCGTCAAAGCCGACCTCCTCCCCGGCAATGACGAATACGGTCGGCCTTCACCTCCTCCCGAGGGTCGACCCCAAAAACGACACCCGCCGGACCTCCTCCCCGGCGGGTGTTGTTGTATTCAGAGGTTGCTTCCCTGAGCTGTTGTTTGCCCCGCACCACGCACGGCAATTGCAATCGCCGCATCAAGCGATTATTCCGGCGCTCATGAGCAAAAATCCCATCCACATCATCGGCGGCGGCCTCGCCGGTTCCGAAGCCGCCTGGCAGGCAGCACAGGCTGGCGTTCCCGTCATCCTGCATGAAATGCGGCCCGTTCGCGGCACCGATGCACACAAGACCGATAGCCTGGCCGAGCTGGTCTGCTCCAATTCCTTCCGCTCCGACGACGCCGAAAACAACGCCGTCGGCCTGTTGCACGCCGAAATGCGGCTGGCCGGCTCGCTGATCATGAGCGCCGGCGATGCCAACCAGGTACCTGCCGGTGGTGCGCTTGCCGTAGACCGCGACGGATTCGCAGACGCGGTAACGAAAAAACTCGAAGCGCACCCGCTGATCACCATCCAGCGCGAGGAAGTGCCGGGCCTGCCACCGGCGGATTGGGACCAGGCAATCGTCGCCACCGGTCCGCTGACCGCGCCATCGCTTGCCCAGTCGATTGCGGAAGCGACCGGCGCCGATGCGCTGGCTTTCTTCGACGCCATCGCGCCGATCGTCCATTTCGACACGATCGACATGGATATTTGCTGGTTCCAGTCGCGCTACGACAAGGTCGGACCCGGCGGCACCGGCAAGGACTACATCAATTGTCCGATGGACAAGGACCAGTACCTTGCCTTCGTGCAAGCGCTGGTCGATGGCCAGAAGACTGAATTCAAGCAATGGGAAGGCACGCCCTATTTCGACGGCTGCCTGCCGATCGAGATCATGGCCGAGCGCGGCGTCGAGACGCTGCGCTACGGGCCGATGAAGCCGATGGGGCTGACCAATGCGCACAATCCGACGGTGAAGGCCTATGCCGTCGTCCAGCTACGGCAGGACAATGCACTGGGCACGCTCTACAATATGGTCGGTTTCCAGACCAAGCTGAAGCATGCCGAGCAGGTGCGCGTGTTCCGCACCATTCCGGGTCTCGAAACCGCCGATTTCGCCCGCCTCGGCGGCCTGCATCGCAACACCTACATCAACTCGCCGACCTTGCTCGACGCTTCGCTGCAGCTGAAGTCGCGCCCCGGCCTGCGCTTCGCCGGCCAGATCACCGGCTGCGAAGGCTATGTCGAAAGCGCCGCGATCGGCCTGCTCGCCGGGCGCTTCGCTGCCGCCGAGAGGCTCGGCCATGCACCATCGCTGCCGCCGCTCACCACGGCGTTCGGCGCGCTGCTCAACCACATCACCGGTGGCCACATCGTTTCGGATGACGAACCTGGAAAACGCTCCTTCCAGCCGATGAATGTCAATTTCGGCCTGTTCCCGCCCGTGGAGGCGCCGAAGACCGAGGGCAAACGCATGCGCGGCAAGGACAAAACCGTCGCCAAGCGCCACGCCATCACATCGCGCGCACGCGCCGATTGCCGGCAATGGCTGGGATTGGCGGCGCAAACAGCCGAAGCCGCTGAGTAGCCAGCTTCCTCCCTGAGTGGACCTTAGGCGTTCGCGCTCACCTCCGGCATGATTGACGTTTACGTCAAAGTGCTGGCCAGCCCTTGCTCGCGCGACGCAACAACAGCCAATGCCGGCGCAAGGCCGACAGCCGCGCCACGCCGTCGAGCGGCGAGCCGCGCTCCATTTTCGTGAGGTAGGCGCGCGACAGGGCCAGCGGCAGAAATGCCGGGCGCAGCGAGACCGGCAACGCCGCAGCGCCTTGCTCAAAGGCGGTGAGATGCTCCCGCGCCAGCGCCATCATCGCCGCCACCGCGCGTTTGGCGCCAGGACCACCGTCGGCAGTGACGAACTCTGCCGGCGACGATCCCGCCGCGGCAAGGATATCGGCCGGGATAAAACACTGCCCGCGTTTGCGGTGCAGCGGCAATAACAGCAACAGGCCGGTCATCGCCTGCGCGCAGCCCGCCCTGCCCGCCAGTTCGGCAAAGCGTGGCGCCTCGCCGGGGTCGAGCAGCATCGCCGCAAGCTGGATGAGCGCCGCGGCCGTCTCGCCGCAATAGCCCTCCAGATCGGTGCGCGACGGCATCGGGTCGTCGTAGAGGTCGAAGATGCGCGCATCGAGCATGTTCTCGAAGGCCGGCTTCGGCAGATTGAATGTCGCTATGGTGGCATTCAAGGCTTCGGCTATGGGGTGGCCGGCGCCCGCTTCCCCGCCGGCGGCAATGACATCGCGCCACCATTGCAGGCGCACCTCGCCCGGCAACGCTTCATGGATGCGATCGCGGATGCCTGCGATCTCGGCATTGAAGGCATAGAGCGAAAACAGCGCGTCGCGCTTGTCCGCCGGCGCGTAAAGGGCGGTCAGATAGCGGTCGTGATCGGCGGCGCGCACCGCGTCCATGACAATTTTGGCATTCTGGGACATCTCAGTCGACGGCGATGAGCGCGGCGGCCACGGCGCGCTCTTCCGCCAGAAGGACATTGTAGGTCCGTACCGCTGCACCGGTCGACATCGGGTCGGACGCAATGCCGGCCGCCTTCAGCGCGGCCCGCAGTGCGGCGGGCAATGGCCTGAGACCCCTGCCCATGCCGACCAGCAGGATCTCGATCCTGTCGGCTTGCGCCAGCAGCTTGTCGAAATCCGCTACCGTCAGCTCCAGAGGATCCGCCGGTTCCCAGCCATGGATGCCGGATGGCAGGCAGAGCAGCGAGCCGCGATGCGACATGTCGGCAAAGCGGAACCCGCCATTGCCGTAGGCTTCGATCGGCGCTCGACCGGGAAAATGCGCCTCGCGGATGACGATGCCTTTGCTGGTCACCGTTTTGTCACCCCTTCGGGGCGGCGCGTCAGGTCGCGACCGCCTTGCCGCCGCCGGCCGGCTTCTCCTCGTCGGCCGTAGCTTGCGGCCGCAGCTTGAACAGGATCAGCAGCGGTGCTGCGATGAAGATCGACGAATAGGTGCCGAAGACGACGCCGAACAGCATCGCCATGGTGAACGAGCGGATCACCTCGCCGCCGAAGAGCACCAGTGCCAGCAACGCCAGGATCGTCGTCACCGAGGTCAGCGTCGTTCTCGACAGCGTCTCGTTGATGGCGTTGTTCAAGAGTTGCGGCAGCGGCATCCGCTTGTATTTTCGCAGATCCTCTCGAACACGGTCATAGACCACGATCGTATCGTTCAGCGAATAGCCGATGATGGTCAGGATCGCCGCCAGCGATGACTGGTTGAATTCGAGCCCGGAGATGACGAAGAAGCCAAGTGTCATGACCACATCGTGCACCGTCGCCACGATGGCGCCGACCGCGAACTGCCATTCGAAGCGGAACCAGACATAGATCAGAATACCGAGCAGCGCGATCAGCATGGCGATCGTGCCTTGCTTGGCAAGCTCGCCCGAGACGGTCGGCCCCACCACTTCGACGCGGCGAAAGTCATAATTGTCCTGCAGTTCGCCGCGCACCTTGTCGATGACGGTCTGCTCGGCATTCTCGCCGCCATCCTGCGTCCCGACACGGATCAACACGTCATTCGGCGTACCGAACTGCTGGACTTGCACCTCACCGATGTTGAGTTCGGTCAGCCGCGCGCGGAGGTCTGCGAGGTCGGCATTGCCGCTCTTGGCCTGAACCTCGATCAGCGAACCGCCCTTGAAGTCGATGCCGTAGTTGATGCCGACGGTCATGAACATCACAACCGACAGGATCGACAGCGCGCTTGACAGTGTGAACGTCCAGCGACGGATGCCCATGAACGGAATTTTCGTGCCGGGCGGGACGAAGGTCACCGGCGCGCGCGGCAATTCCTTCGGGCGAGCACGGCGCAGCCAGATCGAGACCAGCAGACGGGTGAAGGTGAACGCGGTGAAGACGGTCGTCAGGATGCCGATCGCATACGTGATGGCAAAGCCCTTCACCGGTCCGGTACCGAGATAGAACAGCACCACGGTCGCTATCAGCGAGGTGATGTTGGAATCGACAATAGTCGCCAGCGCCTTGGTAAAACCGGTGTCGATCGCCTGGATCACCGAGCGGCCGGCACGCCGCTCCTCGCGGATACGCTCGTAGATCAGCACGTTGGAATCGACCGCCATGCCGATGGTCAGCACGATACCGGCGATACCTGGCAAGGTCAGCGTCGCGCCGAGCAGCGACAGCAGCCCGACGATCATCGCCACGTGCACCGCCAGCGCGATGTTGGCGAGGAAGCCGAGCAATCCATAGGCAACGAACATGAACACGACGACCAGGATCGAACCGATGATGCCGGCGACCTTGCCGGCATGAATCGAATCCTGACCGAGACCCGGGCCAACCGTACGCTCTTCGATCACCGTCAGCGTCGCGGGCAATGCGCCGGCGCGCAGCAGCACGGCGAGGTCGTTGGCGCTCTGGGCGGTGAAATTGCCGGAAATCTGGCCGGTGCCGCCCAAGATCGGCTCGCGGATTTGCGGCGCCGAAATCACCTGGTTGTCGAGGATGATGGCGAACAACTTGCCGACATTCTGTGAGGTCGCCTGACCGAAACGCGCGGCACCCTTCGAATCGAAGCGGAAGGAGACCACCGGCTCATTGTTCTGCGAATTGTATGTCGCCTGCGCATCGACGAGGTTTTCACCCGAAACGATGACGCGGTTCTCGATCAGATACGGGACCGGCGGATCGTCCTGCGAATAGAGGACCGAGGAGCCGGCAGGCGGACGGCCATTGAGCGCGTCCTGCACCGGCATCGACTGGTCGACCATCTGGAAGGTCAGCTTGGCGGTCTGGCCGAGTATCTCCTTCAGCCGCTGCGGGTCCTGGAGACCCGGCACCTGGACAAGGATACGGTCGTCGCCCTGCCGCTGCACGATGGGTTCGGTCGTGCCGAGTTCGTTGACGCGGCGCTCGACCACCTCGATCGACTGCGTCAGCGCCGTCGATGTGCGGTATTTGACCCCGGCGTCGGTGACGTTGAACTTGAGCAGGCCGGGCTCGGAATCGTCCAGCGTCATTTCCTGGATGGAGCCGCCGGTGAACAGGCCGGCAGCGACCGGATCGGTCAGCGTCTTCAGTGCTGTCTTGGCGGCATCGAGCTGAGCGGGATCGGTGATGCGGACCTGCAAGGTCCGCCCCGTGCCGGCAAGGCCGGTATAGCCGATCTTGGCGTCGCGCAGCAGCGTGCGGATTTCGTCGCGCGTCGTCTCCAGCCGGTCCTTGATCAGATCGTTCTGATTCATCTCCAGCAGGATGTGCGAGCCGCCCTGCAGGTCGAGGCCGAGCGTCATCTGCCGCTTCGGCACCCAGTCGGGAAGCTTGGCCAAGGTGCTTGCGGGAATGAGATTGGGCGCGGCGAGGATCACTGTGATGGCCACGGCCACCCAGATCAGGATCATCTTGAAGCGCGAAAAATACAGCATATGGCGTCGTCCGTCAGGGCATGCTGGCGGATCGTTCCGCCTAAAATTGGATTATTTCTTGGCGTTCTGGTTGGCCACCGGCTCGCCCTTGACGCGCACATCGGCGATAGTCGAACGCAGCGCGGTCACCTTGGTGCCGCCGCCGAGGTCGATCTCGAGCTCGTTATCGTCGATCACCTTGGTCACCTTGCCGACGAAACCACCGCCGGTGACGACCGTATCGCCCCGACGGACCGCCGCCAGCATCTCGCCGCGCTTCTTCAGCTGCGTGCGCTGCGGCCGGATGATCAGAAAATACATGATCACGAAAATCAGGACAAACGGCAAAATGCTGATGAACATGTCGGGAGAGGCGCCGATACCTTGGGCGTATGCCGGTGTCACGAACATCGAGGTACTCCTGAATTGGAAAACAGCCGCCAAACCGTAATTTGGCGGCCCCTTGAAATTTGGCCGGAATATAGTCGGTAAAGTTGTCAATGCAACTGCGCGGCCAGCCAAATCGGCTGCTTTTCCGGCCTGTTGAGCCGTGTTAGAGCATGATCGCGAAAAGCGCGAGCCGGTTTTGCGAAAAGATCCCGCTCGAACAAAAGGTTGCAACCGGTTTCGAACCCGACGCAATCGGGCAGGCTCACGCTCCCGCACGTCAAAAACGAGAAAACAAAAGACCGACATGACCGACAGCAGCATTGAAGCCTTGAACCAGAAACTCGACCGGCTGATCGAGGCGGTGAGCCGCCTCGCCGCACCGCCGGTGCCCCAAACCGACCTCGGCGAGGCCGATTGCTTCGTCTGGCAGGCCGATCCGGGCTATCTGGAGCCGGTGCGCAAGGTCAACCGCGTCGACATCGGCCTGATCCGTGGCGTCGACCGCGTCCGCGACATCCTCGTCGACAACACCGAACGCTTCGCCGCCGGCTATCCAGCCAACAACGTGTTGTTGTGGGGCGCGCGTGGCATGGGCAAATCGTCGCTGGTCAAGGCCGTGCATGCGGAGATCAACGCCAAGGCCAAGTCCGACCTGCCGTTGAAGCTGATCGAAATCCACCGTGAGGACATCGACACGCTGCCGAAGCTGATGGGCTTGCTGAAGGCGGCCCCCTTCCGCTTCATCCTGTTTTGCGACGACCTCTCCTTCGACCACGATGACACCTCTTACAAGTCGCTGAAGGCAGCGCTCGAAGGCGGCGTCGAGGGCCGCCCGGCCAATGTGATCTTCTACGCCACCTCGAACCGCCGGCACCTGTTGCCGCGTGACATGATCGACAATGAGCGCTCGACCGCCATCAACCCGTCCGAGGCGGTCGAGGAAAAGGTCTCGCTGTCCGACCGTTTCGGCCTGTGGCTCGGCTTCCACAAATGTTCGCAGGACGAGTATCTCGACATGATCGACGGCTATGTCCGCCATCATGGCTTGGACATGAATCCCGAGCAGTTGCGCGCCGAAGCGCTTGAGTGGGCAACGACACGCGGCAGCCGCTCGGGCCGAGTCGCCTGGCAGTTCACCCAGGACCTGGCCGGACGGCTCGGCAAGCCGCTCAAGGATTGATCTGCCCGCAACCAACTGAAAAAGCCCGCCCCTTGCGGAGCGGGCTGAGCCGGCGGGCGGACTGGAGGTCAGACGTCCCGCAAATTGCTTTTTTTCTTCTATTCGAGATAGTCCCCGACTATTCGAGATAGCCGGACGGATCGACCGGGGCCGAATTCTTGCGCACTTCGAAGTGCAGCTTCGGCGAGTCCGTCGTTCCGCTCATGCCCGACAGCGCGATTTCCTGGCCGCGCTTGACCTTCTGGCCGCGCTGCACCTCGATCGAGCTGGCGTGGCCGTAGACGGTGACCAGGCCATTCTCGTGGCGCACCAGCACCGTGTTGCCGAATTCCTTGAGGCCGTCGCCGGCATAGATGACGACGCCATTCTCGGCCGCCTTGACCGGCGTTCCTGTCGGCACGGCGATGTCGACGCCGTCCTTGCCCGACCCGAACCCGGAAATCACGCGGCCGCGCACCGGCCAGCGCATCTTGCCGATGCCGGTGGCGTCAGGCGCGACGGCGTCGTCGTCCTCGGCCTGCTGGATGACTTTCGAATCTTTCTTCGGCGGCGTGTAGGACGCCAGCGTGTCCGACGGCGTGGCCTTTGTGGCGGGCTGGGTGGTGGCCGTGGTCACCGGATCGATCTTGGCCGGCTTGGCGCTGGCGACGGTCGCGGTCCCACCGGCCGGCACCTTCAAGGTCTGGCCGATCTTGAGCAATCCATCCTGCATGCCGTTCGCCTGCTTGATCGCAACGACGCCGACGCCGGTCTTCCTGGCAATCGACGAAAGCGTATCGCCCGACTGGACCGTGTAGGTCCCAGCCGCGTTGGTCGCCTTGGCCGCGGCAATCTGCGGCTTGGGCTCCTTGGGCTGGTTTGCGGCGGCTGAGGTGTCGACCTGAGCGGCGGACTTGCCCTCCTTCAGCTTCGGTTGCTGCGGCAGCACCGCGACCTTTTCGGGTGCCGTGGCCGGCTGGTCGTGCTTGCCGTCTTTCGCCGGCTTGGCATCGGCGACTTTCGGCTCGCCCTTGCTCGAATAGGCATAGGCCGGGATGATCAGCTTCTGGCCGGTCTTCAGCCCCTTGGTCGCGCTCAGCCCGTTGACCTTCATGATCACGTCGGACGGCACCTTGTAACGTTGCGCCAGGCCGCCGATCGTTTCGCCGTCCCGAACGACAATCTCGGTTGCATGCGGCTTACCAGAGGGCGCCACGCGGGGTTCATCGGGCTGGGCAACCTTGAAGGGCGATGCGGCCGGAGCGACGGTGCCGGTCGTGGTCCTGTCGACATGCGGTGCCGGAGCCAAAGCGGTGCGCATCGGCTTCGCGGCGGGCGCCAGTGCGGGAGCCGGCTGCGCCTGGGCAACGGGCGGCGGCAATGGCCGCGTCGAAACCGGATCGAGGCTGGAGCGGCTGACCGACTGTGTGTGGCTGCCATCGATGGGAGCGGCCGCGACATCACCCGGATAGGGCTGCTGTACGGCATCCTGCTTGTTGATGATGGTGCGCTGATTGTTGGTCGAGGATGTAAAGACGTCGTCGACGCCATTGAATCGCGAAACCTGGGAACTGCACCCCGCCGCAGCACCGGCGACCATGAGGACAGCGCAACCTCGCAGCAGGTTGCGTCCGTTTGTCTTCAAAACACTGAGTTGCATCGCACTAACCCGCACATACCCGGTACAAACTAGGCATGATTAAAGCGCGTTAATGTTACTCGACGGTTAACCCCATGGAATTCGACGCAATTTTTCTTAAAATATTACAAGGCGCGGAGCGGTGTTGAGATTCAGGTCAGGCCGAGTCGAAAACGCTGGGTTCCGAGAACCGGAGCGGAGCGTAGTTTTGCGCAGGACGCTGCCGTTTGCAGACCGGCACCACCTGAATATCAGCGCCCCTAGATGACGGCCGCCACGCTGCGCAGGATAGGCTGCAAGCGGACAAGGCCGATGTCCTCACGCTCGAACCGGCTGCCGACCTTGGTCAGCTTGGCCAGCACCTGCTCGCCCTCTTCGGGTCCGATCGGGGCGATGACGATGCCGCCGCTCGACAATTGGTCGAGCAGGAAGCGCGGCAGGCTGTCGAAGGCCGCCCATGCGACGATGCGATCGAACGGCCCTTCATTCGGCAGCCCACCGGAACCATCGGCGTGGCGCACGATGACATTGCCGATACCGAGCGCCTCGAAGCGCTGCCTGGCCTGCTCGACGAGCGTCTTGTAGCGATCGGTGGTGACGACCCGCGCCGCCAGCCGCGACATCACCGCCGAGGTATAGCCGGAGCCGGTCCCGATCTCGAGCACGCGATTGCCCTGCTCGATGGCGAGTGCGGCGATCACCGCCGCCTGCATGTCGGCGCCTTCGATCGCCTCGCCGCATTCGATCGGCAGCATGCGGTCCGACCAGGCGATCTGATGGAATTGGGCCGCCAGGAAGCCGCGCCGCGGCGTCGCCTCGAAGGCCGCGATCAATGCCTTCGGCACCGTCCCCCGGCCGCGCAGGCGCAGCAGAAAGGCGGCAAAGCCTTCGCGGTCATCGATCCCCTGGTTCATGCAAGCGCCTTGCTCAGTTGGTCGCGGATTTCATGCGCGGTGAGGTCGAGCTGCAATGGCGTCACCGACACCAGCCTGTTGCGGAGAGCGTAAAGGTCGGTGCCTTGCTTGCCTTCGACCGGCTCGCGGCCGAAACGCAGCCAGTAATAAGGCAGGCCGCGCCCGTCGCGGCGCTCGTCGACCCACAGGCTGTGCACCAACTTGCCTTGCGATGTGACCACCGTCCCGGCGACCTCTTCGGGTAGGCAGTTCGGAAAATTGACGTTGAGCAAAACGCCGTCCGGCAGCGGCGTTGCGACCAGCTTCTTCAGCAATGCCGGCGCCAGCGCTTCGGTCGTCTCATAAGGGACGACGCGATCCTCGCCGACATAGCTGTAGCCCTGGCTGAGTGCGATCGAGCGGATGCCGAGCAGCGCGCCTTCCATGGCGCCGGCGACGGTGCCGGAATAGGTGACGTCGTCGGCGATGTTGGCGCCGGAATTGATGCCGGACAGGATCAGGTCGGGTGCGCCGGGCAGGATCTTCTTGACGCCCATGATGACGCAATCGGTCGGCGTGCCGCGCACGGCAAAGTGCTTCTCGCCGATCTTGCGCAGCCGCAGCGGTTCCGAGATCGACAGCGAATGCGCGTAGCCCGACTGGTCCTGCTCCGGCGCCACCACCCAGACATCGTCGGACAGCGTGCGCGCGACGCGTTCTAGCGACGCCAGGCCCTCGGCATGAATGCCGTCGTCATTGGTCAGGAGGATGCGCATTATTTCGATTCGATCTTTTCCAGACCGCCCATGTAACGTCGCAGCACTTCAGGAATGGTTACGCTGCCATCCTCGTTCTGGTAGTTTTCGATGACGGCTATGAGCGCGCGCCCAACCGCGGTGCCCGAACCGTTGAGCGTGTGGACGAAGCGGTTGCCCTTGCCGTCCTTGTCCTTGTAGCGGGCGTCCATGCGGCGCGCCTGGAAATCGCCGCACACCGAGCAGGACGAGATTTCGCGATAGGCGTTCTGGCCTGGCAGCCAGACCTCGATGTCGTAGGTCTTGCGCGCGCCAAAGCCCATGTCGCCGGTGCACAGCGTCATGGTGCGGAACGGCAGGCCGAGCCGCTTCAGCACTTCCTCGGCGCATTGCGTCATCCGCTCGTGCTCGGCGAGCGATGATTCCTGATCGGTGATCGACACCAGCTCGACCTTGTAGAACTGGTGCTGGCGCAGCATGCCGCGCGTGTCGCGCCCGGCCGAGCCCGCTTCCGAACGGAAGCACGGCGTCAGCGCGGTGTAGCGCAGCGGCAGTTTTTCATGCGCGGTGATCTCCTCGCGCACAAGATTGGTGAGCGGGACTTCGGCGGTGGGGATGAGGTAGAAATTCTCAGCAAACCTCCCACTTTCAAAGTCGTTCATCCATTTGCGTTGCCTTGCCATCCCTTCAGTTTTTATTCTGTCGAGGCTGGCTTTGCTGTTTCTGAAATCCTCAAACTGCTCGTTGCGAGCGTCCTCATACTCTTTCCAAAATCGAGGCAGATCATTGATCGAAGCACGAAACAAATCCTCTTTAAATTTTGGCAGCTGTCCGGTGCCAAACATCGCATGGTCGCGCACCATCAGCGGTGGCTGGATTTCCTCATAGCCATGCTCGGTCGTGTGCAGGTCGAGCATGAACTGGCCGAGCGCGCGTTCCATCCGCGCCAGACCCCTCTTCAGCACGGTGAAACGCGAGCCTGACAGCTTCGCCGCCCGCTCGAAATCCATCATGCCAAGCGCTTCGCCGATCTCGAAATGCTCCTTCACCCAATTCGGACGCGTCGGCACCTTGCCGACGATGTGCTTCACCACATTGTCGTGCTCGTCCTTGCCCACAGGCACGTCATCGAACGGCACATTGGGCAGCACCGCCAGCGCATCGGTCAGCGCCTTGTCGAGCTCGCGCTCGCGCGCCTCGCCGTTCTGGATGAAGATTTTGATCTCGCCGACCTCGGCTTTCAGCTTCTCGGCAAGTGCCGCGTCGCCCGAACGCATGGCGTTGCCGATCTCCTTCGAGGCGGCGTTGCGGCGCTCCTGCCTGGTCTGCAGCTCGGTGACGTGTTCGCGCCGCGCCTCGTCCGAGGCAATCAGCCCGTCGACCGTGGACTGCGCCTCACCCGCCGACCACGAGCGCTTGACCAGCGCCTCGACAAGGGCCTTCGGGTTGTCGCGAATCCATTTGATGTCAAGCATGGTTCATCCGTCCTCAGGGAGCATGTCGCCCAAAGTGCGCAGCGGTTTTGGGACAACGACACGCTCAAAACAAAACTGAAACGCATCGCTTGATAGCGATGCGTTTCAGCCAGAGGGCGTAAACCGCATCCTTGATCGATGCAAGATGAGGCTAGGCCGCGGCTGCCGTTTTCCACGCAGCCCGGTGTTACGAGGCGGCAGGCGCCGGAGGCTCGTCCGGTGCTTTGTCCGCCACGGTTTCCGCCGCGTCCCTCTTCTCGCGCGCCACGCGCTGCTTTTCCTGATCGCGCTCGATCAATCGAGCAGCCCAGATGGAGACCTCGTAGAGAAGGATGGTCGGAAGGGCGAGGCCGATCTGGCTCATCGGATCGGGTGGCGTCAGCACGGCAGCGACGACAAAGGCGATGACGATCGCCCATTTGCGCTTCTCGGCCAGCCCCTTGGATGACAGCATGCCGACGCGCGTCATCAGGCTGGTCACCACCGGCAGCTGGAACACCAGGCCGAAGGAGAAGATCAGCGTCATGATCAGGCTGAGATATTCCGACACTTTCGGCAGCAGCGAGATCTGCACCTGATCGTCGGTGCCGGCCTGTTGCATGGCGAGGAAGAACCACATCACCATCGGCGTGAAGAAGAAATAGACCAGCGACGCGCCCATCAGGAACAGGATGGGCGACGCGATCAGGAACGGCAGGAAGGCGTTGCGCTCGTTCTTGTAGAGGCCTGGCGCGATGAACTTGTAGATCTGCGTGGCGATCAGCGGAAAGGCGATCACCATGCCGCCGAACATGGCGAGCTTCACCTGGGTGAAGAAGAATTCCTGCGGAGCGGTGTAGATCAGCTCGACCTTGTGCGGATCGAGCCCGGCCCACTTCGTCGCCCATTTGAACGGGATCACCAGAAGGTTGAACAGCTTCTTGGCGAAGAAGAAACAAACGAGAAAGGCGACGAAGAAGCCGCCGATCGACCAGATCAGCCTCCGGCGCAACTCGATCAGATGCTCCATCAGCGGCGCCGACGATTTCTCGATCTCGTCCTTTTCCTTGTCCGAAACGCTCACTTGGCGGCTCCCGCCGTCTTCTTGGCCGCCGGCTTCTTCGCCGGAGCAGGCTTCGGATCGGCTTTCGCCACGGTCTTGGTCGCGATCGCCTTGGCCGCAACGGGCTTCGCGGCTTTGGGCGTTTCAGCCTGTGCCGCGGTCGCGGGCTTCGCCGGCACCTTGGGCAGAGGCGTTGCCTTGGCGATCTCCGCTTTCGCCGGCGCAGAAACCTTTGCACCATTTGCCGAAGCCTTCGCCTGCGCTTTTACCACCGGGATCGCCTTCGCCGGCGTAGCCTTGGCTTTCTTCGCCGCTGACGCCTTCGGCGCCACAATTGGTTCCGTCGGTACTGACGACGTCACCACCGATTCATCGGTCATTGCCGGGAAAATCGGCGCTGCCGGTACTGCTTCCGGCCCATTGACGCCAGGCATGGTCGTTGCACCGTTCTTCAACGGCTCGGCGGCCAGCGGGGTCGAAGCGGCAGGCATTGCCGGGTCCGCCGCCGGCTTCGGCTTCATCGCCGCGTCGACGCCGGAGCGAACGTCGGCCGCGGCCTGTTCGAACGGATTGAGCTGCTTCCTGATCTCGGCCATCGGGCTGAGGCCCCTGAGCTCGTCGACCGACTTCTTGACGTCGTCGAGCTCGGCTTCCTTCAGCGCTTCGTTGAACTGTTTCTGGAAATCGGACGCCATGGCGCGCAGCTTCGCCGTCGTGCGGCCGAAGGTGCGCAGCATATTGGGTAAATCCTTGGGTCCGACGACCACGATCATGACGATCGCGATGACCAGCATTTCGGTCCAGCCGACTTCAAACATGGCACTTTGTTCCGACTAGAACCCGTGGCTCAGCTCTTGCTGGCTTTTTCCTTCGCGGCCGCAACGGTCTCGTCGGCGCGATGTTCGACGGTGCGCTTGTCTTCGGCAACGTCGTCGTCGGCCATGCCCTTCTTGAAGCTCTTGATGCCCTTGGCCATGTCGCCCATCAGCTCGGGAATCTTGCCGCGGCCGAACACCAGCAGCACGATCACCAGCACGATCATCCAATGCCAAATCGAAAATGAACCCATAACAAATCTCTCTCGAATGTTTTCCCTGGCGATGATCTATGCGTTTTCGCGTTGGGATTCAAACACAACTGCGACAGAGTTTATGAAAGGGTGGCGGATGTCACGCATTTTCAACGCGATGGCCCGCTACGAATCCGCGCATCCTCGACAGATCGGCGGCCAATGCCAGTCAATCTTCCGTGACGCGCGGCGTCAGCAGGCCGAGTTCTTCAAGATCGATGTCGGTCAGCGCATCCTCGTCGTCGGTCAACGCATCAGGATCGGACGGAGGAACCGGAATGGCGAAATTCGACGGCATGCGGCCCGAAAGCAGTCCGGCCCCCTTGAGTTCCTCCATGCCGGGAAGATCGCGGATCTCCTCCAGCGCGAAATGGTCGAGGAAGGTGTCGGTGGTGCCGTAGGTGACAGGGCGCCCCGGCGTTTTGCGCCGGCCGCGCATGCGCACCCATTCCGTTTCCAGCAGCGTGTCGAGCGTGCCTTTCGAGGTTTCGACGCCTCGGATGTCCTCGATCTCGGCGCGCGTCACCGGCTGGTGATAGGCGATGATCGCCAGCACTTCGAGCGCCGCACGGGAAAGCTTCCTTTGCTGGACAGTATCCCGGCTCATCAGGAAAGCCAGATCGCCGGCCGTGCGGAATGCCCAGGCATCGCCGACACGCACCAGATTGACGCCGCGCCGCGCGTAGATCTGCTGCAGCTCGGTCATTGCCAGGGCGATGCTGATGCCGTCCGGCAGCCGCGCCGCAAGTTGCTTTTCGCTGACGGGCTCGGCACTGGCGAACACGATAGCCTCGGCCATGCGTACCGCTTCCGCCAGATGCAGCCGTTCGGCCGGATTCTGCATTTGTTGCTCGGCCGGATCCCGGGAAAGCGACTCCTCTTCGGGTTCATCGCCGACCTTGAAAGGGATAACCGAAGCGTTGGCGCGTTCGCTCATGATGCCACCTCGACTGCCTTGATTGCCTGTGCGCGGCCGCGCAGATAGATCGGCGCGAAGACTTCGTCCTGCCGCATGTCCATCGTGCCTTCGCGCACCAGTTCCAGCGTGGCCGCGAAAGAGCTGGCGATCGCCGTGCGCCGCTCCTCGGGGCTGGTCATGTACACGATCAGAAAGCTTTCCAGCGTTGCCCAGTCGTGGAGAGCCCCAACCAGACGGGTCAGGATATCGCGCGCGTCCTTGAGCGACCAGACACCGCGCCTGGCGATCGTCACATTGCTGATCGCCTGCTTCTGCCGTTGCTGGGCATAGGCAGTGAGCAGATCGTAGAGCGAGGCTGAATAGGCGTTGCGCTTTTCGACGATGACCATTTCCGGCATGCCGCGCGCGAACACGTCACGGCCGAGCCGATTGCGGTTGACCAGGCGCGCCGAAGCGTCGCGCATGGCCTCCAGCCGCTTCAGCCGGAACTGCAGCACCGCCGCCAGTTCCTCGCCGCTTTCGCCTTCGTCGCCCGGCTGCTTGGGGATCAGAAGCTTCGATTTGAGGAAGGCCAGCCACGCCGCCATCACCAGATAGTCGGCGGCAAGCTCGAGCCTGAGCGCCCTCGCCGTCTCGACAAAGGTCAGATATTGCTCGACCAGCGCCAGGATCGAAATGCGCGCCAGATCGACCTTCTGGGTGCGAGCCAGATGCAGCAGAAGATCGAGCGGGCCTTCGAAGCCGGCCACGTCGACCACCAGCGACGGGTCGCCGGTGACGCGTGAATCGTCATTCTCGGCCCACAGACGGTCCATCGGTGCGGCCTTCGCGGCCTTGCTTTCCAATGTTTCCGCCACTTCCTCTCACTTCCCTTTGTTAAGCCACCGCATCGAAATAGGTGGCGAATTCAGCGCGTATCTCGGTTTCTTCCACCGCGTCGCGGTTCTTAATGTAGGTCAGCGCCCGCTTTGCGCGCTCCAGCGACGTGCCCTCGAGCCCCGTGGTCCGCGATGCAATGCCGGCCATCTCCTCGAAAACGCCGTTGCAGTGAAGGACCAGATCGCAGCCCGCCGCAAGGATCGAGGCCGCCTTTGTCGGGAAATCCCCAGAAAGTGCCTTCATCGACGTGTCGTCGCTCATCAGCAGCCCGTCGAAGCCGATCTCGCGCCGGATGATCTCGTCGATGACCTTGCCGGAAGTGGTCGCCGGGTTGTTGGGGTCTATCGCGCTGTAGACGACATGTGCCGTCATCGCCATCGGCAGATGGTTGAGCTCCCGAAACGGGGCAAAATCATGCCGCTGCAGATCGCTCAGCGAGGCGTTGACGACAGGCAACTCGAAATGCGTGTCGGCAAAGGCGCGCCCGTGGCCCGGAATGTGCTTCATGACGGGCAGTACCCCGCCCGACATCAGCCCTTCCGCGGCGGCGCGGCCGAGTTCAATCACCGGTCGCGGGTCCTTGCCATAGGCACGCGCGCCAATAACGTCGCTGGCGCCTTCGATCGGGACGTCGAGCACCGGCAGGCAATCGGCGGTGATGCCGTAACGCAGCAGATCGAAGGCATGCAGCCGCGCCATCAGCCAGGCCGCGCGGGCGCCGGCATCATGGTCGTCGCGCCACAGCGCGCCGAGCGCGCCGCCGGCCGGATAGTTCGGCGCCAGGGGCGGCCGCAGGCGTTGCACACGCCCACCCTCCTGGTCGATGAACACCAGCGCGTCCGGACGTCCGATACAGTCGCGCATCTCGGCGACCAGATCGCGGATCTGTTCGGTCTCGCCGATGTTGCGCGCAAACAGGATGAAGGCCCATGGGCATTCATTGCGATAGAAATTGATTTCTTCGCGGGTGAGCGATTTCCCGGCACAGCCGAGGATCATGGATTTTGATTCGGTCATGTCAGAAGTCTAAAGCTTCGCGCGATCAAAGGGAATCATCCGGATCACAAGCGGTCAAACGCCAGATCTGCTTTCCCCATGAAAAAGCGGCGCGGTCACCGCGCCGGCTTTTGATTGGTTGGCCCGGCTCTAGCGCGAGACGAAGCAGTTGCCGCCGGCGGCCTTGTAGCTGGTGCACAAATTGATCGCATCGTTGCGCGACTGCGCTGGCACGCGCACACGGTAGAACGTGCCCTTGCCGGCGATCTCGGCCTTGACGATGTTGGCGGTACGGCCGGCGAGCACGCTGCCATAGCGGCGCTGCAGATCCTGATAACTGGACTGGGCGCTTTCGACCGTCGGCTGTGAAGCGATCTGCATCGACCACGAACCACCGCCGGTCGCGGTCGATGCCGGATCGATGGACGCAACCTGATCGGGCTTGACCTCGCCGACGACATCGACCGGCTGGTCGGACGGGCGCTGCGGCGCGAGCGGAACCTTGGCCGGCGTGTTGGCCGACTGCGCCTTGGCCTCGGCCTTGGGCTTGGCTGCAGCCACCGGTTTGAGAGCCGGCTCGTCGTCCGCCGGGGCGGCGGCGGGCGCCACGGTGCCGGTCTGGTCCGCGTCAGCCTGCCCCGACGGGGCAACATGCTGCGGCGCCGGATCGACCGGCTCCGCGGCGGCCATCTGCGGGGCGGCGGGCGCCGGATCCTCACGCGGCACCAGCGAACCGTCCGACTTGACCACCATGGTCCTCACCTTGCGCGGCGCAACGGCGACGACATCGGCATTGGTGCCCTTGTCGGCTTCCTGCAGCACCTGTGCGATGCGATCCTCGGACTTGGGCGCGGGTGCTGTGTTGTCGGCCGAAGCGGCGCCGGCGGTCGGCGCGGCGTTGCCGTCAGCGGCCGCGGCGGCTGCGTTCTGGTCCGGCGAAAGATCGATGGCGCGGGCCGGGTCCTTCGCCTGCACGTCCACCGGTTCTTCGGTGTTGGTGACCAGCTTTTCCTGGACCGGCTCGGCGGGCTTCGCGCCCCTGACCGCGTCGTAGACCTTGTTGTCCTGGTTCGGCACCACGGCCCCACCCGGATTCTCCGGCTTGACCTTGATCGGCGCGTTGTCGGCCTTGACGATCACCGGCGCCTCGCTGCCGCCCTTGCCGCCGAAAGTCAGCGCAAAGGCACCGAGGCCGCCTGCGACCGCCACCGCACCGACAATCGCGGCGATGAACAGGCCACGCCCGCGCGAAGGCCTCGCGGCCTCACGCTCGCCGAGGCCCGGAACAGCCATCGCCTCATCGTGTTCAGGATCGTAGTCGAGTTCATCGACGGTGAAATCGTCCGCCTGTGAAACCGGCTGGTTGCCGGGCAGACTGTCGAGATCGAAGCCGTCGGCGGCATCGGCATAACCCGTTGGCGCCGCCGGGCGGGCAGACACTTCCATCGGCCGCGCCGCATAGGTCCGGGCTTCCGGCTCATAGCCCGGCTTGACCCCGTCATAGCCCGGCTTGACCCCGTCATAGCCCGGCTTGACCCTGTCATAGCCCGGCTTGACGCTGTCATAGCCCGGTTTGAAGCCCGCGGCGTAGGAGTCATCATCGTAAGACGCGCCGGCCGCGTTGCTTGTGGGAGCGGCAGCGACCTCCACCGCGTTCATCTCGGAGAGAAGGCTGGAGAACTCGGCGTCGAGATCGTCATAGCCAGACGTCGCCGGCTGATCTTCCTCGAAGTGCAGTTCTGGAATATCGAGATCGTCCGCCAGCGCCACGACACGCTCGGGCACATCGACCGTCTCGACATCGGGCATGTCTTCGTATTGAGCGGACTGGCGCGATGGCGGCGCGGATACAGGGGCGACGGTCTCGGCCGGCTCGGCCGAACGGTAGGACGTCACCGCGGCGACTGCCGACGCTGCGGCCACGGACGCCATCGAAGCGACCGGCTGAGCGCTAAACGCAGGCTGAGCGCTAAATGACGGCTGCTGCGGAACCGGCGTCACGCGGCTCCACGAACGGGCTGGCTCGGGCGGCGTGGAACGCTCCGCCAGCCAATCGAGAGAATCCGCCGAATTGTCCCGGGAAGCGGACGCATCACCACGCGGATCCAGGCTTTTGGCCAAAGCCGCGTCGAACGCATCATTGTCGAAATCGACATCGCCATGTCCGGCGACGTCCGAGCCCGGATCCTCAAGTTTATCAGGCAGAAGATCGTCGACATCCGCATCGGCTGCCTGGGCGGTGCCAAGGTGCTGGGGCTGATCAGGCGCGGGTTCTTCAAGATCCCAGTCGAGGTCGCCGACAAGATCGGCCGGTTCCTCGGTGGTCTCCGCGGCCTCGACGACGTGCGACTGAGCGGCGTCAGCCGGCTGAGCCATGACTGGCTCCACTTTGGCCAGGGGCGTCGTGCGCGCGGTCATGGCACCCAGCAGCGCATTCAACTCGTCTTCCAGGCTTCGTTCGTCCGCGATCGGGGCTTGCACCGCGGGTGCGACATTGGCTTCTGGTGCCGCCGGCTGGACCGCAGCGGCGGCGATTTCGGCGACCGGCTCTTCGACTGTTTCGGCAAACTTGTCGTCGAAGTTCAGGTCGAAAGCATCATCCGACGCCGCTTCATCCGACGCAGCTTCAGGACTGGGAGTCTCGCCCTTCGCATCCGCGCTATCGGCGAGCATATCATGCGCTTCCGGCTCCTCGGATACGACCGGCTCATCAGCGCGAACGTCAAAATCCATGTCGACATCGGCCATGGAGTCGTCGAAGTGGCCGGCGAAATTCTCGTCGGAAGCTTGGCCATCACGCGCGGCCTGCTCCGGCATGGGATACTCGGCGGGATCGGCGGCCGTGTAGGCCTGTTCCGCCACCGAATGGTCGTCGAGCATCAGCTCGTCTTCGAGCGAGATCGCGACCGCATCGTCGAATTCATGATCCGAGGCGGCCGTCTCGACAGCAGGCGCGTCGGCAACGGCAACAGCGTGCGGGGCCTCTTCGGCCTCCTCATCGATCCGGACGTCCTGGTCGAGCGACGCGGCAAGCTCGTCCGCCATCGGCTGGTCGTCCTCGAAGGGCGAGACATCCTCAAGCGAACTGGCGACGGCATTGTCGAAATCAGCGTCGAAAGACGGCGCGGTTTCGGCGGCGGCCGTATCGCCGACGGCGTGGTCGTCGACATCAGTCATGTCCAGATGGAAATCGTCGTCGAGCGACACCAAAAGCTCGCCTTCGTCCATCGCGCCTGCATCAGCCGTTTCGAATGCAGGCTCATGCTCGAAAGTCGGCTCACGAGCCTCGGCAACCGGAGCGGCGTCGCTGTCGTCAGCGCCGAACTCGCCCATCATTTCCTTCTCGAGATCGATATCGAAATCGCCCTCCTCCGCCACGTGATCGGCGGCTGGGGCTTTCGGCTGGGCGGGCGACTGCGGTTTGACCGGCTGGCGCGGGTCGAACCCCATGATCCTGGTCAGTTCCGCGAACGGATCATCGTCAGTGATGTCGTTGTTGTCGGATACTCTCAGCTGGGTTGTGTCTGCCATTATTGTTCCCGAACTCGCACTCATTCGGACGCCATGGACGTCGCGTAGGGTTGGCCCTTACCAGCGCAATGTGGGCAAAAGGTGACAGGTTATTTAGTCAAACCTAACGCATTTCGGTGGGCGCGGCGGCTCCGATCAACGTCAGGCCGGACGTCAAGACGTCCGAAACAGCCTGCACCAGCCCTAGTCTGGCATGCGTCAATTGTCGGTCGTTAACCTTAACAAAACGTAAGTCCGGATTATCCGTGCCACGGTTCCAGTGTCCATGGAAGCTGGAAGCCAGATCATAGAGGTAAAATGCCAGCCGGTGCGGCTCGAGCGCAAGTGCCGCGGACTCGATCAGGCGGGGATATTCTGCAAGCTTGCGGATCAGGCCAATCTCGCCCTCGTCGGTCAGCAAAGCCACGGCGGACGCCAGGCTGTTGCGGTCGAAATTGGCTTCACCCAATTGCTCGCTCGCCTGCCGGAACACCGAATGGCAGCGCGCCGAGGCATACTGCACATAGAACACCGGGTTGTCCTTGGACTGCTCGGTCACCTTGGCGAAATCGAAATCCAACGGCGCATCGTTCTTGCGGTAGAGCATCATGAAGCGGATCGCGTCGCGGCCGACCTCCTCCACCACTTCGCGCAACGTCACGAAATCGCCGGACCGCTTCGACATGCGCACCGGCTCGCCGTCGCGAAACAGTTTCACCAATTGGCAAAGCAGCACGGTGAGCTTCACCTCGTCCCCTGCGATGGCCCGCGCCAGCGCTTCCAGCCGCTTGACATAACCGCCATGGTCGGCGCCGAGCACATAGATCAGGTCGACGAAGCCCCGATCGACCTTGTCCTTGAGATAGGCGACGTCGGCGGCGAAATAGGTGAATGAGCCATCGGACTTGACCAGCGCCCGGTCCATGTCGTCGCCGACCGCGGTCGAACGGAACAGCGTCTGCTCGCGGTCCTCCCAATCTTCGGGCTTCTCGCCCTTGGGCGGCGGCAGCTTACCCTTGTAGATATGGCCTTTCAGCGTCAGATCGCTGATCGCCGAGCGGATCTTCCTGGCATTGTCGGCATGCAGTGTGCGCTCGGAGAAGAACACGTCGTGATGCACGTTGAGCATCGCCAGATCCTCGCGGATCATGGCCATCATCGCATCGATGGTACGGTCCTTGACGATGGCGAGCGCCTCGTCGTCCGGCATCTGCAAGAGCGAGCGGCCGAACTCCTTGGCCAGCGCCTGACCGACAGGGACGAGATAATCGCCGGGGTAAAGCCCGGCCGGAATCTCGCCGATGTCATCGCCAAGCGCCTCCCGGTAGCGCAGCATGACCGAGCGGCCGAGCACGTCGATCTGCGAGCCGGCATCGTTGATGACATATTCCTTGGTCACGTCGTAGCCGGCGAAGGCCATCAGGTTGGCCAGCGCGTCGCCGACCACGGCACCCCTGCAATGGCCGACATGCATCGGCCCCGTCGGATTGGCCGAGACGTATTCGACATTGGTTTTCCGGCCACCACCAACCGTCGAGCGCCCATAGTTGCGGCCCTCGCCAAGCAGTGCGGTCAGATGCGTCTGCCAGAAGCCGTCCTTCAGCCGGAGATTGACGAAACCAGGACCGGCCACTTCGGTGGCGGCGACATCCTTGTCCTCACGCAGCGCCTGCGCCAGTCTTTCGGCCAGCGCGCGCGGATTCTGGCCAGTCGGCTTGGCCAGCACCATCGCCGCATTGGTCGCCAGGTCGCCATGGCTGGCGTCGCGCGGCGGCTCGACGGCAATGCGCGATAGATCCGGCGAAACGCCGTTACTGTCTTTCAAATCAAGCGCTTCGACAGCTTTTATGATTCGCGCGGTGAAATCGGCGAAGATGTTCATGGGACTGGCTCTGGTGGCTTTACAGGGAATCCGGCTCGTTGGCCGGCAAAATCGAGCCCGCCCTAGCTCAATTCAGGCGTATGGTCAAACAAACGCCGGTGTTCCTTGAGCGCATAGGTATCGGTCATACCCGCCAGGAAGTCGGTGACGCTGCGCGCCTTGATGCGATCGTCGGCCCGATCCAGCCCCTCGCGCCAGCCGTCCGGCATGGCGCGCGGATCAGCGAAATAGGCGTCGAACAGATCCTTGACGATTTGCTCGGCGTCCGCGCGCACCCGCATGACTTCCGCGTGCCGATAGAGATGCTTGTAAAGAAAGGCCTTCAGTTCTTTCTCGAAGGCGGCCATTTCGGCCGAGAAAGTCACCATCGTCTCGCCTGCTGCTCTCACCGCATCGGAGTTCTGCGGCCTGATGCGTTCCAGATTGGCAGTGGTGGAGACGATGACATCCTCGACCATGGCGGTGATCTGCCGCCGCATCAGTTCATGGCCGGTGCGCACGTCGTCGAGGGAGGGATAGCGTCCGCGCACGCCTTTCAGAATGGTTCCGGGCAGCGAAACCATCTCCAGCATGTCCAGCGTCAGCAGCCCTGCTCTCAACCCGTCGTCGATGTCATGGTTGTTGTAGGCGATGTCGTCGGCGATCGCCGCGCATTGCGCCTCGATGCCGGCAAACCGGTCCAGTTCGAGATCGTGCAGCTGCGAATAATCACGGATCGCCTGCGGCACCGGCCCTTTCAGATCTTGACCGTTGGCGTCCGTCAGCGGTCCATTGTGCTTGACCAGACCTTCCAGCGTTTCCCAGGTCAGGTTGAGCCCGTCGAATTCGGCGTAGCGCGCCTCCAGCCTGGTCACGATGCGCAGCGATTGCGCGTTGTGGTCGAAGCCGCCCCAGGCGGCCATCTTCTCGTTCAGCGCGTCCTCGCCAGTATGGCCGAACGGCGTGTGGCCGAAATCATGCACCAGTGCGACCGCCTCGGCGAGATCCTCGTCGCCGCGCAGCGCCCGTGCCAGGGCGCGCGCGATCTGCGCCACTTCGATCGAATGGGTCAGCCGGGTGCGGTAATGGTCGCCTTCGTGCGCGATGAAGACCTGCGTCTTGTGCTTGAGCCGGCGGAAGGCCGTCGAATGGATGATGCGGTCGCGATCACGCTGGAACGGCGTACGGGTTGGGCTTTCCACCTCGTCGAACAGCCGCCCGCGCGACTTTGCCGGATCGCAGGCATAGGCGGCGCGTGGCCGATAGCCGAATCCGATGTCGCCCAACTCATTGGTCATGGCTGATGCCGCCGCGGTTGACTTGGTCCAGATGATTTGGCCTGGTTGACTTGGCCCCTCTCGCTTCATACCTATCATGTGAAACCGAAAGCAAGGTGACGCCCATGGGCGCGGATGCCAAGACTGCCATGAAAGTCGACATGACCGAGGCCGCCGCCAGGCGGATCGCGAAGATTGTCTCGGGCGAGGCCGGCAAGACGGCGTTGCGCGTTTCGGTCGAAGGCGGCGGTTGCTCGGGCTTTTCTTACAAGTTCGATCTGGTCGATACGCGCAACGACGATGACGTCGCCATCGAGAAGGATGGCGCCACCGTGCTGATCGACGACCTGTCGCTGGTCTATATGGGCGGCTCGGTGATTGATTTCGTCGACGATTTGATGGGCCAGTCGTTCCAGATCAGGAACCCGAATGCCGTCGCCTCCTGCGGCTGCGGCACGAGCTTTTCCATATAGAATGCCCGCCATCGGCGCGGTCCGTCAGATCGCGCTGTCGGCCGGCCGCGACCTCGATGCAACTCTGGCCTTTTGGCGCGACGTGCTGGGCATGAGCCTGCATGCGCGCTTCGATCCGCCGGGCATCGCATTCATCATGGCTGGCGATATCAGGCTGTTGTTCACCGACGGCATCCCGGCCGGAACCGTTTATCTCGACATATCGGGCCTCGACGATTTCCACGCCTCGGCGGCGGCGGCCGGCGTCCCCTTCACCGCGACGCCGACGCTTGTCCATCGTGACAGCGAGGGCCAGTTCGGCCCGGCGGGGGAAACCGAATGGATGGCCTTCCTAAAGGACCCGGCTGGCAATACGATCGGGCTCGTCGAACGCCATCCGCCGCAAGAGCCCAACTGAGCAGCATCGGGACCGTCATGAAAATCGTCACCTGGAACATCAACGGCGTGCGCGCCCGCATCGGCAACCTGACCCATTGGCTGACCGAAAGCGCGCCCGATATCGCCTGCCTGCAGGAGATCAAGACGGTCGATGAGCAGTTCCCGCGCGCCGAGATCGAGGCGCTCGGCTACAATGTCGAAACCCATGGCCAGAAGGGTTTCAATGGTGTCGCCATCCTGTCGAAATTGCGCTTCGACGAAGTTGTCAGAGGCCTGCCTGGCGACGATGCCGACGAACAGGCGCGTTTCATCGAAGGCGTTTTCTCGACCGACAAGGGCGCCTTGCGCGTCGCCTCGCTCTATCTGCCGAACGGCAACCCGATCGATGACGAGAAGAAGTTCCCTTACAAACTGTCCTGGATGGCGCGGCTGGAGCGCTGGGCTGAAGAGCGCCTGAAGCTCGAAGAGGCGCTGGTGCTGGCCGGCGACTACAACGTCATCCCCGAGCCGATCGACGCGCGGTTTCCGGAGAACTGGCTGGGCGATGCGCTGTTCCAGCCGCAGACGCGGCAGGCCTTCCGCCGGCTGCTCAACCTTGGCTTCACCGAGGCGGTGCGCGCGGTCACCGACGCGCCCGACACCTATACGTTCTGGGACTATCAGGCAGGCGCCTGGCAGAAGAACAACGGCATCCGCATCGACCATCTGCTGCTGTCGCCGGAAGCCGCCAACCGGTTCTCATCGGCCTCGATCGAAAAGCATGTCCGCGCCTGGGAAAAGCCGTCGGATCACGTACCGGTGGCGATCGACCTTGCGCTGCGGCCAGCTGACAACGGCTAAACCCTCATATCGCCACATTTCGAGCAGTTCATTGCGGGGCAGCATGGCGGCTGGGGTTCCATGACCATACGATTTCATCTTTGTCCGATCGGCCTGGCATTTGCCATGGCTGCTCCTGCCTCGGCACTTGCCGATCAGGAATGCCTGGCCAATGGAAAATCCTATCAGCTCGGCCAGGTCGCCTGCCTGACGGTTGGCGACCAGAGCCATCTTGCCCGCTGCGACATGGTACTCAACAACACCTCGTGGACAAAGGTCGGCGACAGCTGCCCCGCAAACACGATGGCGCCGCACCTGCACCCCACGCCGATCTCGACGCCGGCGCCCAGCATGGTGCCGACGGAACCGACAGAGAACTGATCAAGATTTTGTTGGTGAGGCTGGCGCGAGACTACTGGTCCGCGTTGCCGCCCTTGGTGATGATGTCATCGGCCAGCGAGATCGCGGTGCGGCGGTCGGCTTCGCCCGCGGTGGCAAATGCCTCTTCCTGCATGCCGCGTATCCAGGGCTGGTCGGCCGGCGAAGCGCGTTCGAGCGCCGCCGTCATCATCGCCAGGCCGCGGACGATCTTGCCGCTCTGGAACAACAGGTGGCCCAGCGTCGCCTGGGCACCGGCATGGCCCTTCTCGGCGGCAAGCTGGAACCAGCGCCCGGCCTGCTTGACGCTGGCCTTCACCCCGCCCTCGCCCTTCAGGAACATCTGCCCCATCTCGAACTGCGCGTTCGGGTTGCGGTAATTGGCGGCGGCGCGCATGTAATATTCCTGGGCCGCCACCTCGTTCTCGGTCACCGGGCTGCCGGGAATGCCCTTGCGCAGATAATCGCCAAGCGCCACCAGCGCGTCGGAGACATAGCTTTCCTCGGGCGAGCCGGGCTCGACATCCTGGTCGACGATCTCCGAGAAGAACTTGAACGCCTCATAGTCGTCGCGCGCCACGCCGTCACCTTCGGCATACATGCGGGCAAGCTTCCAGGTGGCGCCGATCTGGCCGTTTTCGGCGGCGTATTTGTAGGCCTCGGCGGCCTGTTCCTTGTGGCCGTTCTTGTAGGCGGAGAAGCCGAACTGGAACACGGCCCAAGGGCTGGACTGCGGCTTCACGCCGGTCTTGTCGTCGAACACCTTGTCGTCGAAGGCCATGGCCTGGCCCACGGCGCCAAAGGTCGCGCCAAAAGTGGCGGCCGCGACCAGTGCCGAAAAGACAGACGACCTCAACAACTCAGATGTCCGCATAGCAGTGTGTTTCTTTCGCACCGCCCGGATGGGTCACCGCGCCATCGCGCGCCGGCCCCACCGTCTGTGCATATTTCCATATCGCGCCCGACTGATAGTCGGTCGTGCGCGCCTTCCAGGTCTTTGCCCTCGCCGCCAGTTCGCTATCGGACAACGCCACCTCGATCGTGCCGTTCACCGCGTCGATCGAGATCAAATCGCCATCCCGGAGCAGCCCGATCGGACCACCCACCGCTGCCTCCGGCCCGACATGGCCGATGCAGAAACCGCGCGTCGCGCCCGAGAAGCGCCCGTCGGTGATCAGCGCCACCTTGCCGCCCATGCCCTGGCCGTAGAGCGCTGCCGTCGTCGACAGCATCTCGCGCATGCCGGGGCCGCCGCGCGGCCCTTCGTAACGAATGACGAGAACCTCGCCTTCCCTGTAGTTGCGATGCGTCACCGCCTCGAAACATTCCTCTTCCGAATCGAAGCAGCGCGCCGGGCCGGAGAACTTCAACTCCGCCATGCCGGCGACCTTCACGATCGCGCCTTCGGGGGCAAGGTTTCCCTTCAAGCCCACGACACCGCCGGTTTGGGTAATAGGTTTGTTGGCCGGGCGGACCACATCCTGATGCTCATTCCAGACAACGTGCTCCATATTTTCGGCCAAAGTGCGGCCAGTCACCGTAAGGCAGTCGCCATGCAGATAACCGTGATCGAGCAGTGTCTTCATCAGCAGCGGGATGCCGCCTGCCTCGAACATGTCCTTGGCGACATATTTGCCGCCCGGCTTGAGGTCGGCGATGTAAGGCGTCTTCTCGAAGATCTTCGCCACGTCGAACAGGTCGAACTTGATGCCGGCCTCATGCGCGATCGCCGGCAGATGGAGCGCCGCGTTGGTCGAGCCGCCGGTGGCCGAGACCACGGTCGCCGCGTTCTCCAGCGCCTTCAGCGTGACGATGTCGCGCGGCCGGATGTTTTTTGCGATCAGCTCCATGATCTTTTCGCCCGAGGCGAAATTGAAACGGTCGCGCATCTCGTAGGGCGCCGGCGCGCCACAGGAATAGGGCAGCGCCAGACCGATGGCCTCGGCGACGGTGGCCATTGTGTTGGCGGTGAACTGGGCGCCGCAGGAGCCGGCCGACGGACAGGCCGCCTGCTCGATTTCGAGAAGTTCGGCATCATCGATCGTGCCGACGGAGTGCTGGCCGACGGCCTCGAACACATCCTGCACGGTGATCTGGCGACCGCGATAGCTGCCGGGCAGGATCGAACCGCCATAGATGAAGATCGACGGCACGTTGAGACGCACCATGGCCATCATCATGCCGGGCAGCGACTTGTCGCAGCCGGCCAACCCGACCAGCGCGTCATAGCAATGGCCGCGCATGGTGAGTTCGACTGAATCGGCGATGACCTCGCGCGACACCAGCGACGACTTCATGCCCTGGTGGCCCATGGCGATGCCGTCGGTGACGGTGATGGTGCAGAATTCGCGCGGCGTGCCGCTGGCGGCCGCGACGCCCTTCTTGACCACCTGCGCCTGGCGCATCAGCGATATGTTGCAGGGCGCCGCCTCGTTCCAGCAGGATGCGACGCCGACCAGCGGCTGCGCGATCTCGGCCGCCGACAAGCCCATCGCATAGAGATAGGAACGGTGCGGCGCCCGCGCCGGACCGACGGTCACATAGCGGCTGGGGAGCTTAGCCTTGGAAATGACTTTGGCGTCCATACTCTTCCTTGCCCCACATCTTCCTTGCAGCGGGGCGGTGCGGCCTGCCCCATCGCCGAGCCTTTTGGCGCGTGTCCCGAGACAAGATCGAGGTGCGCCGGGTTTATGGCGGGAAATGGGCAATTTCCTCTGGCTGACTTCGAGCGCAGGGGTTGTTCAGAAAGTGTTGCCGAAACGTCACAATCGTATGAGGCGAAAGCGGTGCGGCTAATATGCAATGTGGCTTGGGTGCCCAGGCGTCGGCCAAACCCGCTCAACGGAAAAGGCCGAGCAATGCCCGGCCTTTTTATTCGCCTTTACAGAGGCTTAGAACTTGATCTTGAGACCGCCTGAAATCGCCGTGACCAGATCGTTGCCGAAGTCGTAGCTGGCGTCCCCTCCAACAACTTTGCCATTCTCGCCAATCAATATACCGGAATGACCGCTTGTCAGCACGCCGACCGCGCCGGCCAAGCGAACCTCGATATTCGGCTTAGGGGTGTAAGCGACGCCGCCGCCCAGCGTCCAGGTGTCCGTCTGCGAGCCGTAGCCGTGCGACGTGCCGCGATCCCAGGAGAGCTGGCCGGCCGCACTCCACTCGTCGTTGAACTTATGGCCGATGCCGCCCGTGACCGTCCAGCCATCACGATACATCAGGTCGAGCGACGTTACTTCGCCCGGCGAGTTCGTAAAGCATAGCGCGGTTGGGACACCCACAGGACAGATCGGCACACTCTGCAGCACGCTCCAGTTAACCCACTTGATCGAACCGAAGGCGAGCCAGCCGGGCGCGATGCCCGACTGCATTTTCAATTCCACCACATCCGGCATGTACTGCGTTGAGCCGTAGATCGGAAGAACAACGCTGCCGACATTGGTCAGATCGAGCGTGCCCGAGATGTTGTCGAGCTTAACTTTCGAATTGTAGACGAGGCTCGCGCGCAACGCGATGTCGGGGATTTCGTAGGCAAGGCCGGCGCGCCAGCCCCAGCCGTTGCTCGTCAGATCGACGCGACCGGTGCCGCCGAAGTCGGGCACCAGCGGTGACACCAAGCTTTCCTTGAAGCCGTAGACCTTCTGGTAGAAAACACCGCCGATAAAGCGGAGCTGACCCTTGCCCGCATCCATTTTGTAAGAACAAGTCGCAGCGTAGTTATCGCTTTTGATGTCGGTTTCCATGTTGGAAAACGCACCGTTCCAGATGCCGTGCGCAACATGAACGCCCCAAGGCTGCGAGTAATCAACCATACAGTCCACGCCCTGGACGATTTGGGCCTTCGCGCCGATGCGCGGGACCCAATAGTTCTCGGCCCCATCGGCCGTGGTCCCGAAACCGAGGTCGGTCTCCCCAGGACCGCGTGCATTCTTGAGCTTGCGATCCGGCATCACGTAGGTCGCTTCCGCTTCCGTAGCGAACGGCGCGGGGTCAAACAAAAGATCGATGTCGTAACCGCCGCGCTCCAGGCCGCCAGCGTGCGCCGAATTCATCGCTGTCCCGATCAAAGCCAGCGAAAAGCACCCCGCCCCCAGCAGTGCTTTCAGTCGCAGAATAGTCATGAATGTCCTCCCCGAATTCGAGTGCATCAAGCTAGAACCAATTCAGGTTAACGGTGCAACAACGAATTCAAGAAGCGTACACGTACAGTTGATCAGAGTGCGTTTTCGGCAAAGTTCCGACGCTCCCGCAAGACCGAAAACCCGGCATTTGAGTGCAAACGAACAAACAAAATCGGCGAAACGTCTCCAAAACGGCCCAAGAAGAGGGCATTTTGCAGGGTATCTGGCCCCGCTGTTACATTATGGCAACAATGGGGCCAAAACTTCCGTTTACGTCAACATTAACGCAACGGAATGCCTGTTTTCGAGGCAAAAAACTGTCATTTTAGAGGGCACTAAACCTCGCGACTCTACCCTCAACCGGCGTCGCGAACCCTGGTCAACGCGACTGAAAGCTTCTCCTGGGCGTCGCGGTATTCGGCGAGCTTTTCACGCTCGGCGTCGACGATCTCGGCTGGTGCGCTCGCGACGAATCTTTCGTTCGAGAGCTTCTTGTGCAGGCGCGCGATTTCCTCGGTAACCTTGGCCAGTTCCTTCCGCAGTCGTGCCGCCTCGGCGGCGAGATCGATCAGGCTGCCGAGCGGCAGGCAGATCGTCGCCTCGTTGAGCACGATCTGCGCCGAACCCTTTGGCGCGACATCGGCGAGCGAGATGTCGCCAACCCGCGCCAGCCGCTTGATCGCCGAGTCCTCGCGAACCAGCCGCTCGCGCGTCGCATCGTTGGCGCCGACCACGACCAGCGGTGCAATGGCTGCCGGCGGCACGTTCATCTCCGAGCGCACGGAGCGGATGCCGGAGACGAGATCGACCAGCCAGTTGATGTCGGCGGCGGCATCCGCGTCCTCGAAGTCCGGCGATGGCCATGCGGCATGGCACAGCAGCGAAGGCCGTTCCTTGCCTTCGCCCGCGGTCTGCGCCCACAGTTCCTCGGTCATGAACGGCATCATCGGATGCAGCAGCTTGTAGATTTCATCCAGCACGAAGGCGACGCAGGCGCGGCTTTCGGCCTTGGCCGCCTCGTCGGTGCCCATGAACACCGGCTTCAGCAGTTCCAGATACCAGTCGCAGAACAGGTTCCAGACGAAGCGGTAGGCAGCACCGGCCGCTTCGTTGAAGCGGTATGAGGTGATGCCGTCCGTAATGTCTCGCGCCGCCCGCGTCAGTTCGGTCAGGATCCAGCGGTTGACCGCCAGCTTGGCGTCGTTCAGCCAGAAATCGTCGTTGCGCGCGACCTCGTTCATCTCGGCAAAACGCGTCGCGTTCCAAAGCTTGGTGCCGAAATTTCGATAGCCGGCGATGCGCGCCGGGTCGAGCTTCACGTCGCGGCCTTGCGCTGCCATCACCGTCAGGGTGAAACGCAGCGCATCGGCGCCGTATTCGTCGATGAGATCGAGCGGGTCGATGACGTTGCCTTTCGACTTCGACATCTTCTGCCCGTTCTTGTCGCGCACCAGCGCATGGACATAGACCGTGTGGAACGGCTCCTCGTCCATGAAGTGCAGGCCCATCATCATCATGCGGGCGACCCAGAAGAAGATGATGTCGAAGCCGGTCACCAGCACGTCGGTCTGGTAATAGGTCTTCAGCTCGGGCGTCTCGTCCGGCCAGCCGAGCGTCGAGAACGGCCACAGCGCCGACGAGAACCAGGTGTCGAGCACGTCCTCGTCGCGGGTCAGGATCTCGCCCGGCTGGAAATTCTCGAGCTTGTCCTCGACCCAGGCCTTCCACGGCCCTTCCAGCGCCAGATAATACTCGATCGCCGCGCCCAGCGCCTCTTCCTCGGTCTTCTCGACGAAGACACGCCCGTCCGGCCCGTACCAGGCCGGGATCTGGTGACCCCACCAGAGCTGGCGCGAGATGCACCAGGGCTGGATGTTCTCCATCCAGTCGAAATAGGTCTTCTCCCAGTTCTTCGGCACGAAGTTGGTGCGGCCCTCGCGCACCGAGGCGATCGCCGGTTTGGCCAGCTCCGCCGCGTTGGCATACCACTGCTCGGTCAGGAACGGCTCGATCGGCACGCCGCCGCGGTCGCCATGCGGCACGGCGTGGCGATGCGGCTCGACCTTTTCGAGGAAGCCGCCTTCTTCCATCAGCTCGACGATCTTCTTGCGCGCGACGAAGCGGTCGAGGCCGTCGAGCTCGTCCCAGACCGTCTGGCGCTCCGGCGTCACCTCGAGACCGGCAAGAAAATCCTCATTGTCCTTGAGGCTTACCGCCGCCGCCGTGGTCAGGATGTTGATCGCCGGCAGCTTGTGGCGCTTGCCGACCTCGAAGTCGTTGAAGTCGTGCGCCGGCGTGATCTTGACCGCGCCGGAGCCCTTCTCAGGATCGGAATACTCATCCGCCACCACGGGAATTTTGCGGCCGACGATCGGCAGAACGATGTTCCCGCCGACCAGGTGCCGGAAACGCTCGTCGTCGGGATGCACGGCAACGGCCGTGTCGCCCAGCATCGTCTCGGGGCGCGTCGTTGCCACGGTGATGAAGGTTTTCAGGTTTTCCGGGTCGAAGACCTGGCCCTCGATCGGATAGCGGAAGTGCCAGAGATTGCCGTTGACCTCCTGCTGCTCGACCTCGAGATCGGAGATCGCGGTCAGCAGCTTGGGGTCCCAGTTCACAAGGCGCTTGTCCTTGTAGATCAGCCCTTCCTTGTAAAGCGTGACGAACACTTCGAGCACCGCCTTGGACAGGCCTTCGTCCATGGTGAAGCGTTCGCGTGACCAGTCGGCGGAAGCGCCGAGCCGCTTCAGCTGGTTGAAGATCGCGCCGCCGGATTCGCCCTTCCACTCCCACACTTTCTCGATGAACTGTTCGCGCGTCAGGTCGCGGCGATGGATCTGCTTTTCCATCAACTGCCGCTCGACCACCATCTGCGTGGCGATGCCGGCATGGTCCATGCCCGGCTGCCACAGCACGTTCTTGCCGCGCATCCGCTCGAAGCGCACCAATATGTCCTGCAGAGTGTTGTTGAGCGCGTGCCCCATATGCAGCGAGCCGGTCACGTTCGGCGGCGGGATGACGATGGTGAAGGCCTCGGCCCCCTCCTCGGCCCCGGCACCGGCGCGAAACGCATCGGCCTCTTCCCAGACTTTGGCGATCTTCGGCTCGACGGTTTTGGCGTCGTAGGTCTTTTCAAGCATGGGAAAATGGTCCGCGCTGTCGGGAGTTTGCTGGTCCGGTGTAAATCGGAAGGTTTTGGCCAAGTCAACCGCAAGGGCTGTCGCGGGCCATCACACGCAGATAGGCGTGGCCTTGTTCATTTCAACGGAAGCCATGCCCCCATTTGGCGCAGAACTTCGCCCTTGGCGCCCAATAAGGCTTTCCGCATGCCGGACAGTCATTGCCGTAGTCCGAGCGGCGAACGTAGAAGATGTCGTACACGGCCCATTGTCGTCAGGGATTCCGGCGAAAACCTGTCTGCCTCGCCACGAATACAAACTGACCTTCGCCCAAAAAGAGACCGCGCCACGGAGGCGCCGTCTCTTTTTGGCAATCGATACGGATACTATTGCGCGCCGCGCGCCACGCGCTCGATCTCCTCGCGCACCAGCCTTTCGACCAGCGTCGGCAGATTGTTGTCGAGCCAATCCTGCAGCATCGGGCGCAGCATCTCTTCGGCCATCTCGTCGAATGTCTTCTTGCCGCGGCTGGCGAACGCATCGGAAAGCTCGCCAAAGGCGGCGGCAACCTGCCGGCCCGTATGCTCGGAAACGATCGCCGGACGCGGCGCGTCGCTAACTGGCACCGGCCGTACCGCGTCCGGACGAGGCGGCTCGGAGGCTGCTTTCGCGCTCGGTTCGTGCCTTGAATCGTCAACCGGCGGCTGGGTAACCGGCTTGCGTGCCTCGGCCTTGTCCGACACCATTTTGGCCTGCTCACCAACCGCGGCGATCTCGCGCCGCCAATCGGCAACGGGAGCGTCGGGGGCAGTGACGGGACGCGGTGCCGGCGCGTCGACCGCGGCCGGCTCGGCGGCAACCCGGGCGCTGACCTCGGCAAGTGTCATCGATGGTTTGGTCGGGGCTGGATCGGCGCGCACCGGCGTTTCCATACGCGCACTCACCGGCTCGGCCGCCGGCAGCTGCGCCTGGACTTCCGCCAGCGTCACCGGCTTCCTGATCTCGGGAGCGGCATGGAGGTCGGCACGGAATGCCTCGACGTCGGGGGCAGCATCGGCGCTCGACGCCGGCTCCAGATCCTGGCGCAACTCATCGGCGTCGCCCGGCTGCTTGCGGCCGCCGTCGCTGTCCTCGATTATTCGCCTGATGGAAGCCAGTATCTCTTCCATGGAAGGTTCGCGCTGTGCGCTGCTTGCCGTTGCCATCGTCACATCCGCCGCCTTTTGTGACCCTGTGGATTTCCGCTCCGGCAAAGCCGGATCGAATCATGGCGACAGCGTACCCGACGGATCGCCGCACGAGAATCCCCAATCTGGGGACTTGTGGGATTTCAACAGATTAGCGCGATCTTGAAAGCCAAGAGCAGCGAAGCAAGAAATCCAGCTCAAACGGCGAGACGGCAAAGTCCGGACCGAACGCCCCTCAGCGCCCGTCCGGCGTGCGCAGGCCGATCCATTTGTCCTTGACTGCATTGTAGTGCTCTTCAGGCTTGTATTTCGTCACCTGCAGGCCAAGGCGGTCGACGGACAGGCGGCCGGTCGCCTGCAGGATGGCGTAGCTCGCCACCACCACGTCATGCTCATAACTCGCCTGGTTGATCTC
This sequence comes from Mesorhizobium sp. M1409, assembly GCF_040317535.1. Classification (NCBI taxonomy): domain Bacteria; kingdom Pseudomonadati; phylum Pseudomonadota; class Alphaproteobacteria; order Hyphomicrobiales; family Phyllobacteriaceae; genus Mesorhizobium; species Mesorhizobium sp. M1409. Next base: position 49,957 of record NZ_JAMYKV010000036.1, read on the forward strand.
TGCGGTGATGACCGTCGCCTGTGCGTTGAGGACATCGAGCGTGGTGCGCTGGCCGACATTGCGTTCTTCGATGACGCCATTCAACGCCAGCTTCGCGGCCTCGATGACTTGCCTATTGGCCGTCAGCTGCTGCTGCGCGGCGGTGTACTCGGTCCAGGCGGCGGTGACGGCCTGTCGCACCTGGTCGCGGCTGACGTCGACCTCGATGCGAGCCTGGCTGAGCGATTCCTTGTCCTGGCGCACGATGGCCGAGGTGCGGCCACCAGAATAGATCGGGATGGTCAGCGTTGCCCCGACACTCGCCGAATTGGTCGTTCCGTCCTGCGTCGCGAAGGCACCCGGCACAGTGTTGCGATAGGCGCTCGAAACGCCGGCGGAAGCCGAAAGCTGCGGCAGCAGCGCGCCTTCGGCCGACTTAACCGAAAACGCGGCTGCGTCAACCAGATGCTGGGTGGCAAGGATGGCCGGGTGTTCGTTCGAGGCTACCCCGACGGCGGCGGCTAGGCTCGACGGCAACAGCTTTGCCACCGGCGAAGCGCCTTTGAGCTTGCCCGGCTCGTCGCCGACGATCTGGCGATAGCTAGCGGCACTCGCCAGTGCCTGCGCCCGGGCGGCGCTCAGCGAAGCCACGGCGGCGGCCCGCGAAGCGTCGGCCTGGGCGACGTCGGTACGCGTTCCTTCGCCAACCTCGAAGCGCGACCGCGCCGCGCGCGCCGTTTCGGTCAGGAATTGCAGGTTCTGTTCGGTCAGCACTGCGACCTGCCGGTCGCGAATCACGTTCATATACGCCTGCGCCGCGCTGAACAGGGTGTTCTCTTCGGTGTTGCGCAGGCTTTCGACCGAAGCGCGAACCCGTGATTCGGCGGCAGCGACATTGTTCCTGGTCTGAAAGCCGTCGAACAGCGTCTGATTGATCTGGACGCCAAAATTGCCTGTGGTTAGCCGTACACTCCGATCCGTACCGTTGAGATGGCTGCTGGAGTAGTCGATTTCCGCCGAGCCGTTGATGGTCGGACGCCAGCCCGACTTGGCGATGGCGACGCTCTCATCGGTAACACGGACGCCGGCGCGGGCCGAATTCAGCGAAGAATTGTACTGATAGGCCTTTGCAAGCGCGCCGGAGATGGTTTCGGCCGAAGCGGCCAGTGGAGACAGCATGGTCGCCGAAACGAGGACGGCGGTGAAAAGTGACTTGCGTACAGACGGCACGGTTAAACCCTCATTCGTTTTTCCATGGGAACTGCGCCGCACCGGCTTCTCATCCTGATCAGCCGCCGCCGCGTGTTCGATGTTCCCTGCTGCTCAGCCCCAAAGTGCCCCCAGTTTGCGGATCAGCAACGATTGTTCAAATGCAAGCGACCATGACAAAGCCTCTGCTGCAAGGCCAAATCATTCAGAACTCGAAGGCATGAATACGTTCAAACCCCGGTAGTGGCTTAATTGCCGCATTAAACGCGCGTCTTCCGGTTACAACCCCCCCGGCTTTAAAAAAAAGTCGCGCCACGCCGGAATTGCCCTGCCCTTCGACGGCGACAAGCCGGCCGCCTTCGGCAAGCTGGTCGAGCAGCGGCACTGGGACTTCCGCGACGCTGCCGCCGACGAAGATGACGTCATAGGGCGCCTGGGCTGGATACCCCTGCGGCAACTCCCCCTCCACAACGGTCACATTGCCGCAGCCAAGCGATGAAAGCGTCGATCTGGCGGTTTCCACCAGCGCCGAATCGCTTTCGAGCGCCACCACGGACCTGGCCAGCCGCGACAGGATGGCCGAAGCGTAGCCCGTGCCGCAGCCGACATCGAGCGCCGAGTCGGTCGGATTGATCTCGGCCAGCTGGATGAGCTTGGCCAGCGGCGAGGCTTCCATCAGGTAGCGCGCGCCGTCGGCGCCGGCCGCAATGCGGATGTCCTCGTCGATATAGGCGAGATCGCGCTGAGCGGCGCCGACAAAGACCTCTCTTGGCACGGCAAGCATGGCGTCGAGCAGCGGCGCGCTGGTCACATCGGTGGTGCGAACCTGGCCATCGACCATCTTGACGCGAAGCTCGGAGAAATCAGCGCTCATGTCCCAACCAATCCGCTTGCCGCGCCAGAACCGCGGTTCATTATGTCAGGAACTTCAGGCCCCTGCGCTGCTGCGCGGGGGCCCGGGCATTGGAGGCCTCGCCCGGAATCGAACCGGGGTGCAAGGATTTGCAGTCCTCTGCGTAACCACTCCGCCACGAGGCCTCGTTGCTCCCGGCGTTCCACCCGGTTCCAATAGGTTGCGGCGAAAATGCCGTCAAGCGGCCACCGTGCATTCCGAACGGTTTCCTCCGCGCCAATCCGGGCAGCCCCTGTCAAATCGTCAGGCCCAAGCCTCGCCGCCACACTAGCGGATTCTTAAGCATGACCCACGGCGGGAAGAAACCCTTCGACGGTCCGTGTGTTGATCACGGCAAGAGGCGAATGCGCCAGGCAATGGTGGAAAACGACAAGAACGCGCCGCCCAGCCTATCCCTGCCGTGGTGCGGAGAGCTTTTGCGCTAACCATCGACCGCCTGTCCATCGAAGGCACGGGCAACCTGTCGCCGCACGACAGGGCAAGGCTTGCCTCAGCCGCGGCTATTCTCAAGCAGATCCGCGAGGCACTGGAAGAGCACGCCGCCCGCTGAGGCGTGCCTGCGCTATCGGCCGTCAATCCGGCCGGCGTCGCCGTTCCCACCAGACGACAAAGCGGCGCCGGTGGCGGCGCACCATGGCGAATTCATAAGAAAGCACCAGCAATCCGAGCGGAACCATCCAGAAGCCGAGGATCGGCAGGAACCCGAGGATGCCGCCAATGGTCAGCAGGAGACCGATGGTGATTCTGAGCGCGCGCGAGCGCGGCATTTTGAACTCACGCCCGAAAACTGAGATTTTGCGTGCCGGCATCTGGTTGTCTTGTGCTGTCATCGTCTCGAAAAATTGACCCGGTCTGATCGTCCTGGAGCACCCTTGAACCAAAGCCGCGGCCGCGCTTTCGGTTCCATACCCCTGCCAAGACGGCTAATATGAGGGCATCCCTCGACGATTGCGAGAAACGCCTGTGCGAAAAAGCCTCGAAAAAAATCGAATTGCTTCTTTGCAAAGCCGAAAAGGGCAGCTATACGCTGCGCAACTCGCATAAGAGCCCGTTCCCCGGTAGCTCAGTGGTAGAGCAACCGGCTGTTAACCGGTTGGTCGCTGGTTCGAATCCGGCCCGGGGAGCCAATCTTTTCAAATAGTTAGCGAAGCGATCAAACCGAAGAATTTTCGGTTATGTACGGCATATGTACGGCGGACTTATTGCTTAACCCGATTCCTTGTCGCGAAGACTGAATGGCTGGCCAGGCAAATCGCGGCCCCATGGAGAACGGGATGGAATTCGACGATATCATTTCAGGCAAGGAGGCATTCCTCCAAGAGGCTATCCTCCTCGAAACGCAAGAAGGGCTGAGGCTAGATTTCAAAGCGCCAGCCATTGGCAAGCCAGGCGCGGCCTTTACATCGCTAGGCCAACTCACCAAGGAAGGCCGAATCAGCTTGGCCAAAGCACTGTCGGCGTTCAGCAACTCAGCTGGTGGCGTTTTGGTGATTGGTCTCGACTGTCGCAAGAACAGCGACGGAGTCGATTGCGCGAGCGCCCTTGAGCCACTTCCTAACTGGAAAGCCGCCCTCAGTGCCGTGAACTCCGCCGTCGGCGATCTACTTCAACCCAAGAACGATCGTATTCGGGTGGATGGATTCCCCGCGCATGCAGACAAATCGCGAGGATACCTAGCAATCGAGATACCTAGGTCTGAGCGCCGGCCACATATGTGCCAGATGAGCGGGCGATATTTTCGACGATCGGGCAGTGCCAGCTATGCCATGGAACACTTCGATATCGAGGACGCCTTTCGCCGAGTAGTCGTTCCTGAGCTCAAACTTAGGATAGATGTGCACAAATTCATGACATCGGGGTCGAACAGGCACTACAAGATCCGGCTGTGGCTTGATAATGTTTCCTCAGTTACGGCCTTTTTCCCGTCCATCACGATCGGCGATTTGAAGGGAATTCAAGTCGGCTGGAGCGATGACCGACTGCCATCGGTGACGCGGATCAACGAGGGGGACAAAGTGACAGTTTACGGAAATTCCGAGTTTGTCATTCATCCGGGTTCCTCCCGACAGATTGAGTCGTTTCAATTCCATGCCGCGTTTGATGGGAGAATACCGGTGATCGTTGGGGATCGCGAGCCTCATATGGCCTACCTAGCTTTCAATTACCGCATCGGCGCCCGCGACACGGTTTCGCGTGAAGAAACGATTGAAATCCCTCTCTTCCCGTTCAAATGGTCGTAGGCCCGCCACCGTGAGGCAACGGGCTCGTCGCGCCCTGCGATTGGAATTCTTATCGCCGTTTGGTTTGCCGGATCTTGGACTTTGTTTGGCATATCCAGCGCAGCCTGTTGATCACTTATAGAACCAGCGATCCTGACTAGGCCCAGTAGTGTTGAGGATGAGGCCCATCAGCAGACCTAATGCGGCGCCGAGAATGAAGGCGGTCGACACCGTACCCGGATTGTCTTGGAGGGCACCGGAAACAGATTGAGCCCCAGTCCGGAGCGCCTGGGCTGTACGGCCAGCGCGATCGGCAGCGCTGTCATACCAGCCTGTGGCTTCCTCGATGGCCTCTTCGGCGCGCGCTGCCAGCGTCCGATTGATCTTGTTGATTTCCCGCTTCAGCTGAGCGACCTGCTTCTCCAAGGCTTCCTGAGCTTCGCGCTGCGTCGTTCTCGGTGTCGCGGCTTCGTTTTGGTCGGCGGCCATTTTCAACCTCCCTTGATTGTCATGCTCAACGGCTGGCCGCCGCGTAAGGTTCCTGTCAGCGAAAAAAGCCCGCCACCGTGAGGCAGCGGGCCAAATGCGCAACGGTCGCGTATTTCAGTAGCGGTAGTGGTGCCTATGGTGGTGATGTCTGTGGTGGTAGTGCCGGTGGTAATACCGATAATAGTGCCGGTGATGGTATCGGTAGTACGGGCGATATGGCACGGCATAGTAAGGATCGTCGTAGTAGTAAGGGCGATACAAGGGGAGCCCGAAGCCACCAAAACCGCCGTAGTAGCCTCCGAAGGGCGAGAAAAGAAATTGCGCCTGTGTCGGTGAAGTGACGGCGGCAGTTGTGGCAAACGCGAGCACGGATGCGAATATCAGCTTCCTCACGGTTACCTCCATCGTTTCGATGGCAAATAACGCCGACGCTGGCCGACTCGTTCCTCCGGTTGCAAGCAAAAGCCCGCCAATCGGCCTCCATGAGATCCAGCGCCGTTATGAGGCTCATCGCGCGGTCAAGGAGGTCGTTGAGCCGCTTCTCGACAGACTGGCGCCATATGCGCGGGTCTGCTGACATCCGCGCCGCCCTGGAATCGGCCGGCGTCGAGTTCATCCCCGAAAATGGCGGCGGTGCCGGGGTGCGGCTGAGGAAAACATGAGACCGAAAACAGGCTACATCATAAGCGCCTTGATCGGCGCGGTCCTCGGCGGGATCGTGGGCTATGCCGTCTATGCCGTGGGCCAGGGCGCGGGAGGCGCGGTATCGTTCAGCTACTGGCTTCACTATCCGATACGCATGAACGGCCTGTGGTGGGCCATCCTCGGCGCGCTAATGGGCTCTGGAGTGCGCTGGCTCACCGTCAACCGGTGAAAGTCTTCGGGGGAGCCCGCTTGCGTTTATCTGCGGCCGGCGCGATGCTGCCTTCAAAACAACTGGGGCGGCAAAATGATCTCAACATCTCACGAGTACACAACGCCAGAAATATTGATTGCTCACACTGCTCTAATCCGATCGCTTTTTCTCATTTTAACCCATCGTGGCGTCTTGAATGACCAAATTCTCGATGCGGTGTTCACGATGACAAAAGAAGATATAGGCCTCGGCGTGGGTGTGGATCCCCAGTTCTCCAAGGGCGCGTGCGCCTTCGTGGACATGATGCGCGACAACATGAAGCCAACCGCGCCCAGCCTGAAGACCAAGATGTAGCGCCATCAACCACCTTTGGCCTTGCCATAAGCGTTCGGCCGCGTGTCCGGCGTATAGATCAGCCCGACTTTCTTGCTGCCGCACTTGGCGCATTTCAGCTTCGGAATGAGATCATCCGCCATCGCTGGCGCATCAGGTCCGAACCGATCGCGCAGCTTCACTAGGTCCAGCACCTGATTATGATTGCAGCGCGAATGATGGCAGTGCGCCATCACGGTCATCTTTGAATCGATCAGCGATTGGAACGTCCAGCCTTTTGCCATCACGCCGATATAGCACGGTCAGCCGGCCAATCGCGGTATTGCGTCGTCCTGGCGCGTGGCATGTCCTACGGCTTTGGTTTCAGCTAGGCACCTTCATGAAGTCAGCGCGGTGCGCGCGTAGTCGACGAAGCCGTGTTGAAAGGCGGCAAGCACGGTTGACGCCAGAAGCTCGCCATCCACCGATTTGCGGTCCAATCTGGCATCGGCGCATATCTGGTTGAACACGCGCTGACAGGTCGCCAAATCGTCCGGGCTTAGGAATTGGCTTTGCGGGATACGAAGCATCTCTCTACCCCTCAAAAATGGGCGAGAGTGCAATTCTAGTCTCCCAAGCGGCGATGCCCCTCACACGAGCGCCGACGTAAGGAATCCTACGCCTTATCGCGGAATTTGCGAGTCATTCCTCCCGAAAATCCTGCAGCGAAGCATGGCGCAAGTCCTCCTCGCCACGCAAGTGCTTTACGCGACCGATCAGGCCTGGCTTGACCCACTGCGTCGCCGGCCGCTTCATGCCCTTGGGCGCCGTCCCTGCGTGCTGCTGGACGCGCTGCCAGAGCCGTTCGCGCAATTCCCGGTTCAAGGTGATGAACGCGCTGCCGACATAGCGCCCGGTGCCTCGCTCGGCCATCAGCGCGAAAGCGGGCTTGCCCGCCTCTCGCTCTACGCCGAGCAGTTCATATTCATCGACCGAATAGCACTTGGCTTTGAGCCAGTTCGTTGATGGTCCTGACCGATATTTGCTGCCCTTGCGCTTCGAGACCATGCCCTCAAGGCCGGCTTGGTCGATGAGGTGGAAGACGGCCTTGGCGTCGCCGGGAAGAGCCTGGCTGAACTGGAGACGCTGGCCATTGGGGATCAGTGCGGCCAGGATCTCACGGCGGTCCTCTAGCGGCATGTCGCGCAGATCATGACCATTGAGGTGCAGAAGGTCGAACGCCACGAAATAGAGGTCGTGCTGGCGCCGTGTAATGGCCTTCCGCAACTCGCCGAAGTCAGACAGGCCGGCATCGTTCAGAACGATGATCTCGCCGTCAATGATGGCGCTTTCCACCTCTAACTCGGCGGCGGCTTTGGCCAGGTCACGGTATTTCGATGTCCAGTCCAGACCACGGCGGGTGAAGATGCGTACGCCCTCGGCATCCCTGACGATCTGGGATCGGTAGCCGTCAAATTTCACCTCGTGAATCCAGCCATCGCCCTCGGGAGGCCTCTCGACCAAGGTGGGCATAAGCGGAGGAATGAACGACAACCGGACGCCACCGGCACGCTTACGCATGGAACTCCCCGCAACTCGAATTTGATTCAATATCGCAGAGGCCGTTTCCGTTCCCTTAGCAATTGGTGCAATGTTCTCGGAACCTTCCGCCCAATTCCGCTGTTCTGCAGGAGGTCGGTGGAGTGGAGATGTCGTTTGCGAAATCTGACGGCAGAGCAGTCGCGAGCAGCGCCCGCGCTATTAAACTGGTCCCGGGTGCGGCTTGGCGCCAAGTCCAATCTTGGCGAAGACTTGACCGCGAGTTTGAGAACGGCCGCAGAATTCCGAGTCCGGGCAAACTCACCCGCATACCGCAAGCGTTCGAGGGAGCCGGTGTTGTCTTTACCTCTGGAGCGCCCCGAACTCTCTGAAGGTGAGGCTGGTGTAATCGGCTCCAATGAGATGTAGCGCGCTGCCGGTCCGTAGCGGTCCCGAAGCTTGGCGAGGTCGAGCACCTGACTATGGTCGCAGGGCGCCCAATGGCAAAACGCCGTCACCGTCATCTTACGTCGATCAGCCATTTTGCGATTGAGCCGACATAGGGCGGGTCCGTTCAGTCCGCCAATGCGCGACCAACCTGACTGACCTTGTATGCGGGACACTACGGGATCGTTTGAACTTGTTGACCGCTTCAAACTTGCCAAGGTCCCACTTCTGCAAGTTCCCTTAGGATCCCATCGGCTAGCTGCTTTATGTCGTCGAACGTTGACGGCGTCGACATGCGGATACCCGAGGCGGCAACCTCCTCCGGTTTGTAGCGCTTGGCGCCGATGTCATTCTCAAGAGCTTGGATATGTTCGGTCGCTGCGCTTTGCGTCAATAACTGCAGAATTTGTTCCTGCCAAATTTCGTCCTCGGCGCGAGTCGGCCAGGTTTCCTCATCGACTAGGTGATGACCGTGGGCTCGGAACGTGGCCAAAACAAATGTTGCGCAGGTCAAACCCTTTCCTAACGGCGGGGGAATGAAGTTGCCAGATTCGTCAAAGCATTCACCGCGCATATCAAATCCGTAAGGGATATTCGGATGCTCATTTCTAAGTGTCTCGAAGAACGCGGCGGAAACACGCTTATTCATCTCATCCAGTGGAGCGAGATCAAGCCATATGTATTTGTCATCAGGGCGTTCAAATCTTAAGTCGTGATGCCACGCCAAGTGAGCCAGCGTAAGCCCGACAGCCGTGCTTTGGTAAATAACCCCAATGTGATTGCCGCCATGGGAGAGGCGCGCAATTGCCAACCCAATCACGTCAACAGCATTGAGCGGTTGCGCCGGCGGTCTATTGAGCAAATTTCTATAGCCCCTTAAGCAAGCGATCGGCGTCCAGATTGCGATCTCTCAGCGCATTCCTTGCATTCTCAATGATGTTTTTCCACCCGGGAATCTTCCTTCGTGCTGTATTTGCAGCCCTAAGTGCAGCTACCATAATGTCTGGCTTAGCGCTGTCAGCAGTGCTGACATAAGTCAGCAGCTGTCTAAGAAAATCAAATGAGTTGCTCGCGACGAGTTGGCGAATTCCAGCTATTGCCTTGACCAATTGTGCCTGAGACGACTGTTCCGATTCTGTTTCGGGAAACAGCCAAGTGAGATTTGTTGGCGCGCTTGCCGGGAGCTTGGCACGAGCGGAATATTGTCCGGGCACAAGCAATCTCACTTCAGGCCCGGCGTCAGGATACCCACACACTACCATCTGAGTGCTGGCCGAGATTGTCCGATCACCGACGAGGCCGACATGCCAACGAGAAAATCTATCTGCCGCTTCCCCAATACTAAAAAAAACGAAGCCTTCTGATGAAACATCCATGCGATGAGGAAAAACCCAATCGTGTTCGAAGTCATCTTGGTCCAAGAGCTTGTCGTAATCGATCAGTGATGCACCACCTGAAGAAATTTCCGGCCTTAGCATTGTAGTCATCGAGTACTTGAGTGAGGACATCGCCCTGAGCTTCCATCTTTTCATCGGTGGCGAAGTCGGTATCGATCAACATCCCTAAAGACTGTGTATCGACCCGCTTAACCAACCCCGTATTGATCCTAACTGTTCCTCGTTCGGTACTTGCAAGATAAGTGCAGGATTGCTCTGAAAGCTCATCGCCCTGGAAAATACCGGCTCCTGCTAGGCCTATCACTTCGCGCTTGATTAGGTTTTCCCAGGGGTCGTGTAGCAGGCCCAAGCCGGCCCGATCTATGATATTCCGATACCTTAATCCAACTCGATTAATGTGCGATATATCGTAAACTGTTCTCGCCGCCTCAAGCATGGAAAGAACCCCTGCGCGGAAATTCCCCCAGCCTGTATATCTCGTGGACGTGAGCGCGATAAATTCGCTACTAAGGCTAATTCGGTCCGCACCATCTGCTGTAGCGAAATCATAATGCGAGCTTACAATTTGCCTTGGCTGACTTCCAGGTTCCGTGAAAGTCAGTTCGACGGTTGGGCGGACGTTGATTTCTGGGAACTCCTTGCGGATTATCCGATGAAATCCGACCGGCAGCTCCTGCTCGATCTCGAGCAGACGCGGAAATTTAAGTTGGCAAATAACCTCTGCGAGAGGATTTGCGGAAAAGACGGTGCGAGTTGATTGCGGGATTCGCATTTAAAGCCCTAGCGCAAAGGGGCGACCCTTCATTTGATTCGCTCTCCCTTCATTCATTGACTTTTAATGTAAGGGTTTTTCGATCTGGTAAATAGGAGTGCGTCCTAAAATCGATTGCCCCATCAAACTTTGCCGACCGTAGGAGATGGCACTGGCCGGCTTGAGCGGCCACCAAGCCAGCGCCAGCACGAGGCCAGCGGAGACGGTGAAGGCCAAGCCAGGGCGGGAGCCGAAGGCGATGGTCGCCGACACCTTTTTTCTCGGTCATGTCGCATTCCTCCGGTTAAGAGCAGAGATGGTTTTCGCCCAAGGGGACGGCGGCGCGATCTTTTCGCACTCTGCCAGGATCTCATCGATCTCGACCTTGAGGTCGTCCACGGTTGGCATTGTGGTGCCCGCATTCCACATGGCGCCGATATAGCGGGGCTTGGGTGCTGTAGTGCTCATGAATGATTTCCTTTCATGGTTTTAAGGTTTGGCTCCCCAGCACGCCGACATTGAGCGGTCCGCCCAGTCAGCGCCGCCGGGCAGGCCTTCGACGTCATCGGACGTCCACTGACCGCCCGATCCGTCATTGCCGGTTCTTGCTACAAATTCTTTTACGTCGGCGGACCAGTCCAGAACGGGCCGCTGTGGCAACGGCAAGCGAAAGTCGTGAACGCGTCCCCGGTTGATGTCCTGATGCACCGCGCACGCCAGCGTCGCGGTAAGGTCTTCCACCGCCATCACCGCCCTGGCCTGGTCGAGTTCCGAGGCTCCCAGGATTTCCATTGCCTCCCGGATCAACAGCGGCCATTCAGCCGTCATCACCGCCAGGCACGCTTTCACAGCCGGGTCGTATCCATCCGTGGATTTCGCCCTCCAACTTGATCGCCGACGCTCCGCCCGATCTGGTCGGCCACCATGGCCGTTATTGATGTTGGAGTTCTGGCGCCGTGCTGCGTCGGCAGCTTGCCGGTCGATCATACGCCGGCCATCAGCCAGAACGACCACAGGCAATGAACCGCGCTCCACAGCCCGGCTGATGGTTGACGGGTTGACGCCGATAGTGGCGGCGTATGCGGACATTGTGAGGAGAGCTGCTGACATCAGACTATTTTCAACAGGTCAAGATTGCGCGGGAACAGGGCTCTCGGGCTTGCGCCATAAGGAGCCGGCGGATTTGCATGGTGCACATGCCCATGTTTTGGAGGGCTGTGGCTAGAGATGGTAGGAGCCCTCGCCGGTCCCTCAATGCTGTATGTGCTCACGGGGAACCGCTCGTTTCTGGCGATCGGTGCAGGCAGACCAGCCCGGATGCCGATCTGCCTGCGACGCAAGACCATTTGACTGGCCGCACCTTTCGTTGAACTGCCGAGCCGGTGCCTAACCGCTGTGAAAGACACCGGCTCTTTGCCCTTGAAGGACTGACAGGAACCACAAGGGCAATAGGTGAGACCGGGCAGCCGAAGCGGTCCGGTCTCGTTGGTATGGGGGTGAAGGATTCCCGCCATGCTAAACTATTCGCCTTCCGGCCCATCGATGCTGAGCAAGGCGCGTGCATCCACGTCCTGCCGGTGATCGAGGCCAGCGGCATCGACAAGCTGAACCTCGGCACGCTCGGCGGCCAGGAGGTCAGCGGTAAGTTGGGTGATCTTGGTGTTGCGTTCGTCCTCGCTCAGTGCGCCGGTGTCGTTGCTGGTCTTGTCGATCTCGGCATCGAGGGCAGCGATGAGTTGATCCTTGAACGCCCACGCGAGCAGGCCGAGCGCATCGGGTGACTTGGCAACGATGTGTGCGCGGGCAGCGCCAGGCGCAACGTACTGTTCGACATCCACCTTGGCCTGTGACCAGATCACATCTTGGCCGTGTCCGATTGCTGCCTGGACGTTGGGTGCACCACGTCGAGCGAGAGCAGCGATCTGTGCCCGGACTGAGGCCTTAACGTCAGACGATCGACAGGGCGCCTCGTAAGCGGCATTGAGCGCATTCTTGACCTTGGCTATCTGGGCGCGTGCGGCTTCGATATTGACGGGCTTCGGTACCTTGCCACTGAAGGCTTCGAAGGGTTTCCCCTGCCAGCTTGCGGCCAAGTAGCGTTCGGCGCGATCAAGGACGTGGCGAGCCTGGGACTGCCTGCGCGCGAGCAGCTCACGACGCTCGTCGATCTTGGCGAGATCCGCTTTGGCAGACGCGAGTTTCGCGCGGGCGTCGACAACAGACGCGTGCTCCTCGCCCTCGGCAGACGGCCCAAGCACAACCGGGTTATTTCCAACACGCAGCATGGTGTCGGGATCGGTGAGCGAGCGCAGCCGGATTTCTCTCTCTTGCACCAGCGTCTTAGTGTGTTGGTGTAGATCATCGAGGCCACGGTACGCGGCATAGGCATCCTCGGTCGTATCGCGCAAAGCCAGCAGCTTGATGCGGATCTCGTCGGGCAGCATGTCGATGACGTCCGGCGTCGGACCAATCTGGCGAATTACGCCGTTCTCGGCGTTCGCCGTGTTGACGTTCTCGACGGCCTGAGCCCAGCTAGCTTGGGCGCGAGAGGCGCGGCCATACACGGTCATGCGGAATTCCTTCTGTGTTTCGTTAAGGCCGAATCTGCGCCTCGAAACGCTGGTCGCCAAGGTGCTGAAACGCTGGCAAACGCTGGTAAACGCTGTGAGAGAGGAGTTGCCAAGTTGGCGGCTCCTACTATTCGCGCGGTCGGTAGGTGGCGAGGAGGCCGCTCGCCTTCAGCCGGGAGATCGACACCATCCAGCGCGTGCCGTTGATCTTCTTGCCGATGTCAAAGTCGCGGCACCAATCGAGCATGGTCTGCTTGGCGACGTGGAACCTGTGGCTGGCCTCGCCGCTGGTGGTCCAATCATCTTCAGGAGTGGACAAGTTGGCCAGACCATCCAGGTCGACTTCGCTCTGGACAGCCTTGGCTGCCGACAGCGCAGCCTCCAGATGGTGAATGAGGTTGGCGAGGTCGCTCATGCGGCGCCACCGGTTTCGCCCGACATCAGGGAACGATATCGCCCGCCACGAGTTGGGAACCCATGGATATCATGAAACCCCACGGACGCGGCATGGCGGCTGATACTGAACTTACCAATGCCTTGGAGCGCATCAACCGGACAGAGCTTGCGCTTGAACGCACGGAACAAATGCTGGCCGAGAATATCGCGCTGCGCAAAAGGATGCGATCTCTGGTCGAAGCCGCACACTTTGTGAAGATCGAGCAGCATCAATAGGGCAGCAGCCCATCCCTGAATCTTTCTTTTTCCAAAGCGGACAAGGTTTAAGTTCTTTTTCTGTTTTTGTTTTTGTTCAGGTCTATGTCTCAGGTCTATGTCTCGGTTTCTGTCTCTGTCTCTGTGTGTGTACAGGACTGGTGACAGGGCTGTGAGCAGGGGTGTCATGATGATCCACCCCCCATTCGCCGAGTTTGCAGAAGCCTCTCGTTAGGATTGACGCTAACGACGTTAGCAGGCGGATCAGCACCGAAGGTCCGCTTCGCCCATTCGGTCGCCATGAAATCGGCCTCGGCAGCTTCTCTGATATCGTCGCTGTCGATGTGGTCGATGATCTTCATGGTACCCTTGGCGTGATCCTTGTTCGTCGGGATGTTGCCTTTGTGCTGAAACCATTTCTTGACGTAGGTTTCCGCAGTCGCCGGATCGTGCATGACGAGATCGGCCTGCACGACATCGGCGAGCGCTCGGCGGTATTGATCCGACTGCCAGGCAAGATCGGCCAGGGCGTAGCCCTCCCTGATCCGGCAACACCCAGCGCTAGTCTGGTGGGGACCGGAGATCAGGTAGAGCATCAGAACGCGCCCATCGCTGCTCAGCGACAAGAACGACCTAGATCCCCAGATGGCTGGCGAGACGGGGGCGAAGTCGCGGCTCATGTCGCGCCGCCTTTCCGCAATGCCGCATGGTGGCGACGGTGACACGGTGCGCACCAAAAAACGACGTTAAGTGCATCCCGGTGATCTTCGTGGTGTGCCTCTATACGCCCGGGCAGATCGCACTTTTCACAACGATCTGGCGGCACCAAGATGCCCCTCCTGATCGCCGATGCTGTTGCCGAGTGTGCCCAGGCCGCGACCGGGTTACGATGCCTCCACCGTGCTTGCGGTGTGTCTTGGCGGTTGCGTTTGCGTGTCGGTTTGCTATGGTCCGAAACGTCACATGCCGGGTAGGTTGATGACGTTTCGAAGCCGGTGAGCGTGGTTGCACACGCCGCCGGCTTTCCATTTTGAAGGCTCATGTTGCGCGCCCCCACCGAATTCCCTGGGCGCGTCGGATTGCTTCAACGGCCTGCAATGTATTCAGCCCAAATCGGACCCGGATCTCGGGAACAACCGGGCTGGGGTGGTCCTTGGCATTCGCCAGCCATTCGGCTGCGGTCTGCACGTCGGCATCGGGATTGAGGTCGGTCATCAGGCTGCCCTCTCCTCGGCTGCGGCAATGACGGCCAGGATTGCGCCATAGCGCCACCGGCTGATGCCAGGCGCCGGATGGATCGGCTTGGGAACCCTACCGCGAGAAATTAGACGGTAGAGGGTTGCCTTATTGATGGGAGAGTGACGGCCGCCAATGATTTGGCAGGCTACATCGGCGGTAACGAGATCATCGTCGCTGAAGTCCATTGGGTGTTCCTTGCGCTTGGTTGCAGTTGTGTGCGCAAGGAAGATCAGGGCTGCGACGGTGTAAGAAAATACGGTCTATTACACGCGATGATGCAGCGCGCGTTTTAGGTCTTGCAGAGCTTTTGCGGCGACTTTCGCAGGCGTCATCTCGCCGACTTTTGCTGTATCCCGCAAATGTTTTAGAAGCTGGTGGTAATGCTCGACGAATAGCTCGTCGGTTCGCCCTGCTGAGAGTTCTTTTCGAAAGTTTATTAGCTCGGTGTGGGTCAGGCCCATGGCGCTTGCTACCTTTCTTGCGGCATCGGCGATTTTGACCCCGGCATCTCCGAATAAGGAGACCACAACCGCACCTGTCGCCAAATGGTGGCCATCCATCAAAGGAATTCGCCTCGGTCGTGAACGCCTCCCATCCTCTCGCTTGGCCGGCTCGGGAAGCTCGGTGCGCTCGGCCGGCTCGGTGATGGGGCTTTTAATTCCTTTGTCGGCGTCGAGCAGCGCGCCCATGATCTCCTTGATTGGCAGAAGATGTTCTGGAGGGACGCCGACCCGGTTAAAGTACGTATTGACCGCCGCCAACGTTCGCCAAACACCCAACCGCCGGTCCCGATCACGGTATTCGGTGTTGGCGCGGTCGAGACTGGCCTTGAGGCGTTCAAGATCGTCGTCGCTCATTGTCTGGCCCTCAACGGCACTATATCGGCGCCGCCCTTTAGGATCGACGCCAGTCTGTCAGCCCATAGGTCAAGAGCCTCGCGCTTTTCCTTGTCGTAGGTATAGCGGGCATAGACGCGGCTGGTGATCGAGGCTTTCGTCGCCGACACGTGATTGAGCACATGGCCAATGACGAATGGCGATATGCCGATCTCTTCCATATGCGTGGCAGCGGTGCGCCTCAGGTCGTGCGGCGTCCAGGGTGAGACACCCATGATGGTGACGACGTTGCGCTTCGTCGTCTGCTCGCGCTTCACGGCCTTGGCAATTGCGGCGCCGGTCACGGCAGCGCGGGCGCCAGGACCGGGGAAAACGAATGAAGCTACTTCCCTGCCCTTTCGGTCGGCTAGGGCCTCGGTGTCGGCCAGTTGCTCGTTGATGATGTCGACGGCCATATTTGACAGCGGCACGACATGCTCGCGCTTGTTCTTCGACCGCGCAGCCGGGATCGTCCAAACCTTCTCGTCGAGGTCGATCTCGTTGCGGGTCATGCCCGAGACTTCGCCAACACGCTGTGCCGTGACCAGACACATACGAATGACGCGCCGCGTCGACTCGCGCATGTCAGTGTCGGCCAGCGATGCCCACATGGTTCGGATTTCATTGGCAGGCAGAACACGATCGCGCTCTGTCGTCTCGGTCGGCCGCTTCATGCCGTCGACAAGGTTTTCGTCCAGGTCGCCGCGTCCCTTCGCCCATCGGACCATTGCCCGAACGTCTTCGAAGATCCGGTTTGCCTCTACGTGGGCGCCCCGGTCCTTCACGGCATCAATGCATCTGGTGATATCGCGGCGGTGCAAGTCTGCAAGCTTAATGGTCCCAATCGGGTCCGCGACGTTCTTGCGAAGCCGGCGGGCGATCTCGTCGCCAGACCGTTTCGTAGAGGCTTGCCGGGCAACATAATTGTCAATGAGGTCTGCGACGGTCTGCGAGGCCGCCAACGCGCGTTTCTCGACGAGAGGGTCTTGGCCCTCGCCAATGCCGCCGCGCCCTTCCCTGGCCTTCTCGCGCGCCTTAGCCAGTGTCAGCTTCGGGTCGCCTTCGCCATACCGGCCAAGCTTGATCCGAGCCCGCTTGCCATCGGCCGGGCGCGTGTAGTTGAGATAGAAGGTTTTCGCGCCACCGGCTGATGCCAAGAGCGAAAGGCCCTTCACCACCGTGTCGAAAAATTCGGCCTGCAAGCTGCCGTTCGGCGGCTTGGCCGTCTGACAGAATCGGTCAGACAGTTCGATCTTAGGCATGGCACCCCGCGACCAACCGGTTTCATTATGTACGGTATTATGTACGCCAGTACATGCGCTTTGTCGATACCGGTTGCGATACGATGCAACGCCATGCACCGCAGAACGCCTTATGTGATAAGGGATTTAGAGTTGCAGCCTGTCGCAGCGAGTTGCCACAAGGCGCGTCGGAAACCCTCTGTTAACCGGTTGGTCGCTGGTTCGAATCCGGCCCGGGGAGCCAATTAATCCAAACTGCGAACGCCCGCCTGCGCGCGGTTGCACTCCAGATACTCCTTCCTCGACAGCGAGCATCTTCAGGAGTTGATGTTGGCGACATTTTTCCCGTCAAGATAGTCGGCTCTGGAATTTCAACCGAAAAAAGCGCTATGATGACCTTGGCATTCGCCGGGACCAGCTTCGCGTCCTCCAGAATGCCGGGAGGGACGGGACATGGCCGTAGCGCTTGTACTCGTTTTGGTCGTTGTGGGCTCGGTGATGTTTCACCTGCTGAGTCCTTGGTGGTGGACGCCGATTGCCTCGAACTGGGGCTATATCGACAACACCATCATCATCACCTTCTGGATTACCGGCGTCGTCTTCGCCGCCGTGGTTCTATTCATGGCCTATTGCGTCTTCCGCTTCCGTCATCGGGAAGGGAACCGGGCTGCCTACGAGCCGGAGAATAAGCGGCTCGAATCGTGGCTGACGATCGTCACCGCGGTCGGGGTCACGGCGTTGCTGGTTCCCGGCCTGTTCGTCTGGAGCCGCTTCGTCAACGTCCCGAGCGACGCAACAGAGGTCGAAGTCGTCGGCCAGCAGTGGCAATGGAGTTTCCGTCTGCCCGGCAAGGACGGCAAGCTTGGCACATCCGACACCCGCGAGGTCACCGCCGACAATCCGTTGGGCGTGATCGCCAGCGATCCCAATGGTCGGGACGATGTCGTGGTCGAAGCGGCTGATCTGCATCTGCCGGTCGGCAAACCGGTCAAGATGCTGCTCCGCTCGATCGATGTGCTGCATGATTTCTATGTGCCGGAATTCCGCGCCAAGATGGACATGATCCCGGGCTCGGTCACCTATTTCTGGTTCACCCCGACCAAGACCGGAACCTTTCAGGTCCTGTGCGCCGAACTTTGCGGCCAAGGGCATCCTTTGATGCATGGTGTGGTCATGGTCGACACGCAGCAAGACTATGTGGCCTGGCTCGGCCAGCAGCAGACTTTCGCGCAATTGTCGGTACCCCAGCAAACGGGCGCGGCAGACAACGCGCCGGGGAAGACGGTGGCGCCGGGGAAAACGATGGCGCCGGACAAGACGATAGCGCCAGGTTTGAAAATTGCGGCAAAGCTCGAAACGGTCGAGTCTCGCTGAAAAGGACACGGAGGTCTTCCTATGGTCGACATCACGCCCGCGGATGGCATCCCCCCGGCCGAAGTCGCGGAAATGGAGCTTTACCATCCGCACAGCTGGTGGACGAAATACGTCTTCTCGCAGGACGCCAAGGTCATCGCCATCCAGTATTCGGCGACGGCAACCGGAATCGGCCTGGTCGCCCTGGTGCTATCCTGGCTGATGCGGCTGCAACTCGGCTTCCCCGGCACGTTCGACTTCATCACCCCTGAAGCCTACTACCAGTTCATCACCATGCACGGCATGATCATGGTGATCTACCTGCTCACCGCCCTCTTCCTCGGCGGCTTCGGCAACTATCTGATCCCATTGATGGTCGGCGCGCGCGACATGGTCTTTCCCTATGTCAACATGCTGAGCTACTGGATCTACCTGCTCGCCGTGCTGGTCCTGGTGTCGAGCTTCTTTGCACCCGGCGGACCGACAGGTGCCGGCTGGACGCTCTACCCCCCACAAGCCATCATGAGCGGCACGCCGGGCGGCCAGGACTGGGGCATCATCCTGATGCTCTCCTCGCTGATCCTGTTCATCATCGGTTTCACGATGGGCGGCCTGAACTATGTGGTGACTGTGCTGCAGGGCCGCACGCGCGGCATGACGATGATGCGCCTGCCGCTGACCGTCTGGGGCATCTTCACGGCGACCGTCATGGCGTTGCTCGCCTTTCCGGCGCTGTTCGTCGCCTGCGTGATGATGCTGCTCGACCGCGTCCTCGGCACCAGCTTCTTCATGCCGGCGATCTCCGAGCTGGGTGAGCAACTGCAGCACAATGGCGGCAGCCCGATCCTGTTCCAGCACCTGTTCTGGTTCTTCGGCCATCCCGAGGTCTACATTGTGGCCTTGCCGGCCTTCGGCATCGTCTCCGACCTGATCAGCACCCATGCACGCAAGAACATCTTCGGTTATCGGATGATGGTTTGGGCCATCGTCGGCATTGGCGCGCTGAGCTTCGTGGTCTGGGCGCACCACATGTATGTCAGCGGCATGCACCCCTATTTCGGCTTCTTCTTCGCCACCACGACGCTGATCATCGCCATTCCGACCGCCATCAAGGTCTACAATTGGGTGCTGACCCTGTGGCGTGGCGACATCCATCTCACCATACCCATGCTCTTTGCCCTGGCCTTCATCGTCACCTTTGTCAACGGTGGGCTGACCGGGTTGTTTCTGGGCAATGTGGTCGTCGATGTTCCGCTGTCCGACACGATGTTCGTCGTCGCCCACTTCCATATGGTCATGGGCGTCGCCCCGATCCTCGTGGTTTTTGGCGCGATCTATCATTGGTACCCGAAGGTCACCGGCCGGATGCTCAACGAAATGCTGGGCCGGTTCCATTTCTGGGTCACCTTCCTCGGCGCCTACCTGATTTTCTTCCCCATGCACTACCTCGGCCTGATGGGCGTGCCGCGGCGCTATGCTGAACTGACCGACATGACTGTCATGACGGAGTCAGCCCACCACCTGAACTCGTTCATCAGCGTCATGGCGTTCATCGTCGGCTTTGCCCAGATGGTGTTTCTGTTCAATCTGATCTGGAGCATCCGGCATGGCCGCGAAGCCGGCGGCAATCCGTGGCGGGCCACGACCCTCGAATGGCAGACGCCGCAAACACCGCCGGCCCACGGCAATTTCGGCAAGGACCTGCCGATCGTCTATCGCTGGGCCTATGATTACAGCGTACCGGGCGCCAAGGAGGATTTCATCCCGCAGAACATACCGGGCTCCTTCGGCCCCTCGAGGGAGCCGGCATGAGCGTCATCCTGGTCTTCCTGCTCGTCATCGCCGGCTTTGCCGGATGGTGGCTTTCGCACCAGAGGCTGATGACCAAGCCGTGGCTCGAACAAGGTCTGGCCGGTGATTTTGTCGGCCTGGACCGGTCGGCGCTGCCCACCGCCAAGATCGGCCTCGGTGTCTTCCTCGCTGTCGTCGGCTGCCTTTTCGCGCTCTTCACCAGCGCTTATTTCATGCGGATGGCGGTGTCGGACTGGCAGCCGCTGCCGCTGCCGCGGCTGCTCTGGCTCAATACCGGCGTGCTGGTCCTGAGCAGCATAGCCCTGCAATGCGCCGTTGTCGCCGCGCGCAGGGGCCAGATCGACATGGTCAGGCTCGGCCTCGCCACGGCCGCGCTCACGGCGCTTGCCTTCCTGATCGGACAGCTCATGGCATGGCGGCAGCTGACCGCCGACGGCTATTTTCTGACCTCCAATCCGGCCAACAGCTTCTTCTACCTGATCACCGGCATGCATGGCCTGCACATATTGGGCGGGCTGGTGGGCCTCGGCAGAACGACCGCCGGCGCCTGGAATGGAGCGCGGCCGGAGCGGCTTCGCCTCGGCGTCGAACTGTGCGCCATGTACTGGCATTTCCTGCTCTTCGTCTGGCTCGCCATCTTCGCCCTGCTGGCGGGTTGGGCCGCGACGTTCATCGATATTTGCCGACAATTGCTGACCTAAGGGGATCAAGCGGATGGCAGAGACAGTCACGCATATCGGCCAGACGGAGCCACGGCCCGCGGGCTGGCAAGGCATTGCCGCCGACTGGTCCTCGGATCAGCGGGCGTTCAAGAACGTGTCCTGGGGCAAGGCCATGATGTGGATCTTCCTGCTCAGCGACACCTTCATCTTCGGCTGCTTCCTGCTCTCCTACATGACCGCGCGCATTTCGACACGCGTGCCGTGGCCCAATCCGAGCGAGGTCTTCGCGCTTCGCATCGGCGGCTCGGATATCCCGCTGATCCTTATTGCCATCATGACCTTCGTGCTGATCTCAAGCAGCGGAACGATGGCCATGGCGGTCAATTTCGGCTATCGCCGCGACCGCCGCAAGACGGCAATCCTCATGCTTCTGACCGCGGCGCTCGGCGCGACCTTTGTCGGCATGCAAGCCTTCGAATGGACCAAGCTGATCACGGAAGGGGTGCGGCCCTGGGGCAACCCCTGGGGCGCCGCACAATTCGGTTCGTCTTTCTTCATGATCACCGGTTTCCACGGCACCCATGTGACGATCGGGGTGATCTTCCTGATCATCGTGGCGCGCAAGGTCTGGCGCGGAGATTTCGACACCGGACGGCGCGGCTTCTTCACCAGCCGCACGGGGCGCTACGAGAATGTCGAGATCATGGGGCTGTACTGGCACTTCGTCGATCTGGTCTGGGTGTTCATCTTCGCATTCTTCTATCTTTGGTGAGAGGCAGACATGGCTGAAGCAACCGCAAACGGCCTCGGGCAACACGCACTTCACGCTGCGCATGAAGCGCCGGCGGCCGTCGCCCATGCCGACGCGCATCAGGAACATCCGATCAAGCTCTATCTGGTGGTCTGGGCATGGCTGTTCATCCTCAGCACGTGCTCCTACCTGGTCGATTATTTCGGCCTCCATGGCTATCTCAGATGGTCGCTGATCCTGATCTTCATGATCCTCAAGGCAGGGCTGATCGTCGCCGTCTTCATGCACATGGCCTGGGAACGGCTGGCGCTGACCTATGCGATCATCCTGCCGCCGATACTGGTGCTGGTGTTCGTGACGATGATGGTCCTCGAAGCGGACTATACGCTTTTCACCCGGCTGACGTTTTTCGGGTCCGGGCCCTGACACGCAAACCGGATTTGCCCGGGCATTTCCGGTCTGGACCCACGCATGCGGCGTGCGTCCAGTTCGGTGCCGGCGCCTTGAAACAATCGGCAGCTGGTCCATTTTTATCAGAGCATGATCCGGCGAACTCCGGCAAGGGAGGCCAAGATGACGATCGCAAACAGACTGAAGGACTTCATCGACAGCAAGGGAATTTCCTACGACACCGTCGCTCATCACCGCACTTCGACAAGCCGGCAGGCGGCAATAGCCGCGCATGTGCCCGGCAGCATCATGGCGAAATCCGTGGTCGTTCACCACGAACTTGGCTATGCAGTGGCCGTGGTTCCGAGCACCCACAGGATCGAGCTCGGCACATTGCAAGACGTCATGGACAAGCGTCTCGGACTCGCCTCCGAAGACGAGATGATTTCGCTCTTCGGCGATTGCGACACTGGCGCCATCCCGCCCATCGGCGCGGCCTACAATGTGCCGGTGATCGTCGATGAAAGCCTTGGCGACGCCAACGACGTCTACTTCGAAGGCGGCGACCATAAAACGCTGGTGCATGTCAGCGGCAAGGATTTCCGCAACCTGACCATGGGCGCATACCAGGCCCGCTTCAGCCATCCGGCTTACTGACGGCTTCGATCAAACCCGCAACGGCACCCTCGCCGGTGCGGTGAGGCGGAACTTCCTCAACTCGCCGATCTGGCGGGCGGCTCCACCACCTTGCGGTAGACATGCCAGGTGGCGTGCCCGAGGATCGGCAACACGACGGCCAGCCCGGCGAAAACCGGCAGCGAGCCGATGATCAGGGCGACGGCGACGATCAGTCCCCAGACAGCCATGGTGATCGGGTTCGCCAGCACCGCGCGCACCGAGGTGTGGATGGCTTCGTAGGCGCCGACGTCGCGGTCGAGCAACAATGGGAAAGCGACGACCGTTGTGCACAAGACGACCGCAGCGAAGACGAAGCCGATGGCGTGCCCTAGGATGATCAGCGTCCAGCCGCGTCCGGTGGCGAATATTTCGTTGATGAAGCCGGATATCGATGCCGGCGGCGCCGGGCCGAAGAGATACTGGTAAAATAGCTGGGCGGTCAAAAGCCATGTGATGAAGATTGCAAACAGCATGATCCCGACCGCCGCGATGGCCGGCAGGGCCGGAGAATTCCTGACCTCGAAAGCGTGCCTCCAGGAGGTGTCGAGTCTGGCTTCCCGTCTGCGGCTGATTTCATAGAGACCTATCGCCGCGAAGGGGCCAATCAGCGCAAAGCCGGAGACCAGCGGAAACAACAGCGGCAATGCATTGGCGCCCGACGTCCAGACGGCGAGCACGACTCCCACGAGCGGATAGATGAGGCAGAGAAAGACGATGTGCGACGGTTTGACCATGAAATCGTCGACGCCACGCTTGAGCGCGTCGAAAAGGTCGGAAATACCGATTTTTCGAATTTTGGTATGCTCCAGCGTCTCGCTGGCGCCTGCTATCACATGAAAGCTTGCCATGACCGTTCCTCCAGAGCGGGCCCGGTAAGGTCGCGGTTTCACGGTGCTGCCGTTCTGCATGAATGGCCACGCAAAACCGCGACCTGCACCGCAATCAACATACTCTTTTGCCAGGGACTTGTCGCCCTTTGTCGGAAGAGCCAGGGGAATCGGGTGAGTTAATTATCGTGAGATGACGCTTACGAGGAATTCGTCGTCCCACGCCGCCACTTTTCGTTTCAATC
>NZ_JAMYKV010000037.1:0-73330 GCF_040317535.1 Mesorhizobium sp. M1409
GGTCGTCCTTTGTGGCAAAGTGACGGAAGACGGTACGCCGCTGCACCCCAGCCTTTTCGGCGATCGCCTCGGCGGTGATCTCATCCGCCGCACCATCCGCGTCCATCAGCGTGAACAGAGCGGTGAGGATCGCCTCGCGCGTTTTTCGGGCTTTCTCTTCGCGCACGGGGCTGTTGTAAGCACGGGCGGTGGACATGTGGCTTCTCCTAATTCGCGGCACGGCATGTGCCATGAATTCCACCGCCTGTCAATTGGTGTCACATCGAGTGACTCAAATTCTATGATGGGTTAAATCTGGCGCTTCAGGTTTGCTGTCAGAGGCAATGCGGCTTGCGCTTCCAAGCAATTCCCGTCCTTGTGGAGTCGAATACGAGCGGAATCGAAACCGCCTCCCTGTGAGCGTTTATGGCACAGGGCGAAATTACAGGCGGCTCAATGCCGCTGGGCTACACCGATCCAGTCCAGCCGCGCAGCCGGCACCAGGCCGTAATTGTAGAAATTGATGCCATCGACACCAGGCGCCAGCGCCGGCTTCACCTTCGCCGCAAGGGTGTCAGGCCCGGTCATTTCCGGGTAGAACAGCCGATAGCCGGCACCGAGGAATCTTTCCGCGCCGAGGGCTGCCCGACCAGCCACCATCAGGCTCGCGACACTCGCCGCCTGCATGTCGTAGGCGCACAGGATCGCTCCGTCACAGACCTTGCCGAGCGCCGCGAGATCGCAGCCGCCAAGCCAGCCGTCCTTCAAATCGATGACGACGACGCGCGTCGCCGGGTCGGCCACCTCGCGTAATTCGGCAACCAGGCTGGTCACCGGCTCGAACCGCCACAGGAGATAGGCGTGGAGTTCCGGCCAGGGTCGGAACGTCTCGAGGCCGCTCACCGGAAAATCCGGAAAACGCCGTTGCGGCACCGCGTGCTCGCAGGTTTCGGCAATCCAATGCCTGACGAGTTTGCGCGCCGGCTCGCCATCAACTCCCGCGCTCGCCGCGCGCGCAAGGCAGGACGGGCAAAAGCACAGTGACAGCAGAAAATCGTCTTCCGGCGTCAGCCCGACGCCGTCCTTCTCGTGATGGTATTCATGGGCAAAACCCATGAAGGATGGGCTTTCGAGTTCGATCCTGTCTGGCCGGTAGCTGTGCGAGATGTCGGCGACGAGCGCACGGACATAGGCGCGCGCATCGGGATGCGACGGGCAGAGATTGTAGTAATTGGCATCGCCGAAAGCATTGCGGGTGACAGCCTGCGGATGAAGCATGCCGAGGCGGGTGTTGTGCAGGCAGACCGTCCAGCACGAAACGCCAAGCCCTCCGGCGTCGCGCCGGCGGATAAGGTTGCCAAGCACATCGCCACCCTCGGTGGTCACGTCAGCCACCTTGGGCTGCATGGCGAGGCTTCCCCAGCGCGCCGCGGTCGGCTTGAAATAGATGGTGCCGTCCTCGGGAAAATAGGCTTTGCGGCGCTGGCTGCGCGGCTGCAGGAAGCGGCCGGCATGATAAGAGGTCGCGATGCTGATCATGTTGAGCCCAGCGCGCTCGATAAGATCGCGTTCGACCGTCTCAAGGCCGAGATCCTGGATGTCCCAGGGATAAGTCCACATGGACAGTTGCTGCATCGAATATCCTCAGTCCTGATCTTGATATCGGCGCCCGGCCTGGCACGGCTTCATGGTTAGCCCTCGACCGGCTCAGCGACCTGCATCAGGCAGTCACCCGCCTCGCACATCGTGTGGAGCCGCCGCGACAGCACGATGCCGCTTTCGGCGAAATGCAGCGCCTCCTCGGCAACATCGAGCCGTTCGAGATCGTGATACCAGCCGGCCAGTTGTCCGGCGCTGACACTGTCGCCTAGCCTGACGGCGGGCTCAAACCAGCCGCGGCGGGTGGCGTAGACGCCCTGGCTGTGCCGGGACAGCGACAGCAGCCGTGTCGGCGCCGACGGCGTTTCGCCCGCGCCAAGAATCGGTGCGTCGACCAAACCCAGTGCTACCATCAGACTGTCGAGGGCACGGGCGGTGATCGCCATCGAATCGACGGTGGCGGTGCCGCCGCCACCGAACTCGCCGCTGACACCGATGGCTCCGGCCCGGCGCGCCGCACCCATCGAGGTCGGCGAAGCTTGGCCGTTGTCGGCGACGAACCCGTAGGGCATGCCGAGCGTGCGCATCAGTTCCACCCCGCGCCGATGGCGCTCGGGATCGGCATTGCGTTCGACCAGTGCGGTCGGCAAATGCTCCATAGATGTGCCGCCCGAATGGATGTCGAAGATGACGTCGTGGCGAGGGAACAATTCCGTCTCGAGGAAATTGGCGAGCCGGCTGGTCGGCGTGCCCGAGGGATCGCCTGGAAAGGCGCGGTTGAGATTGCCGCCGTCGAGCGGCGAGCAGCGTTTGGCGGCCATTACGGCCGGCGCATTGGCCATCGGCATGATGGTGATGCGGCCCTTGATCCGCTGCGGATCGAGCCGGCGCACCAGCTTTGCCAGCGACAGCTCGCCCTCATATTCGTCACCGTGATTGCCGGCCATCAAAAGCAGCGACGGCCCTTCGCCGTTGCGGATGAGACAGATCGGCAACGTGACCTGGAAATAGGGCGAACGGTCGATCGAGAACGGAATGCTGAGATGGCTCAGCGTCTTGCCGTCGCGGTCGAAGTCGAGCGTATGGCTGTGGCCAGTGTGCATTGTTCAGACCGCCGCGACCGCGGTGACCTCGATACGCAAATCCGGGTCGGCGAGACGCGCCTCGACGCAGGCGCGAGCCGGCAGGCGCGCAGGGTCGACCCAGGCGTCGTAAATGCCGTTCATGGCGTCGAAGTCGCCGATCTGCGGCAAGAAGATGTTGACCGCCACCAGCTTCGACTTGCTGCTGCCGGCCTCGACCAGCAGCGCCTCGACCTTGGCCAGCACGTCACTGGTCTGGCTCTCGATGCCTGCCTTGCGGTCGTCGGCCACCTGGCCGGCTATGTGCACGAGGCCGCCATCGGCGAAATGCAGCGCCTCCTCGGCAACATCGAGCCGTTCGAGATCGTGATACCAGCCGGCCAGTTGTCCGGCGCTGACACTGTCGCCTAGCCTGACGGCGGGCTCAAACCAGCCGCGGCGGGTGGCGTAGACGCCCTGGCTGTGCCGGGACAGCGACAGCAGCCGTGTCGGCGCCGACGGCGTTTCGCCCGCGCCAAGAATCGGTGCGTCGACCAAACCCAGTGCTACCATCAGACTGTCGAGGGCACGGGCGGTGATCGCCATCGAATCGACGGTGGCGGTGCCGCCGCCACCGAACTCGCCGCTGACACCGATGGCTCCGGCCCGGCGCGCCGCACCCATCGAGGTCGGCGAAGCTTGGCCGTTGTCGGCGACGAACCCGTAGGGCATGCCGAGCGTGCGCATCAGTTCCACCCCGCGCCGATGGCGCTCGGGATCGGCATTGCGTTCGACCAGTGCGGTCGGCAAATGCTCCATAGATGTGCCGCCCGAATGGATGTCGAAGATGACGTCGTGGCGAGGGAACAATTCCGTCTCGAGGAAATTGGCGAGCCGGCTGGTCGGCGTGCCCGAGGGATCGCCTGGAAAGGCGCGGTTGAGATTGCCGCCGTCGAGCGGCGAGCAGCGTTTGGCGGCCATTACGGCCGGCGCATTGGCCATCGGCATGATGGTGATGCGGCCCTTGATCCGCTGCGGATCGAGCCGGCGCACCAGCTTTGCCAGCGACAGCTCGCCCTCATATTCGTCACCGTGATTGCCGGCCATCAAAAGCAGCGACGGCCCTTCGCCGTTGCGGATGAGACAGATCGGCAACGTGACCTGGAAATAGGGCGAACGGTCGATCGAGAACGGAATGCTGAGATGGCTCAGCGTCTTGCCGTCGCGGTCGAAGTCGAGCGTATGGCTGTGGCCAGTGTGCATTGTTCAGACCGCCGCGACCGCGGTGACCTCGATACGCAAATCCGGGTCGGCGAGACGCGCCTCGACGCAGGCGCGAGCCGGCAGGCGCGCAGGGTCGACCCAGGCGTCGTAAATGCCGTTCATGGCGTCGAAGTCGCCGATCTGCGGCAAGAAGATGTTGACCGCCACCAGCTTCGACTTGCTGCTGCCGGCCTCGACCAGCAGCGCCTCGACCTTGGCCAGCACGTCACTGGTCTGGCTCTCGATGCCTGCCTTGCGGTCGTCGGCCACCTGGCCGGCTATGTGCACGAGGCCGCCATAGACCACCGCCTGCGACATGCGCGAGCCGGACTGAAAATACTTGATCATATCGGATCCTTTCGAGGTTCTCTTTTTGGGGGATCTGGTCAGCCGAACCATGTGGGGAAAGCGTGGCGGACGTGGCCGGTCGCGTCGACGCCGAAGATCACGCGATAGCGGTCGAGGCAGGTGCAGGGATGCGAGATGCCGAATTCGATGACGTCGCCGACGGCTATGTCGTCGCTCGGCGCAATCGACAGGAAGGCATGCTGATCGTTGAGCTTTATAACCTCGGCGCGCGCTGCCGGCATGGGCAACGGCTTGCCGGCACGAAAGACGGTGAGCAGCGTTGGAAAGCCCTGGTCGAACGACACGTCGCGCATGCCCATCCCGCAGATGACGAGGCCGGGTTCCGGCCGCGACAGCACTTCGGCCCACAAGCGCAGCGCGGGCCGAAACGCATGTCGCGCTGAAGCGCTGATGCCGCCGATGGTAAAACGCTTGCGGGCATCGAGGGCGCCGAGCGATCGATCGTAAGTGCCATGGTCGTGGAAGAAGATGGCGCCGCTGCGCAGAACCAGCGTCGCATTGCTGTCGCTGAAAACCACCGGCGACAGTGCCGCGACCACCTTGTCGAAGAAGACCGAGCCGCCAGCGGTGACGATTAGCGGCGCGTTGCCGCCGACGCGGGCGCGCAGCCGCAGGACCATGTCGGCGGTCATGGCCAGCAAAGCGGATATCGCCTCGTCGGTGCGGCCGGGCTCGGGCTGGGCTGCCGCCCCTTCATAGGTCGCGACGCCGGCGATCAGCAGTCGCCCGTCGGCAACCATGATCGCATCGGCGATGGCCTCGGCTTGCGCGGTCGTGCGGGCGCCCGCCCTGCCCGCGCCGAGTTCGACCAGAACGCGCAAGGGCGGCAGTGCCGCATTGGCGCGCCAAGCCTCGGCAAGCGCGTTCACGGCGTCGACCGAGTCGGCAAAGACGAAGAGCTCGGCCTTCGGCCAGGCACCGGCAAGCAACGCCAGCCGGCTTGCGCCGCCCGCTCCGCCGACTTCATTGGCGATGATCAGCCGTGTCAGGCCGGCCCTGAGCATCACTGTCGCTTGCCTGATATCGGCGACGGTGGTGCCCCATGCTCCGGTCTCGACCAGCGACCGGGCAAGGTCGGGCGCCATCGGCGTCTTGGCATGCGGTGCGATCGCAACCCCCTGTTCGCGCGCATAGCGCAGGAACAGGTCGCGGTTGGCGGCAAAGGCCGCCTCGTCGAGGGTCAGTACCGGCAGCGCCATGCGTCCCTCGGCTGGATGCCAGTGCTCGGCTGCGACAAGGCTGCTGTCCAGCCCGGAAGTGCCGGGAGGCACGCCGCGGATGCGGTCGTCGAGCAGAAAATTTTCGCGCACGCCAAGCGAGACTGATGAGTTTTCAGTCATCCAATGCTAACCCTTTCGCCGTCGCAGAACCCTGCCGGGATCGATTGCCGATGCCGGTCACCGCATGAGAGAGACGCGTGCCAGAACCCTACTCCGGACCGATCATCGACGCCCATCATCATCTTTGGGATCTCGGCCTGGGGCGGCATCCCTGGCTCGCCGACACGTCCGGCGAGCGCGGCGGGCTGGGCGCGCTTGGCCCGTTGCGCCAAGACTACCTTACGCAGGATTATGTGCGCGACGCCGGCAGGCACAATGTCGTCGCTACCGTGCATGTCGAAGCCGGCTGGGCGAGCGACGACTGCATCGGCGAGACGCGGTGGCTGGAGACACTCGACAAATCGCGGGGCGTCGCCGCGCGCTATGTCGTCCACGTGCCGCTCGCCGACCGCCAGGCGCGGGCTTTGATCGAGGCGCAGGCGGCCTTCGAACGTGTCGTCGGTGTGCGCGACATACTCAGTTGGGATCCGGACCCGGCCCGCCGCTTCGCGACCCGCGACGGCACCATGGACGATCCGGCTTGGCGCGCCGGCCTTGCCCTGCTTGGCCAATACAGGCTCGCCTTCGACCTGATGGTGTTTCCGCGCCAACTCGCCGACGCGGTGCGGCTTGCAGCCGCCTTCCCCGACCAGCAGTTCGTTCTCAATCACTGCGGCAGTCCGATCGATCGTGACGCCGAGGGAATGCGCAGATGGCGCGACGGTCTGCAGCTGTTGTCGGAGCACGACAACGTCGCCATCAAGATATCGGATCTGGTCGCCTACGATCATGACTGGACGCTCGACAGTTTGAAACCGGTCGTCCTGCATTGCATCGACTGTTTCGGCACCGGGCGCGCCATGTTCGGCAGCGACTTTCCGGTCGCCGGCCTGCATGCATCGTTCGACGACATATACGATGGCTTCAAAACCATAGCGGTGGACTTTTCCGCAGACGAACAGACGGCGCTGTTCTACGGCAACGCAAGGCGCATCTACCGGCTGGATGATGTGTCATCGGCGCGCCTGCTCCCGGCCTGAGAGAAGCAGCAGGCCTAGGATGAGCGAGCCGAACAGGATGCTGCGCCAACCGGGCGATGCGTTGACGACGGTGATCAGCGCGGTGATGGTGACCAGCAGGATGGCGCCCGGGATGGTGCCGGCATAGGTGCCGCGTCCGCCGAGGATCGAGGTGCCGCCGAGCACCACAGCGGCAATCGAGGCGAGCAGGTAGGGATCGCCGATCCCGACATAGCCTTGTCCGTTCATGCCGAGGACCAGCACGCCGGCAAGTCCCGAACAGAAGCCGCTGATGCCGTAGACCGTGAGTGTCGTGGATGTGACCGGAACCCCCGATAGTGCCGCGGCGAGTGGATTGGCGCCCATGGCGAAGATCCGGGCGCCGAGGGATGTCGCATGCATCGCCGTCAGCACGATGACGGAGACGACCACCCACAACAGCACGCCGGCCGGAATGCCGGCCGGCCGCGCATTGCCGAGCCAGTGCACCAGCGGGTTTTCAGCAGTCACCGCACTGCCGCCGGCGACGATGATCAGCAGACCTTGCAGGAATGTCGCCATGGCCAATGTCATGATCATCGGGTGGACGCGCAGCAGCGCGACGCCCAGCCCGTTGACCAGGCCGATTGCCGTCGTCAGTGCAAGAACGGCAAGGATGGCGGTGATGCCGGTCGGATCCGCCTGCCACGACAGCAGTGGCAGGCTGACTGCGCTGACCGTGACGATGGCCGCAACCGAAAGATCGATGCCGCCGGCGATCACCACGAAGGTCTGCCCCGCCGCAACCAGGCCGATGACGGCGCCGAGCTCGATCAGATAGCGCAAATGGCCGTAGGCGCCGAAGCCGCGCGAAACGAAGCTCGCCACGATCCAGACCGCAGCAACGATGGCAACGGTCAGGAATGGCCGGCTGCGCAGGACCGTCAAGACGCGTCTGCCGCCCGCGCTTTCAGTCCATGCCGTCATTGCTGCACCTTGCGGAATTGCGGGATGGCGACCGCGCCGATGATGATGAGGCCCTGGGCGACATACTGGGTGACTGGCGTGAAGCCGAGGAAGAACATGACGCTGATCATCAGGCTGAGCAGCAGGCTGCCGGCAAGCGCGCCGCGCATAGTGCCCTGTCCGCCAAGGAAGCCGATGCCGCCGAGCACGGCGGCGGCAATCGAATTCAGCGTAAAGGCGGCACCGATGACCGGATCGCCCGAACCCGTTTGCGCGGCGACGAATAGGCCGGCGCCCGTGGAGAGCAGACCGCTGATCGCATAGGCCGCGATGCGCGCACCATCGACCGGCACGCCGGAGCGATAGGCGCCGACCGGATTCTCGCCGGCGGCATAGAGGCTCAAGCCGAGTGGCGTGGCGAGATAGAGTTTCCATAGCGCAGCGATGAGCAGCAGGAGCGCGAATGCCGCCGGCGTGTTGCCGGCAAGCAGATCGGACAACCACGCTGGAATGGCGCCGCCGGGCCGCGGCAGGATGAGCAGCGCCGCACCGCCGATGATGAAGGAACCGGCGAGCGTCACCACGATCGCCGGCAGGCGAAGCCGCACCACGATGAAGCCGGTCGTCGCCCCAATGCCGAGGCCGGTCAGCGCCACCGCGGCGGTGCCGCCGGCGACGCCCAGCGGCCCCGCCATCGTCGTCGCTGCGATGACCGCGCCCAGGCTGACCGTGGCGCCGATGGCCAGGCTGATGCCGCCGGTGAGCATCAGGATCGCCTGCGCCATGGCGACCAGCGCCAGCGGAAACCAGCTCTGGGTGAATTTGGCGAAGCCCGCGGCCGTGAAGAGGCCGGGAAAGAGGATGCCATAGGCGACGAGAAACACCAGGACGACGGCGAACAGGCTGCGCACGCCGACATTGCGGCGCAACTGAACCGGCCAGTAGAGCGCGCCGGTCTGGTTTGCGGAGGAAGGTGTGTTCATGCCGCAACCTTCCGCTGTCCGGCGCCCATGGCGGCGGAGACGATGGCTTCCTCGCTGAGCGCCCCGCGCGCCAGCATGGCGACGATGCGGCCTTCGCGGACCACGGCGACACGGTCGCAAAGATGCACCAGTTCGGGCGTGTCGGAGCTGAGCAGCACGACCGCCTTGCCGGCAGCAGCGAAGTTGCGAAGCATATAATAGATTTCACGCTTGGTTTCGACGTCGACGCCGCGCGTCGGATCGTTGAGGAGAAGCACGAGCGGGTCGTGCGGCATCCATTTCGCCAGCGCCACCTTCTGCTGATTGCCGCCTGACAGGGCCTGCGCCGACCGGTCGAGGTCGCCCTTGATGCCGAGCTGGGCGGCAAGACCTCTGGCCGTCTCGCGCTCGGCGCGGCGGCTGCGCAGCTTCAGCGCCGGCACCCGCGCAAAGGCAGGCAGCATCATGTTGGTGATGATGGGATGGATCAGATGCAGGCCTTCACGCTTGCGGTCGGCCGGCACATAGGCCAGCCCGAGCGCGTTGGCCTTCGGCACGCCGCCTGGCAAACCTGAGGCACCGTTGACGGTCGCTGATGCCGTCCGCGCCGGAATGGCGCCGTAGAGGCCGAGCAGCAGATCTTCCTGGCCTTGCCCGACCAGGCCGCCGATGCCGAGCACCTCGCCTGTCCTGATATCGAGATCAACGTCACGCATCAGACCGGCTGAAAAATTGCGAACCGAGATGGCGTTGGCAGGCGAAGCTGAAGGCTGCCATTGCGGAAAGAGGTCACCCGGGTCGCGGCCGACCATCAGCCGCACCAGCCCGGCGGCATCGGTTCCTTCCAGGGTGCGATCCGCCGTGCAGGTGCCGTCCTTCAGAACGGTGACATGCTGGCATAGCGACATGATTTCGTTCAGCCGATGCGAGATGTAGAGGATGGCGATGCCCTCGCCGCGCAGCCGCTCCAGCAGATCGGTCAGGATTTTCGTTTCGGTTGCCGAGAGTGACGAGGTGGGTTCATCAAGAATGAGCACGCGCGGCCGGCGGTAAAGTGCCTTGGCGATCTCCACCATCTGCCGGCGGCCGAGCGACAGATGTCCGACCGGCGTCGACAGTGGTTCGTGAAGGCCGACGAGGTCGCACGCGGCCTTGGCCCGGGCGGCGAGTTCGGGGTAGTCGACAAGGCCGAACCGGCGTGGATAGGCGCCAAGGCCAATGTTTTCGGCGATGGAAAGGCTGGCCGTCAGGCTGAGTTCCTGCTGGACGACGGCGATCCGGGCCTGTCGCGCAATGGCGGGAGTCATGCGTGAGACCGCGCGTCCATCGACCTCGATCGTCCCGCTGTCCGGACGCAAGGCGCCGGACAAAAGGTTGATCAAGGTCGACTTTCCGGCACCGTTCTCGCCGAGCAGCGCATGCACGCGGCCCGGCAGGAGAGCGATGGAAACGTCGCGCAGGACGGGGTTGCCGAAGAAAGACTTCGACACCCCCCGCGCGGCAAGAAGCGGAGCCGTGATCTGCAATTTATGCGGCCTTTCCGGCTTACTTTTGAGCCAGCAGCTTCTTGAACAGTTCCTCATCGTAAGGCGAATAGATATAACCGTCAGCCGGGAAATCCTTCGCCCGGGCGAGATATTCGTCGATGTTGGAATTGTCGATCACCGGCAGCGGGATCTTGACGAAAGCCGGCACATCCGTGCCTTCCAGCGCCTGGACGGCGGTGTAGGTGGCGAAGGCGCCGAGCCAGTTCGGCTGCATCGTCGCCCAGCTCTTCAGGCTTTTTTCCTTCCAGAGTTCGAGGAACTGACGGGCGTTCTCGCCGGTGATCGGCACCTGTTCGCGGCCCTGCTTGTCTAGGGCGAGCACGGCACCGGCCGACAGCGCGCCGCCGAGCGACAAGATGCCGTCGATCTCGGGGTTGGCGAAGAGCAGACTGGTTACGGCTTCCTGGGCAGGGGCGACATTGTAAGGCGTGTTGGTCTCGGCAAGGACCGTCACGTCGGGATGAGCCTTGAGCTCGGCGTCGGCGCCTTTGCGCCTGTCGTCGCTGACCGAGACGCCGGCCGGGCCGTTGAGGATCAGAATCTTGCCCTTGCCGCCGATGGCGTCGATCAGGAACTTGGCCGCCTGGTCGCCCCATTGGGAAGAATCGGTATTGACCTTGGCCGTCACCTGATCGGTATCGACGAGGCTGTCGAAGTTGATGATGGCGATGCCCTTGGCGCAGGCGTCGGCCAGCACACGGGCCGGCGCCGTCGACGAGCCGGCAATCAGGATGATGGCATCGACGTTGGAATCGATCATCGACTGGATCTGCTGGATCTGGACGTTGGCATCGCCCTGGGCGTCGGTCACGACGAGCTTGTCGACAAGACCCTGCTTCTTCAGGGTCTCGACTTCGGCTTCGATCGTACCTTGCGTCTGTTTCATCCAGGTCGGCACGGAATAGATGTTGGCCCAGCCGATCGTGTACGGCGCCTTGCGGTCGCCCTTGATGCAGTTGGCGGCGGCGTTGGCCTGCGAACCGGCGCCGAGGCTCAGCACGAGACCGAGGCAAAGGGCGCTGGCGGATGCGAAAAACGATGATTTCATCATGACTGTTCCCTTCAGAGGTTGTGGCTCGACGTGCGGAATCGGGACGACGAAACCCGTCGGTTGCCGAGCTCGGAAACCGCCTGTTCTCGTCGGGACTTTCTGCGTCAGGCTCGTTAGTTTGTCTGGTATTTCAGACATCCTGTCTGTATATCAGACAAATGGGATGCTAGACCGAGCCTTGACATCTTTCAAGCGTCTTGGGACGAGCACCGAAATGATTCTTGAATGGACGCGGCTGAGATGAGCGACGGGGCTACTGATCTGATCGAAAAGGCAGCCGGCGCGGAGCCGCGCAGTGGCGAACGACGACGCGGCATCGACCGCGTGATCATGCTGCTCGAGGCTTTGCTGCGGCACCGCGCGCCGATGCGCGTCGGCGACATGGCCAAGATGATCGGCGCACCGCGTTCGACCACCTACGAAATCGTCAACAGCCTGCTTGACGCCGAAATGCTCGAAAACGTCGGCAGTGAAGGCTACGTCTATTTCGGGCGCGCGATGCATCTGTTCGGCTGGGCCTATTCGCATCACAACGCCCACTACCGGCGCATCATCGAGACCCTGGACAGGCTGGCCGCGGAGACAGGCGAGACGGTGCAGCTGTGCGGTTTACGCGGCAACAAATATATCGTTCTGGATTGCCGGGACTCGCCCGGCCCGTTCCGGATTTCAAGCGATGTCGGGGTCGAGGTGCCGATCCCGTGGACGGCATCGGGACGACTGCTGCTCGGCCACATGAACGAGGATGAGCTGAGAGACTTCATCCCCGCCGCCGACTACAGGCTTCCCGACGGCCGCATCATTGCGCCAGCCGAGTTCTTCGCCGATGTCGCCACGGCGCGCCGCCAAGGTTACAGCGAGACCGCCGCGCTGGCCGACCGTTTCACCTGGTGCATGGCCGCGCCGATCCAGGACGGCCATGGCGCCATCAACAGGACCTTGTGTTTCGTGTTGCCTGTCGACACGCCTGAAGCGCGGCGCAGCGACCTGCTTGCGCTGTTGCGCGAGCGCGCCCGCGGATTGTCGCTGGCGGGAGGCTGACGATCAGCCGTCGCGCGTCTGGTCTTTCATGTGCTCGCGGCTGCCAGGGGCCTCACATCTCAGCGTGAGTTTCCGTCACAAGCCTATCGAACACCGGCTTCAGAAGCTTCGCTCTCGCTTTCGCTGCGGCAGTCGCGATAGAGTCTTCAATAGAAGTCTCAACAGCAATCGTTGGTATGAAAGGGGCATCGAGACTGCGGTCGACTGTCCGTTGGATGATAACCTCATCATCCGCCGCCTAACACCGGCATTCTTCGTCGCGACGAAGCTGGAGGCATATCTCGGCAGAGGTGGGAACGATCTGCTCTCCGGCCGGGATGCCGAGGACCTACTTTTGATCATCGACGGCCGGGAAGAGTTGGTCGCTGAACTCGGAGCCGCTAACGACGAGGTCCGCACCTACATCGGCGGCCAGTTCAAAGCTCCACTTGAAGCACCAGATTTCGATGACTTTCTGCAGGGCAATATCAGAGGGCCGCAGGGCCGGGTCGAGATCGTGCGCGAGCGCTTTATCGCAATAAGCCAGTATGCCAATGGTGGCTGAGGGCCGGCACCAACGCATACAAATGGCCGCTTCCCTGTCCAGCCCGGAGACATAGGTAACAGTTTGTACCTAAGACATGGGTGACAACCTCGTGCCGAACGGGTTGTCGATGGTCTGCAAGGTCCTCTGTTCCAAGTCGATATATCCGAGATCGTAATGCATGAAGCTGACGAGCCAAATGCCGTCGTCGACTTCGGTGATTCCGAGCCTCTGGCCGGCGAGCACGGTGGAGACGTTGATCTTCTTCCTGTGCATGCAGATGCGGCCGCAGGCGGTGACCAGGATGTCGCGGTCGTGGAAGGGGTATTCCAGTTCCGGCAAGCCCTGATAGGCTCTTGAGGACTCGGGATCGAGCTTCATGGCCGGCCATCTGCTTGCGCCACGCCCAACTGTGACGGAGCCACGCCGAACGCTTCCGCGACGACCTCCTTCACCGACGACCCCACTGCGCTCTGGCTAGGTCGACCAACGCGCGATTCTCGGTGCAACTCCACCGCCTTCGTTGCCGCACGCGCTCGGGACGACGTCGGCTCTTTCGATGGCGATGTCCGTACCACAGATCGCGACTCCGACATCGGCAGCGGCGAGCGCCGGTGAGTCATTTTGCGTGCTGAAGACGCGCTACAACCCGTTCATGGAGAAGACATCAGGCCCACGGTACACGACAGTCAGGGTGAGAACGGGATGATGTGTTTGGATTGAAGATTCCTCAGCAAAAGGATCTTCGCCCATGACACTGATTCATTCCGCTCTCAGCGCGACGTTAGGTTGGCACTTCGCGCTGAGCAAGAGCCGGCTTATGACGCTTGTGGTGCTGATCGCCGGGCTTGCCCAGTCGCGCACTGTCAATCTATCGCATCTGGCCGTGCATCTGTCCGGTCCGGCCCTCTATGCCTCGAAGTATCGGCGGCTGCAGCGCTTCTTCCAGTTCGTCCGGCTCGACCAGGCCGTGGCTGCGCGGATGGTGGTGCACATGCTCAACCTGGAGCGACCAAAATATCTGGCGCTCGACCGCACCAATTGGAAGCTCGGATCGCGCGACATCAACATCCTGATGCTGGCGATCGTCACAAGGCGCTTCCGGGTGCCGCTGCTGTTTACCTTGCTGCCGCATCAAGGCAACTCCGACACGGGCCATCGCATCGCGCTGATGCGCCGCTATCTCAGCCTGTTTCCTGCTGCCTCCATCCGCTGCCTGCTCGCCGATCGTGAGTTCATCGGCGCTGAATGGATGGATTTCCTCAACGAAAACAATATCCCCTTTGCCATCCGCGTGAAGGTCGACATGACCGTCACCTTCGATGACGGCCACACATGGTCGCTGGCCACGCTCTTGCGGCGCAGGCGGGCCCGATGCGCGGCAATCATCTGCAAGGGGCGCATCAACGGCACGGCAGGTGCCACGCGCGAACCTGTCCGCCTTGTCGCGAAGCGCCTTGGCAACAATGAATGGCTGATCGTCGCCACCATTCGCCCCGATCCCAAGCAAGCCCTCAACGACTATCGAAAGAGATGGGGGATCGAATGCCTGTTCGGTGATACCAAGACACGGGGCCTCAATCTCGAAGACACCCACATTACCAATCCCGAGAAGCTAGAAAACCTCATCATCATCGCCATGCTCGCCATCACATGGGCCTACCGATGCGCCACCAGCACCATGGGCATGAAGGCCATCCCCCGCAAAAGCCATGGCCGTCGCCAAAAATCCTGGTTCCGCATCGGTCTCGACGCGCTCAGGGACTGGATCGTCAACAGCCCCAAAGCAGCAGCCAACGCATGGCTCGCAAAAGCACCCCGAAGATCGATGACGATCTCAAAACAGACCTGAGTCGTGTACCGTGCATCAGGCCCAGCCCGCGAATATAAAGGCATTGATCGTCGGCAGAAAATTCCCCTCGCGCCAGCTGGCTTTGGCATTGTCCAAACGGCAGGCTCAACCGTGGCTGTTAAATTGCGGTTGCCAGCGCAGACAATAGGCCTGAATTCGGCGGACGATGACCGCCAGGAGAATCCCCACGATCATGAGCACAAAAATTGCGACCATCATTCCGGCGGCATCCGCGCGCGCTTCAGACTCGACGATCAATTTGCCGACACCGCGTTCTGACCCAATAAACTCGCCGACAATGACACCGACGAGCGCAAAGGAAACAGCCGGCGTCAACGATGCGAAAACCCATGCCAAGGCAGACGGTACGACGACAGTGCGAAGAATCTTTCCTTCACTTGCCCCAAGCAGCCGGGCGGCGGCGATCTGGTCCTGGTCGACCGCTCTTGTTCCCTCGTAAGTATTGAAAAAGACGACAAAAAACACCACGATCCATGCCGTAACAATCTTCGACATGTCGCCGATGCCGAACATGAGTATGATCAACGGCACCAAGGCAATACGCGGAATCGAATTGAGTGCAACGACGTACGGTTCGAATACCTTTGACAGGTAGTCGGAGCGCCCTAGGACCATCCCGACTACAACACCCGATATGGTCCCGCCCAGAAAGCCGAAAAAAGTGTTTTTCAAAGTAGCAAGTGTCGCCGACCAGAGATTGTTGGCGTTGTCATTGAAGCATTGCCCAATGCCTGAACGGTCCAGCATCGTACCCGCTTGATCCGCAAAGCAGCCAAGGCGGAGAAAGCTTTGCCATATCTCGGAAGGCCTGGAGACGAAATAGGGATCGAGAATGCTTGGCACTATATATCGCAATATCCCGATGCTCCTCAGGTCATAACCCCATTGCCAGATCGCTAGAATGGCAATGAGAATCGTAATTCGCCACGAGAACACTGCGATGACGTTCGGTTTCATTTCATTCCGCCTTGGTCTTCCTGAATTCCTCACCGAGCGAGTGCCAGATGTGAGAAAACATCTCAGCAAATTCGCGTGACTCGCGCAGCGCGACCGCGTCGCGCGGCCGCGCGAGGGGGACTTCAAAATCTTCCTTCAGCCGGCCAGGGCGTGCAGACAGAAGAATGATGCGATCGGCGAGCGTCAGGGCCTCGCCAAGATCATGTGTGACGAAGATCACAGTCTGGC
This sequence comes from Mesorhizobium sp. M1409, assembly GCF_040317535.1. Classification (NCBI taxonomy): domain Bacteria; kingdom Pseudomonadati; phylum Pseudomonadota; class Alphaproteobacteria; order Hyphomicrobiales; family Phyllobacteriaceae; genus Mesorhizobium; species Mesorhizobium sp. M1409. The sequence continues at coordinate 15,737 of NZ_JAMYKV010000037.1, forward strand.
GCCGCGCTTCCCATATCTCCAGGAGGATGCGATGCATCTCCAGTTTTGTATGGGTGTCCAGCGCTCCGAAGGGTTCGTCCATCAGCAGAATCTCTGGCCTGGTGATGAGGGTGCGCATCAGCGCCACGCGCTGGCGCATGCCTCCCGAGAGCATCCTCGGAAAGCTCTTGGCAAAATCGGCAAGGCCGACCATCTGCAGCGCTTTGCGAACCCGTTCCTGCCGTTCCAGCTTCGGGACGCCGTGGATTTCCAAACCATATTCGACATTCGCCTCCACGGTCCGCCAGGGAAATACTGTGTCGCGCTGGAAGATGTAGCCAACCTTCGGATTGACTTGGCCGAAGTTCATCTGCTGGCCGTCGATCAGGATCTCTCCGCTAGTCTTCTCAACAAGACCCGCGACCATGTTAAGGATCGTGCTCTTGCCGCAGCCGGACGGTCCAAGAAGAGCGACGAACTCTCCCTCAGCCACGTCGAAAGAAACCCGATCGACAGCGGTAAAGCCCGCACCAGCCGCACGAAAACTCTTTTCGAGGGCGCGCACCTCAATACGAGTGGTCCGCTGCCGCTGGGGCAGCGACGGGCTCATAACCGGCCGCATGATCGTCATCTCAGCCGAACCTTGCCTTTGCGGCAGCGACAAAGCGCGTATCGACCGCTTGTTCGAATGGGGTTGGGGGAATCTCCGTGGCCTTGCGAAACCAGACCTTTCGCACCGCGCTCATAGTCTTCGGGTGCTATCGTGCCATCGTAGGCCCACGTGTCACGGTCGAACAACAGTTCAGTCTTGGCGAATTCCGGATCGATCCCACCATAATATTTCTTGGCGACCAGGCCGTAGACCTCGTCTGCGGGTGCCGTCTTCACCCAACGCATGGCCTGGTAAATGGCATTTACATATGCCTGAACCATTTCCGACTCGCGATCGATGGTATCCTGCAATGCATAGATGACGATCGAGGGAATGTTTCCGCCAAAGTCGCGCTGCCAGACGCCGTCGGCACGAACATCATAAATGGTCTTGCCAAACCCGCCACGTTCCGCCTGCAACTGCCAGGTCAGGGGCGTCATGAGCGCATCATATTGCTTTGATTGGAGACCGGCGAGCGAAGTCTTGCTGCCACCGCCAGCGATCCAATTCACCTTCTTGTCGAGGCCTCGCTTTTCAAAATAGTAGGAACCGAACATCCACGTTCCAGAACCGATAGCAGTGGCTGCAATCACCGGTTTTGAGCCATCCGGCTTACTCATATTGGCCAACAGGTCAGGGGTCGTCACACCTTGCTCGTAAAGATCCGCCCTGACCACCATGTTTGCAGTCGACGCGACCACTTGGGTCGCCATGATCATCTTGGCGGGCTTGCCGCGGTTGGTCAGCTGCAGCGGATGGCTCGCATCGCCTTGTCCGAAAGTGGCTTGCCCGGCGGCGACCATTTGCCGGGCGAGCGAGCCGGCATCGAGCGGTGTCAGGGTCATATCCAGCCCCTCAGCTTTGAAAAAGCCTTTCTCCAGGGCAACAGCGCTAATCGCATAGATCGGAGTCGTGGATCCGTATGTTATCGAAGCGCTGGATGCGGCGAATACTGATTGCCTGGTAGCGAGTACAAAGCCGATGCTGCCTGTCGCTGCTAGCAAATGCCTGCGTGTGATCATAACTTCCTCCCTTGGTGTCTATGCGAATGCCAATAAGGGTGGCCGATCTCCTCCAGATCAGGCCCGCCAATCCATTGTGTTGGGCGGCTTCGCCCGCGCGATGGCGCCGTAAAGCTGTTCACCGGGCATTTCCGATTCCGGAATAGCGCGCACCGCCGTCAGCGCATCCAGGTCGATTCCAGTTCGGAAACCCATTGTCTCGCAGAGATAGACGAGATCCTCGAAGACAATGTTGCCAGTTGCGCCCGGAGCGAACGGGCAGCCCCCAAGACCACCGAGCGAACCGTCAAGAATTCGAGCGCCTGCATCGAGTGCCGCCGAGGCGTTGGCAATAGCCATCCCGCGTGTGTCGTGGAGATGAACGAGAAACGGTCGATCGCCGCAGAGCCTCTTCATTTCAACGCATAGTCCGCCGACCTGCCTCGGTCCGGCAAAACCCACAGTATCAGCGATTCCGATTATATCGGCCCCTGCCTCGAGACACGCCTCGGCGAGATGCAGCACTTCTGCTGGATTGACGGTGCCTGCGATCGAGCAACCGAACGCCATGGCAATCCCGGCATTAACAAGCGGCTTGCCCTGCGATTGATTGCGCAGCTCGACCACTTTGCCGACAAGCTTGACTGCAGCGTCGCGTGATCGGCGCATGTTCGCCTGGCTGTGTTCCTCAGTTGCCGAGACGACGCAGACGATTTCGTCAACTTCGGTTTCGAGTGCATCTATTGCGCCTCGCTCATTGAGAGCCAGCCCCATGGAAAACGCACCCTCAAGGCGAGCAACTGTTTTGATCATCTCGCGAATGTCAGCGAATTGTGGCATGCGTGATGCAGGCAGAAAGGAGCCGATCTCGAAGTGACGAACGCCCGCCGCATATTCGCCGGCGATCCAATCGCGCTTGGCGCTGGTGGATGGAAATGTTCTCACCAACTGAAGCCCATCGCGAAGTCCGACCTCTCGAAGCGTCACACGGTCGGCGGGATAGATTTCAGCTAGCGATCTCATGCGGCTTGCGCCTTGGCATCGCCACGGGCGGATTCGATATCCGCATCGGTCAGACCGAGCTGTTTCAGTACCGATTCCGTGTCTTGGCCGACAGCAGGAAGGTCACCGCCGCCCGTCAGCATGATCCCATCGACTTCAAATGGCAGTGAGGGCGCTCGAAACGTTTCGCCTTCCGATGTTTTCGATGTTGCAAGGCCGCCAGGGCGCATGACGTGTGGATCAGCGTACATGTCACTGGGTTTAGCAATCGGCGAATAGGGAATGCCGAGTTCCTCGAACGATTTGAGCAAGCCATCTGCATCGCTGCCAGCAATCGCGGCGGCCACTATGGGGACCGTCCAGGCGCGGGCATTGATCTGGTCCATGCGTGTTCGCAGACGGTCATCTGCAAGCAGTTCATTGAGACCGAGCAAACCACACAACGACGCCCATTGTCCTTCAGTGACGGCACCGACGAAAATCTGCCGCCCATCCGCCGTGTCGAAGATGTCGTAGACGGGCCAGGAGAACTCACGCTCCGGCATGGGCGGTGGATTCTTGCCTTCCAACTCGAACTGGACCATGTGTTGGGCAACGAGCAACAAGCAGTTCTCGAACAGACCAATGCGAAGATTGCGCCCGTCCCCTGTCTGGTGACGCTCAAGGAGTGCTGCCAGGACGGCAAATGCTCCGAAAAGCCCACCCATGATGTCGTTGACCGACGACCCGACCCGTAGCGGCCGGCCCGTCGGTCCGGTCATATACGCAAGTCCGGTCATCATTTGCACGACCTCATCTAGCGCCGTGCGATCCTGATAAGGTCCACGCAAGAAGCCCTTGTGCGAGGCTATGATCATTGTTGGATATTGTGTTCGGAGGCGATCCAGATCAGCGCCCATCTTGCTGAGCGAAGCGTCGCGGAAGTTCTCGACGAAAACATCGGCTGTCGCGAGAAGCTTGTCCAACGCAGCCCGCCCGCTTTCGGTCTTCAAGTCCAGCTGAACAGACTTCTTGCCGCGGTTAAAGACGGGAAACATTGGCCGGCCCATACCGCCGAGCCTTCGAGTTTTGTCACCTTCCGGCGGTTCGACCTTGATGACCTCGGCACCAAGAAATCCGAGAAACATCCCGCAGGAGGGTCCCATGATCATATGGCTCATCTCGACGACACGAAGACCGTCAAGCGGTTTGAAGGTCAATTCCATGGGCGGTCCGATCCACATTTGTCGTCAGCCCGAGGACGATATCCTTGTCTTCGGCATCGCGAAATTATAGTGTTTCTAAATCTGCTTTCTCGAAACGAGAAACGTATGGATTCACGGCAACTTCGTTATTTTTCGGCGGTCTACGAGCACGGCAGCCTGTCTTCTGCCGGCGAACACATGCGCATCGCCGTATCGGCTCTGAGCCACCACCTCTCCAATCTTGAAGCGGAGCTATCTACAGCTCTATTTTTCCGCAAGCCGCGTGGAATGCAGCCGACCGCGGCAGGAGAGCGCCTCTATACCCACGCCAAATCGATCCTGAAGGCGATGGCAGCTGCTGAGAAAGATATCCGGGAATCTGGCGGGCAAATATCTGGAGATGTCTCCGTCGGCATGGCCTATTCGGCGGTGAAAGCCATCGGTGTGTCGCTGGCGCAAAGAGTCCTGGCGGATTATCCGAAACTGCGGCTCTCGCTTTCCGAAAGCCTTTCGGGTTCCACGTTGATGCATCTCATGACGTCGGAAGTTGATCTCGCGCTCGTCTATAATCCACCGACGGAATCGCGTCTGAAAACCCAGCCGATCCTCGAAGAAACCATGATTTGTATCGGGAAACGTGAAATTATTGGCGACACCGACGAGCCGATACCATTCGCCAGCTTGCTCGAGCTTCCGATCATTCTCTTGCGGCAAGGGCTCTCTGCCCGAGCCCTGGTCGATGATGTCGGCCTGCTGAAGAGACTCGAAAGCAAGGCTCGACTGCAGATGAATTCGGTTCATGCCATTGCCGATTCCCTTGTTGCGGGACTTGGCTGTGTGATCGGAACAAAGCTGTTTATGAAGGAACATATCGAAAGCGGTGCTCTTCACTTTCGTCCAATCATCGAGCCGGAACTGTCACGCACGCTTTTCATTTGCGAGATTGCTGACAGAACCGGCACATTCGCGGCCGAAGCGGTGCGAGCCGTGATTCTGGATCTGGTCGCGGATGCGGTGATTAAGGGAAAATGGGACGCCACTCTCAGCATTCCCTAAGAACGAACGAGCGGCATCAATTTCGTACCTCGCGCCGGCAGATGCGCGCACGTGAGGAATGCTTTGGGGCGCCCCTCGCTCTACCACGCCTATATCTTCGCAGCGGATACCGAGCACGACTTCGCTCTCCAGCGATGGATATTCGAAACCGTTGGCTGACGTGTCGATCGCAATACCGCCAACCTGGAACCGGCCAGCAGCGTCCAGCCGACCTTGCAGAAAATTCATCGCCGGCGAACCGACGAAGCCTGCGTCTCGCCGGGATATGACCCGTGCCGCGTATGATCTCAAACCGCGATGCCCGGATCAGCGCCGCCGTCGACGAGCACGAGCGGCGAAGCGGCGGGCGGCCCGTCGATGCGATAGTGCAGCGTGACCCCCTTGATGCGCGCGAAATTCATGCCGGGACTCTCACCGGCGCAATTCGCGGGGCATGCCCTTCGGCCGCAGATGTCGTTTCTGAGCCGCAATGCGGAACGGCGCGTTGGGTGCGCCGTAGCCCTTGTAGCCGCCACGGCGTTCCACCACCTCGACGATGAAGCCTTCGCCGAAGGTCGGTGCATAGAGCTGGAAGAATTCGCCGTTGTCGTCGCGGTCGTAGAGGATGTTTTCGGCGCGCAGCCGGTCGGCGAGATCCGGTTCGAGCCCGAACCGTGCTTCGACATCGTCGTAGTAGTTCGGTGAAATGGCGAGGGGCGCGAAGCCGTTTCGTCTCAGCGCCGCCGCGGTGGCGAAGATATCGCCGGTCAGAAACGCCAAATGCTGCACGGCCGAGCCGAAATTCTCGGCAATGAAACGCCCGGCAAGCGTCTGCCGGTTCTCGGCCCCGTTCAATGTCAGCCTTAGCTGGCCATCATCGCTCTCGATCGCTTGGCTTCTCACAATGCCGGACGGATCGATGACATCCACCATCGGCGTCTTCCTGGTACGGAATATCGATGTGTAGAAGAGCAGCCAGGTGAGCATTTCGCCATACTCCATCGTCTGTCCGACATGGTCGATCCGCGTCAGACCAGCGGGCTCGCAGGGGCTGGCGTCGTCGACGGGCAGGAATTCCACGTCCCAGACGTTGGAGAGTTCCGACGTGCCGTCAATGAAGTAGACAACGCCGCCGCCGACCCCGCGTATCGCCGGAATCTGCAGTTCGCCCGGTCCGACGGCCTGCTCGAACGGCTCGGCGCCGAGCGCCTGCGCGCGTTTGACTGTCGCCTTCGCATCCTCGACCTTGAGGCCGATGGCGTAGACAGATGTCCCGTGGACCAGGAATGAGGAGTGGGCCAGACCCTCGCGCTCGGTGTTGACGACAATGTTGATCTCACCCTGCCGATAGAGGCTGACCTCCTTCGATACATGCCGTCCCGCCAATTTGAAGCCCAGCGCGTGCAGCAGCGTTGACAGCGCGGCACTTCCGGAATCGTCGGCCGCGAATTCGACGAACGCCACGCCCGTGACGCCGACCCGGTCCGGCATCTCTGGCATATCGAGCTGGAGCCCGGGTTCGTCGCGCCGCACCTGATCCATCAGCGCAAGCAGCGACCGGCGGCCGTCCACGGCGATCGATTTCGGCGACCCGCCACGGAACTGATCGTTGAAAATCTCCAGCGACAGGTATCCGTCATAGCCCGTGGCGGCGACCGCGCCGACGAAAGCCTTGACCGGCAGGTCGCCTTCGCCCGGCATGTTGCGGAAGTGCCGGCTCCAGTAGAGCAGGTCCATCTCGATCAGCGGCGCATCGGCCAGTTGCACGATGAAGATCTTGTCCTTCGGGATCGAGCGGATCGAGCCGACGTCAATCTTCCGTGCCAGAGTGTGAAACGAGTCGAGAATAAGCCCGACATTGGGATGGTCGGCGCAGCGAACGATCTCCCAGGCGTCGCGATGGTCATTGATGTGCTTTCCCCAGGCAAGCGCCTCGTAGCCGACGCGCAAGCCACGCCTTGCGGCGCGCTCGCCGAGTTCGCGGAAATCCGCCGCCGCGCGGTCGATGCCGCCGAGCGCCACCGGCGAGACGCTGGAACAGATCAGCATCAGATCGGTACCAAGCTCTTGCATGACGTCGAATTTGCGCTCGGCGCGGTCGAATGCTCGACTGCGCTGCGGCTCCGGCAGCCCTTCGAAATCGCGGAAGGGCTGGAACAGCGTGATGGCGAGCCCGGCATCGCGCGCCATGTTGCCGACGTCGGCGGGCGAGCCGTCGAAACCCAGGAAATCGTTTTCGAAGATCTCGACGCCATCGAAGCCGGCGGCGGCGATCGCGGCGAGCTTCTCGGGGAAGTCGCCGCCTATCGAGACCGTGGCGATCGAGGTCTTCATCTCTTTGCGGACCCGCGCCGCAACGCCCTCGACCCAAAAGGATCGAGGGAAAAAACGACAGACTCGACGCGGTCTTGTTGCGGCATCATAGGAGCGCGATCATCCGGGTAGGACCGCCGGTGGCGCCCTTCACCTTGGGGATGCCGAGGAAGAGACGCGTCCCGGATTCCGGAATCGCGTCGAGATTCGCCAGGCATTCCACGCCCCAGCGACCGCTTCCCAGCCATTCGTAGTGAACTGGAAACGCTCCACCCGAATTCAGCCCGGTGTCGAGCGACAGCGTGTCGACTCCGATGCCCTTCACCTTGCGCTCGTTGATCAGCATCTGCGCCGTTTCGATGTGGAAGCCTGGTGTGTGATTCTTCTTCTGGTCGTCATTGCCGGTGAATTTCGGATCACCGACCAGTTTGTGCCAGCCGGAATTCATGACGACGCAGCATCCCTCCGGCAGCGGACCGTTTTTCGATTCCCACGCCTTGACGTCATCTGGCGTCAGCGACGTGTCGACATTGTCGGCGGCGGGGGCGGCTATGTTGATGACGGCGACCGGAACGATGAGATCCGAGATCGGGATCAGATCGGCCGTCAGGCCGTCGGCGGAGAAATGGATCGGCGCGTCCATATGCGTGCCGCTGTGCTCGACGATCGTCCAGCGATTGAGGTTCACCTTGTCCTTGGCGAAGGTGACGAGTTGCTCGACGGTGAACCATTTGTCACCGCTGAAGGTCGGAAATCCTTCGTAGAGGGCATGTGAAAGATCGACCGTGTCCGTGAAACCTGCTTGCGCGGCGCGTGCCGGCTGAACCGTCGGGAGCGTTGCCGCGGCGGCGGCTCCGAGGCCGAGGGTGAATCCAGCCTTGAGCAGGCCGCGTCGCGTCGCGTTTTCGCAGATCGAATGAAGGCACCCTGGAGGACACATGTGGCTTTTCCTTCCCCTGTTTCGTTTGAGATCGCGAGTACCGACGGCGTTCCGGCAAACACTGGGTCTGCCGGCGCGCCGCTCACGCCGCCGTCATCTCCACCAGTGACTGCACGGCGACGCGATATCCCTTGGGTCCAAGCCCGGCCAAGACGGCGGTCGCGACCTTCGACACCAGCGAATGGTGGTAGATCTCCTCGCGCCTGTGAATGTTTGAGATGTGAAGCTCGATGATCGGCCCGGAAAACATCTTCAGCGCATCGAGGATCGGGATCGATCTGAAACTCAGCCCGGCCGGGTTGATGACGATGCCGACGCCCTCGTCGATCGCTTCATGGATCCAGTCGACAAGCTGGTGCTCCGCATTCGACTGGTGGAAGCGGATCGGTCGCTGTCCAGCCGCCTCCCGGCACATCGTCTCGATCTCGGCAAGCGTGGTCGTGCCGTAGATTTCCGGCTCGCGCTTTCCCAAACGGTTCAAATTGGGGCCATTGAGGATGAAGATAGGTTTCATGGCGTTCACCCCTGATATCCGAACAGCCGCGGCAGCCACAGCACCAGCCCCGGGAAGAATGTGATCAGCACCAGCGCGCCGATCATCGCCCACAGGAACGGCAGCACGTCGCGCACCAGGTCGCGCAACGGCACTTCGGCGATGCGTGTCATGATGAAGAGCAACAGCCCGTACGGCGGCGTTATCAGGCCGATCATGATGTTGACGACAACCATGATACCGAAATGCACCATGTCGAGGCCGAGGACCTTAGCGGTCGGGATCAGTACCGGCACGACGACCAGCAGGATGGTGGTGCCTTCGAGCAGGCAGCCGAGGATCAACAGTATGACGTTGACGAGGATCAGGAAGCCGGTCGGCGACAAGTCCCATGCTTTCAGGACGGCAGCCACGGTCTGCGGAATATTCTCGACGGTCACGACATAGTTGAAGATGAGGGCACCGGCGATCAACATGCCGATCGAGGCGGTCGTGCGCGCGCTGGCGAGCACCGAGCGGTAGAAATCCCCGAACGAGACGCTGCGGTAGAGCACGACCGAGATCAGCAGTGCGTAGGCGGCGGCAACGGCGGCCGCTTCGGTCGGCGTGGTGACGCCGCTGTAGATGCCGCCGAGCAGCACGACAGGCATCATCAACGACGGCAACGCCTCCCAGGTGATGCGCGGCAGGTCGCGTACGGGCGTCGGCTTCTCGACGGGGAAATTCAGCCGGCGCGCATCGAAAAAGACGATGCCCATCTGCGCCAGGGCCATGAGCAGGCCGGGAATGACGCCGCCGAGGAACAGGTAGCCGATCGAGGCGTCGGAAACGAGCGCATAGATGACCATGGGGATCGACGGCGGAATGATCGGGCCGATCACGGCAGTGACGGCGGTCAGCGCCGCGGCATAGCTCGCCGGATACTTGCCGTCCTTGGTCATCAGCTGCTGCATCATCTTGCCGGAGCCGGCGGCGTCCGCGATGGCCGAGCCGGACATGCCAGCGAAGATTATCGACTGCACGATGTTGACGTAGGCGAGCCCGCCACGGAATCGCCCGACGATGGCGTTGCAGAAGACCATGAGACGATCCGTCATCGAGCCTATGTTCATCAGCTCCGCCGCAAGAATGAAAAGCGGCACGGCGAGCAGGATGTAGTTGGTGTACATGCCGTTCAGGATCTGCTCGGCGGCGGTGCCCATGTCGAGGCCGGCAAGCAGCAGATAGAAGATGGAACTGGCGATCATGGCGTGGCCGATCGGCAGGCCGAGGAACGACAGCGCGATGATGGCGATGATCGTGAGGGAAAAGGGACTGGTAAGGCTCATACGCCCGACCCCGCCTTGGTCGGGTCGAACTCCTTCGGCGCCTTGCCGAACATCGCCTGCCAGGAGAGCCATAGGTAGCGGACGATCACTGCGATGACGAAAATGACATAGATCGAATAAAGCCAGTCGAAGCGGATCTTCATATAGGCGGTGCTCTCGACCTTCATGAAGGTGACGTAGTCCCAGACCGCCGGGAACGAGATGCCATAGAGAACGATCAGCGCCGTGGCGGAGATCAGGAACATGACGCGCCGCGCGCCGGGACCGACGGCGGAATAGATCAGGTCGAAGCGGATTTCCTCTTCCTCGCGCACGACAAAGGCGGCGCCGAACAGAACCAGCCATATCCAGAGGATAACGCTCAGTTCATTGGTCCAGCCGATGGGCAGGTTGAGCAGATAACGGAAGACGATTTGCAGAATGAAGGCGGCAAACATCAGCCCCAGCATCGCGGCCAGAACGTTCTCTGCGCGGCGATAGAGCCAGCGGCCGGATTGTCTAAGCTGCCTTTTCAATGGACTTATCCCGTTCTTGCCGGCCTCGCGCCGTTGTCATCGCGAGGTCCGGCTGACGCGCCAGCGGCCGGACCTGTTCGCTGTCCGCGCCTAGAGCGCGTTGATCTTGTCGACCATGCCCGCCGGCCAGTCCTTGGCAAGATCCGAAGCGAGATACTGTTCCTGGACGTGCCTGCGGAAGGCGGCGACATCCGGCTCGTAGATCTTCAAGCCCTTGCCCTTGAAAGTCTCGACGAGTTCCTTCTCGTGGGTCAGGTGTTTCTCGGTCGAGAAGTCGATCGCCGCGTCGGCGGCAGCCTGGACCTTCGCCTGCCTGTCGGCGCCCATCTCATCCCAAACCTTCTTCGAGATGCTGAGAAGGTCGAAGCCGACGAGATGCGAGGTGAGCACGATCTGCGACATGACCTCGTAGAACTTCATGTTTTCGACGTTCGGCAGCGGGTTGTCCTGACCGTCGATCGCGCCGGTCTGCAGGCCTGTATAGACCTCGGCATAGGCCATCGGCGTTGGGTTCGCGCCGAGCGCCTTTCCCAGGAACTGCCAGGCATCACCGCCAGGCATGCGCAGCTTGACGCCGGCGAGATCGGCCGGCGTCTTGATCTTCTTGTCAGGCTTCAACCCAACCTGCCGGACGCCGAAATAGGTCGGGCCGAGCACCTTCACGCCAAGCTGGTCCTCGGTCATTTTCTTGAGTTCCGCACCCGACTCACTTGCGAAGAACGCTTTGAGGTGAGCGGCATCCCGGAACAGGTAGCCGGCCGTCACAATCGACCACGCCGGAATCTGCTTTGAGATGTCCTGCGGGGCGATGTTGCCCATTTCGAGGTTGCCGCGCTGGATCGCGACGAGTTCAGTGCCCTGCTTGAAGAGGTTACCGCCATAGTAGCCTTCAAAGGCGAAGTCGTCCTTGATGGCATCGGCGAACATCTTCATCATATCGGCGCGGATGTCCTGCTCTGAGAAAACGGCCGAAAAGCGCAGTTTCGGCTTGTCCTGAGCGAAGGCCGGAAAAGAGCCGGCGGCGAGAATTCCAGCTCCAACCAGGAACCGGCGACGTGTCGTTGTGAGGTTCATTTTAGTCCTTCCTCCCTTTTGCGATACGAAGTGACTTCTGAGTGAAATCCGGTTGATCTCTATTCGGGTGGCGCGCCACCAAACGCCGAGAAAACCGCCTTCATACGATCCGTGTCCGGCGCGGTGCCGGTGAACAGCTCGAATGCTCGCACTGCCTGGAATATTGCCATGCCCTCACCGCTAAGCGTGCGGCAGCCACGGCGGCGCGCCTCGGCAAGCAGCTGGGTTTCGAGTGGAAAGTAAATGATGTCGGCCACCCAGCAGCCGCGCCTCAGCAGAGCGGAATCGATGGGCATGCCGGGAAGCTTGTCCATGCCTACAGGGCTCGCGTTGACGATCCCGTCGGCTGCTTGCGATGCCTCGACGATGTCGGTTACGGCTTCGACCTTGTCTGCGCCGAACCGCGACGACAGCCGGTCGGCGAGCGCGGTCGCGCGAGCCGTATCGATATCGCCGATCATCAGCCTGCCGACGCCGCTCTCGAGCAGAGCGTGGCCGACCGCCGCGCCCGCGCCACCAGCGCCGAGCATCACCACGCGGTCGCGTGGAGCGAGCGCCATGCCGAGGCGGAAGCTTTCCTTGAAACCCCACATGTCTGTGTTGTGACCGACGCGCCGTCCGCCCCGCAGGACGACCGTGTTCACCGAGCCGATAGCCTGCGCTGCGTCGGACAGCTCGTCGAGAAGCGGAATGATCTCCTGCTTGTAGGGGAACGTGACGTTGAATCCGTCAAAGCCGAAGTACTCGGCAAAGTCGACGACCTCTGAAAGCCGCGGGGGCACGACGCCCATGCGATCGGCATCGAGAAGGCGATAGATATAGGCGATTCCGTTCGCGCGGCCCTCAGCCTCATGCATGGCCGGCGTGCGGGACTGCTGAATGCCGCGGCCAAGCAGCCCGACCAGAATCGGTCGGGAATCGGCGACCGCCTTCCTCTCCGTCATGACCGCGCTGGCGGCTGCTGATACCAATCAGACCTCCGGGACGGCAACCACGCTTTCGCATGCTCCTCGTGCCATCGGGGCGCACTTTGTACTGTCTGGTTAATTTCGTCAATGACTTTGTACAAGCCGGTTAATTTCATTATCTCAACGCCCGGTGTAATGTTTGCGCAGTGAGGGCAAGGTCATCCATGGACGACAAGACAAGCGGCAGAAACGGCTGGAAGCAGGATCCGGCGGGAGTCCGGAAGAATATCCTCGCGGTGGCAATGGCGGAATTCGCCGCCAACGGGCTATCGGGAGCGCGCATCGATGAGATCGCGGCGAAGACGAATACGTCAAAGCGCATGATATATTATTATTTTGGCGACAAGGAAGGGCTGTACGGTCGCGTCCTCGAGGAAGCCTACCGAGAGGTGCGGGCTGGCGAGCAGGAACTTGAACTCGATCACCTTCCGCCCGTCGAGGCCCTGGGACACCTAGCCGAGTTCACGTTCGACCATCATAGCCGCAACCCCGATTTCATTCGCATCGTCATGATCGAGAACATCCACCACGGGGCGTATCTGGAGAAATCCGACCTGATCCGCTCGCTTAATGCCGGCGCGATCCAGAAGCTGGAGGCAATCTGCCGCCGCGGGCGGGAAGCAGGCCTGTTTCGGGACGATGTCGAACCGCTGGAGTTGCACTGGCATATCAGTGCCCTGAGTTTCTTCAACGTGTCCAACCGGGCAACCTTCTCCCACATCTTCGGCGACAGGCTCTTCAGCGCCGACAGGCAGCAATTGCTTAAAAAGCACCTAGTTGAAATGGTTGTCGGCCTTGCCGTTACCCAACCGGCGTCACAGCGCGGTGAAGCCTGGCCCTGCCGTTAAGGACATTTTGGACACAACGTCGCGCTATCGAGACGCATCCGCCCGCCACAGTGAAGCAGCGGGCAAAAACCGCCAAGTGGCAGCCTCGGCCTAGGTTTGCTCCGCAGGTGTTTCTTCGGGCGGAGGCGTCAAAACCGTGATGTCCATTCTGGCGATCTTCGATGCGGCATTACCCTGCGAGTTAGGATCTGTGTCGCCCGTTTCGACAACCATTGCCTTGGCGCGATGTCCTACGCTGTCGGCGCTCTTGCCTGGCGCGAATCCTTCGCCCGTTTCCGGTTTTGCCGCTTTCAATTGAGTTTCCGGTACCTGCCGATGCTGACTTGCAATTGCCGAAACCATCGATTCCCCCTTTGGTGAGGGCACCATGGTATCTGCCGTGGCTGTTGCGAGACTTACCATGCGGAAAGCCCGCCACCGATGGCAGCGGGCCGTTATTCCCGACCGGAAAAAAGAATTGGAGTCCTTGCCCCTCGATAAAGCCGGGGAAATCGTGGTCGGTCGTATCAAGTTCCCGCCCGTCGTCGCCTTCTTCCCCAATGAGGCGACGGTTTTCTTCGTCGGTCAACGACCGGCTTTGTGTCTGATGACGGCGCCCCGAGAACGAGATCCTCACACAGCGGGTGTTGCGATCCCCTCAAGCGCAATGATCCTGGTGCTGGCGCAACGCTTGCGGATCTCGATAAGGCGGGAATATTCGGGCGAATTGTACCAGCCCATCAATGACGCCATGTCGGGGAATTCGATAATAACCAAACGGTGTGGCTCCCAGTCACCTTCCAGAACCTTGGTCGCACCGCCACGACCCAGGTATCGCCCGCCGTAGCGCTCCTCGGTGGCCGGAACATCCCGCCGGTATTCCTCGAACACGGCAGCATCTTTTACGTCTACATCCGCGATCAGATAGGCGGCCATTTGTGCTCTCTCCCTCTCAACAGCGGCCGGAGCCTTGCGCACTCCGAACTCACGAACGCGAGATTAGCTCGGATTTGTCAACGTCGGCCATACCCTTCGTCGAGCAGGCATTCTGACACTCCGCATTCCCGCCGCTAATAGATCTGCAGGCCAAGCCGCTCGTTCCTTCGCCACCGCACCACGGCACGATAGCTGGCGTCGTCCGCGGGGACGTGAAGGACGAAACGGTCGGGAATTGTGGCGCCGGGGTCCACCCGCAATTCCGCACCATGAACATGCTGATTCCTGACGGAGCATCCGATGTTGGCATCGTCGGTGATGATGGTTGCGTCCTTCAGAACAATCCCACGTGAATGAGAGCGTCGCTCGATGTGCTGATCGGTGGGACCCATTTTATCATTCCTCCCGGAAGTCCTGCAGCGAGGCGTGGCGCAGATTCCTGGTCGAAGAGTCCGCATCGAAGGGGTGGACGAACTTCAAACACATGAATCGGCTCACAAAAACCGCCATCCAATTAGCTTGCGCTAAAATGGTTCCGGAACGTTTACCGCACATTGCCGAGTGAAACGACTTTGCGCAGATTTGGGCTGCCGGCGGATTTGATTTGCTTGGTGATCCCCAAACCTTAGGGCAAACTGCCTGCCGGGGCCGCAGGAGGAGAAATGAGAGCACGCGCAGCAACGCTTGGGGATCTGGAGGATGTCTTTCGCGGTCTGTCCAAGCGAATGTCGGATGAATACGTGGCGGCTGGCAAGGACAGCAAGATCGCCTACGACAATCTGATGATGAACTTGAAGGAAGGCCGTGCGCACGCGCTTGTCGAAGGCGACAAGGCCGTGGCGATCATCGCCTGGCATGAGAACAGCGACGCCGCCGATACGCTGTTTGCAGCGCGGGAGGATTTCTTCCGTGCCTCGACCGTTCGCTTTTGCAAGCGGCATATCAGGCATATCCAGGCACTCGCCGGCAACCTCCCCATCCACTCGCGCAGCTGGCTCCAGGGACCGGATGTCGCAAGATGGTTTGGCGTCATCGGCTACGTCGAGCGCGGCCAGGACAATGGCGCCACTCTGTACGAGCTGCCGCCCGCTCGCATCGGCTAAGCAACCCTGGCTGGTGAAGGTCCTTCACCCGGCCGCAAACGCCGCCTCCACCTCGCCCGCACAGGTTCGTCGATGCGGGTCACGGTCTTCGGCTCCGGGCGCCTTTGCTCGGCGGCGTTCTGGAATGCCTCAGCAAGCGGCTTGCGCCGGGCGCCAATTGGCGGGATGTTATGGCAGGGCAACCGGGGGTCAAACCGGCACGCCGAGATCGATATGGCTGCTGGAAAATGTCACGAACTTGCTTCGCCTTTCTTGCCTTTGTTGCGTTGATGAGGCCGATACAGGCAGGCGAGTGGATGTCTCATCTGCTTGACCGCTCCAGCCTGGCGACCGCCTATGTTCGCCAAGCGGATCTTGTGACCGCATACACGACCGCAATGGCGCGCTTCCGTCTGCAGTTCGCGGGGCGTGCCGGCGAAACCAACCTTGCGGTCCCTCTCGAACCACTGCTTTTGCGAGCGGAATTCCGTGCGCGGACATGGCGCTCGGCGGACGGCAGCCTGTTGCAAGGCTTCGCCGGCAAGGGCGGCTTCCGGCTGACTACCGGAAACTGCCTGGCGCGCATTTGCGCTGCCAGCGAATGCAGCGATGCCGGTTGGCCGGTTTACGCCTGCAGCGACGGAGGCAAGCGCAAGATGTCCGTCACGGATTTTGTGACGGCAAGCTTCGGCGGCGTCTCCTACCGTCGATTGAGCGCCTCCCCTTCACAGGAATGACGGCGCGAGGCGCCCGACCACCTTGCTGCAGCGTTCCGCAAAGGGCGGTATCCTTCACCCTCACCGCAAAACGCCGCCTGCACCGCGCGATTGACCGTCACTGGCAGGATCGACATGTGGTTTTCGCCGGCATGCGGTTCGAAGCTCGCGCGCACGCCCAATAGATGGCGGGGCTCGCCGCGATCCTCTGGAAGGCAGAGGGCCGCTTGAAGGCCCCGAAGGATGGCCGTAAAGCGCCTGGCGGCTTGCATCGACCGTGACCCGACTGGCGACCCACGGCTTCAGCTCGTCCTCGATGAAGGCAAGGAATTCCCCTGCCCCACCGGTCTGGACTTCGGGCGCGAGAAGGAGCTCGCCATCGTCCCTGGCGCGACGCATCTGTTCGAAGAGCCTGGCGCCCTGGACGAAGTCGCGGACCTCGCCAGCCGATGGTTCTCGCGCCATGAGTTCGGAGAGATCGGCGTCGACATCCTGATGGCCGCGCCTTGGATCACCCGGTGCGGGATCATTTGCGTCCCCAACGCGTTAGGACCTCCGTAGGACAGCACCTGCAACCCGAATGGCTGTCGCAACCCTTATGTGGGAGAAAGACAATGCCGGATAAGAAGACCATCGAGAAGGCCCGAAAGGACAAGCGCGAGGGCAAGTCGCCGAGCACCCAGGCCGGCGAGTTCGTGCACGAGGAGATTGACAAAATCCGCCACGGCGAACACGGCGCGCGATCGACCCAGCAGGCCATCGCCATAGGACTTTCCGAGGCAAGACGCGCAGGCGTAGACCTGCCCCCGCCCAAAAAAGGCAAGGTGAAGGAGAGTACGCGCAAAAGCGCCGAATACGCCTACGAGGCCGGCCAGGGCGAACGCAGGCCGAAACGCCGCCCGCGGGTCTCGAAAGCCGTCTCCAATGTGCTTGAGCACGAGCCGAAGAGCACGGCGTCGCACGAGGCGCTCTCGCAGCAGGCCAAGCGTGCGGCTTCGCGCCGGACGGCTGAGGAGCGCTCGGCCGCCGCGAAGAAAGCCGCCGAAACGAAAGGCGCTCGCGGAAGGAAGCAGGCAGCGCAGAAGGCCGCCAGAACGCGAGCACGCCACGCTTAGTTCAAGACGGCAGATCGAGCCGCGGACGCGCAAGCGGCATATCAGGCACATCCAGGCGCCTGCCGGCAACCTCCCTATCCACTCGCGCAAAGCTGGCTCCAGGGACCTGACGTCGCCAAATGGTTTCATATCATCGGCTATGTCGAGCGTGGCCAGGAGAACGGCGCCACCCTGTACGAGCTGCCTCCGGCCTCAGCCAAATAGAATCGGGGCTTGTTGCAAAGCGCCGCGAGCGATACAGGCGAAGATGCCCTCTCCCCGGGTACCGAGACGCTCCGCCATCAGCCGTCCTGGCTGAGTCTGACGCGCTGCCGTTGATTTCCAGACGTTTCGTGCGACTATCGGCATGCGCCTGCGACAGATCGAGGTCGAAACAATGTATCCCGAGTATTCCGATCACGTCTTCGTCGACCTCGCACCCGAACTGTTCAGCCAGTCGGAAACAATCGTGGCGCGCTATCGCGGGCTTCTCGCCACCGCCTTTCGCTATCGATCCGGCGTTGCCGGTCTTCGGATCAGCAACGCAGTGGGCGAAATTGTCATGCTGCCGTTTCAGGGTCAGCAGATCTGGGACGCAACGTTCCTCAACCGCTCCCTGACCATGCGCTCGATGTTCGACGAGCCCGTCGCGACCCGCGACTACCTCTCCAACTACGGCGCGTTCTTCATTCACTGCGGCGCCACCGCGATGGGCAATCCTGGCCCGGATGACCGCCACCCGCTTCACGGCGACCTGCCAAATGCGCCCTATGGGCATGCGCAACTGATCGCCGGCAGCAATGCCGAGGGGCCTTTCATGGCGTTGACGGGGCACTGCCGACAGACCGTTGCCTTCAGCCACGACTATTTGATGAAGCCTACCGTGCGGCTGCAGCGCGACGGCACCGGCGTGGCCGTCGACATTGCCATCGAGAACCTGAAACGCTCGCCCATGGAGCTGATGTACCTGTCGCACATCAACTTCAGGCCGGCCGATGGCGGGCGCCTGATCGACACCGTCGCCGATGATCACGCCGACATTGTCGTGCGCCAAGTGCTTCCGCCCTTTTTTACACCGAGCGAAAGCTACCTTGCCTATCGCGACGCCGTCGTAGCCGACCCTTCGCGGCATCGCATATTGACCAAGGGCGAGCCGATCGATCCCGAACTCGTGCTGACGATGAAGGCGAAGGCAGACGCCGAGGGCTGGGCGCACGCTTTGCAGGTCCATCCGGACCGAACGGCGGATTTCGTCAGCTTTCGCCCCGACGAGCTCAATTATGCCGTGCGCTGGATCACGCGCGGTTCTGATCAGGACGCGCTTGGCCTCGTGCTGCCGGCGACCGCCGAACCGGACGGCTATCTTGCGGCGAAGGAAAGAGGTCGCCTGGTTTGCGTCGCGCCGGGGGAAATATTCCGCTGCGCCCTGCGCTTTGGCGCTATGAACGCGGAGGAAGCCACACAACGAGAACAGGTCATTGCAGCGTTGAGGAGTGAAGGCCGTTAGCCAGAACCCCTCACCGCAAACGCCGCCTGCACCCGCGATTGTCGCTTCGCCATTGCCCGCCCGAATTCGTCGGTGCGTATCACCTTCGCAGCAGCCACATCAACACCGGGCCGCCGATCAGCGTGGCGACGAGACCGGCCGGAATCTGGCGCGGGAAGATGGCTGTGCGACCGATCCAGTCGGCCGCGACCATGATCAGCGCGCCGGCGAGCACCGCGCCAATGGCTTGCGGCAGGGCACGGGACAGGCCAAGGCGTCGGGCAAGATGCGGCGCCATCAGGCCGATAAAGGTCAGCGGACCGACGATCAGTGTCGAGGCGGCGGTGAGTGCCGCGACCATCAGCAGCACGAGAAGCCGCGTTCCCTTCAAGTTGATGCCAAGGCCTTGCACGGCGGCGGAGCCGAGCGGCAGGATGTCGAGCCAGCGCATGAAGAGAGGCGCGAGCGCGAAGAGGCAGACGGCGATGCCGCCGGTCAGCAGGGCGGCGCTGACATCGACGCCATAGGTCGAACCGGTGAGCCAGTTGAGCAGCAGCATGGCGCGAGGATCGCCGGTGGCGGTGAGCACCAGGATCAGCGCGTCGAACAAGGCCGTCAGGGCGACGCCGGCGAGCAGCAACCGCTCCGGCGCATAAGCGGCACGGCGGCCGATCGCCAGCGTCATCAGCAAAGCGGCGAAGGCGCCGATGGTTGCCGCCGCCGTCTGAACCGGGCGTCCGGCGTCGGAGAGCGCGAACAGCGCCACTATCATGCCAAGCGCGGCACCGGCGCTGATGCCCAGCACTTCGGGACTGGCCATCGGATTGCCGGTCAGCCGCTGCATCATCAGCCCGGCCAGCGCCAGCATGGCGCCGGCACTCAGCGCGGCAAGCACGCGAGGCCACCGCCACGACAGTAGGGGCCGGAGTTCATCGCCGAAAGCGAAGGTCCAGCCATGCGGCCCCGGCCCATAGAGCAAAGCCAGCCCCAGCAGCAAAAGCAGACCCAGGCCGATCGCCGCCAGCACGAGGCCGGGCCGGCTTGCGCGTGGCAGCGGTTCGGCCGTCAAAGCCGGGGTTTCCAACCCAAGCGCAAGGCGCGGCAGCAGCCAGAGCAGCAGCGGTGCGCCGAGAAGCGCGGTGATCGCTCCGGTCGGCAGCAGGTCACCTTGCGGTCCGGTCGCGATCTGCACGGCCTGGTCGGCCGCCCACAGCAATGCGCCGCCGATCAGCGGCGCCATCACCAGCTGCTGACCCAGCCGTCGGGCACCACCGATGCGCGCCAAGGTGGCGGCGGCCAGGCCGACGAAACCGATAACGCCGACAGCGGCAACGACAAAGGCGATCAGCGCGACGGCGGCCGCCAGTCCGGCGAAGCGGTAAGCGCCGAGAGGCACGCCAAGGCTGCGCGCGCCTTCATCGTCGAGGCCAAGCAAGGTCAGCGGCCGCACCATGAGGAAGATCGCCAGCGCAGCAGTGCCGATGCGTGGCAACAGCCACAGTGTCGTCGACCAGTCCTGCTGGCCGAGCGAACCGGCGCCCCAGATGAACAGGCTGGCCAACCATTCATGCCGCAGCACAATAAGAGCGGCACCGATGGCGCCGGCATAGAGGCTGACCACAAGCCCCGCCAGCACCACCGAAAGCGGCGACAGGCCCTTGTGCCAGGACAGAGCAAAGACGGCGGCAAAGGCCGTGAAGGCGCCGGCAAGCGCTATCCATTCGCGGCCGAAGGCAAGCAGGGACGGCGACAGAAGCGTCGCCAGTGCCAGCGCCAGATAGGCGCCGGCCGAGACACCGACCGTTTCGGGCGAGGCCAACGGGTTGCGCAGAACCTGTTGCAGGACCGTTCCGGCAAGCCCGAGCGCCGCGCCACACAGGAGGCTGACGGCAAGCCGGGGCAGGAAGGCGTAGTGGACGAGCACCTGCCGCATGTCGGCGACGTCGGGGGCGGCGAGCGATTGGAGCCAGAGCGCCGCCGGCAGCTGCACCGTGAGGTTTGAGACGGTTGCCGCCAACGCTGCCGCGAGCAGCATGGCGCAAAGCAGGATCGCGCCTACGGGCTGATTGCCAAGAAAGCTCCACGGGGAGGCCCGGCCGGCCGACGCGGGCTTTCCCTCCTGAGCGATGGCCGCGGCATCCTCAGCCACGGGCGGCCTCCGCGATCATTGCCGACGCCAGGACCCGGGCGAATCGGGCGGCTGACGGAAGCGCACCGAACATCAGGACAGCGGGAAGGCGCATGATCGAACGGTTGCGCACGAAAGGCATGGCGTTCCAGACCGGGCTTTCGGTCAGCGTGCCGCCGGCGCCCTCGGGCAAGGGTTCGAGATAGGCAAGGCGTGCGTCGCTGGATGTCGCCAACCCGTCGACGCCGACGGTTGAAAACCCCCAATAATTGGTCTCGGCCGTCCAGGCGTTGCTGAGCCCGATGCGGTCGAACACCTCCTGAAACAGACTTTTCTTGCCGTAGACGCGCACATTGCGCGGATCCATGAAGCTGACGACATAGATCGGCCGCGCCGACAGCGGCGCCAGCTGCCGGCGGATGTTCGAAAAATACGCATCCGTCGCCGCGATCAGCGCTTCACCTTCGCTTTCCTTGCCGACAAGCCTGGCAAGCTGGCGGGTTGCCTCGAGGGCGCGCCGATAGGGCTGACCGGCTTCGGTATAGAGCCCGATCGTCATCACCGGCGCCACGCGTTCGAGCAGCGGCTTGATGCCGTCGAGATACGGCGTGGAGAGGATGATGTCGGGCTTGAGCTGCTGCAACAATTCGAGGTTGGGCTCGAGCAGCGTGCCGAGGTCGGCGATCTCAGGCGGCAGCGGCGGCTCGACCACCCAGGTCTCCCAGACTTGACGGTCGGCAATGGCAACCGGCGTTACACCCAGCATGAGCAAGGTCTCGGCCAGCCCGTCATCCAGGCAGACTATGCGCGGCCGGCGGGGTTCAGCCGTCGCCGCGGACGCCATGCCGGCGAACGGCAACGTGAAAAGCCCCACTGCCTGGCGCCGGGTCATTCGGCACGTATGATCGGGCATGGCTCTCGGCTGGAGCTCTCGGTCTCTCTGCAATGCTGCGCGCCTGCTTTTCGATCTAGTCTCCAAGTTGACTATGAAACATGAGCTTAGTAGTCAACATTGAAGGGACTCCGACAGGTCTGCTTTTTGTTCGACCGAATGTCAGGCGCAACCGTCCGCTGGCCGCAGGCGATTCAGCCTGCCCGTGCGACACCACGCCCACCGAAAATCGCAGCCCGCGAAACCCAATCCACGTGCCGAATCATTTTTCCTCCACGAATACATTCCATGATAGAGGGACGGCCATCGCCGTGTCCGGGATAGCCAGAGACCCAAAGACGGCTAGGGGCGCGTATCAAAAAGCCGGCGGCAGCCGCCGCCAGAAGGCGTCAAAGACCGGTCGAACGCATCAAGGCGGCGCGATCGGGTTGCACTCGGCAAGGCTTGATGGTTTGTTGCCGCTACACGGAGAACGAATGATGCGAGAGCCTGCCGGTCAAGACGAATATGGGTCGACGAACCCCTTCGATCCGGACGACCTGCCGACGTTGAACGCGATCGGTCCGAGCATGGGAAGTGGCAACGATTTCGAGAAATACGCCGTTGCCGTGATCATCGTGTTCGGCGCGCTGATCATTGGCGGGCTGATGGCCGCATCGATGGTCTTCGGGCACCGCAACGGCTTCCTCTTCGCGCTTGGCGGCGCCACGTCCGCCTGGATATCCGGAAACGCGCTGCTGCTCGACCGGCCGCGCATCTACGCGCTGTTCGTCGGCATCGCCGCCTTGATGCTGATTGCCTCCACCATCACGCTGGTCCTGTGACAACCATCGCGGCTATGCGCCAACCCGCTTGAGCAGCGAGCGATCAACCCGAATCGCTACGCTGCTGCAAGTCCATCTCCAGTCTTGCCAACCTCAGTATCCGAGCGCCTCGCCAGAGGCCGCGCGGCTGTCGATGGCGCCGTTATAGCGCGCACCGCCACCCTTCTCGATCTCCGCCAGGCTTTTGCCGCCGGCCAGGATGCCCGCCGCCTGGCCCCAGGTCTGGTCACCGAGATCGAGTTGATAACCCATGCCGGCCAGCAGCTTTTCGGTATCCGGCGACAGCCCGAACGGCTCGATATAGACCTTATCGGGCAGCCACTGGTGATGGATGCGCGGCGCGTCGATCGCCTCCTGGATGTTCATGCCGTGGTCGATGACGTTGACGATGGCTTCCAGCGTGATGGTGATGATGCGCGAGCCGCCGGGGCTGCCGATGACCATGAACGGCTTGCCGTCCTTGGCCACCACGGTCGGGCTCATCGACGATAGCGGCGTCTTCTTCGGCTGGATGGCATTGGCCTCGCCCTGGACCAGGCCATAGAGGTTGGGCACGCCGGGCTTCTGGGTGAAATCGTCCATCTCGTTGTTGAGCAGGATGCCGGTACCATCGGCGACGACGCCGGCGCCGAAGGAGCCGTTCAACGTATAGGTGACCGCGACCGCGTTGCCGTCATTGTCGATGATCGAATAATGCGTCGTTTCCTTGCTCTCGCCAAAGCCCTTCGGCATCAGGTCCTGCGACACGCCAGCCCGGAAGGGGTCGATCTTCTCGCGGGTATCCTTGGCATACCCCTTGTCCAGCAATCTCCCGACCGGATTGTCGACGAAATCGGGATCGCCGAGGGCCGAATTGCGGTCGACATAGGCGTAGCGCATCGCCTCGACCATGACATGCACCGTCTCGGCTGAACCGGCGCCGAGATAGGACAGCGGGTAGCCTTCCAGCACGTTGAGGATTTCGCAGATGATGACGCCACCGGAACTGGGCGGCGGCGAGGAGGTGATCTCGTAGCCGCGATAGGCGCAGGTTATCGGCTTCAGTTCGCGGACCGCGTATTGCTCGAAATCCGGCTTGGCCAGGATGCCGCCCTTGGCGCCACTCGCCTTGATGATGGCGTCGGCGATAGCGCCTTTATAGAATGCATCGGGGCCTTTTTCGGAAATGGCGGCCAGCGAGGCCGCGAGGTCGGGCTGGATCAGCCGCTCGCCGATGCCATAGGGCTTGCCACCGGGTTTCAGGAAGATGGCGGCGGCAGCGGGGTCCTTCGCCAGCCTGTCGGCACTGCCGGCAAAAGAGGCGGCGTCGCCCTGATTGAGGATGAACCCGTCCTTGGCATAGCCGATTGCCGGCGCCATCAGATCCTGTCGGGACAATTTGCCGTATTTTTCGCGCGCCATCTCCAAACCGGCGACGGATCCCGGCACGCCAACGGCGAGGTAACCGTCAAGGCTGGCGCCCTTCACCGGGTTGCCATCCTTGTCGAGATACATGGTCTTGGTCGCCGCCAGCGGCGCCCGTTCGCGGAAATCGAGGAAGGTCGATTTGCCGTCCTTGAAGCGGATGGTCATGAAGCCGCCGCCGCCGATATTGCCGGCATTGGGATAGACGACGGCGAGCGCATAGCCGACGGCAACCGCCGCATCGACGGCATTGCCGCCCTTCTTCAAGACCTCGATGCCGACTTCGGACGCCAGATGCTGTGCCGTCACCACCATGCCGTGCTCGCCCTTGGCCGGCGCCGGCGATGCGGCGAAGACGCTCGTCAACGGCGTCAGGACGAAGGTGATGGAAAGACTGGCGGCGATCAATGTCCGACGGTTGAGAGGCATGGCGGTTCTCCGGGCGGGGATGCGCCTAGAAGAGCCTGTCGGATCAATCGAGTCCATTCACAAATGGTCCCTCACGAAGCAAACCGGTGAGGGGCAATATCGGCTGGAAGTTCGCCTCAGACGATGCCGCCGCTCCCACCGGCGACCGCAGGGCGTTCGGCCGCGACCTTGGCGCGGTAGCCCGCCGCCCGATAGGCGGCGACCGGATCGATGGCGCCGCCGGTCTTCAGGCGGGCCATGGCCAGGATCGGCTCGACATCGGTGCGGTAGGCGGCTTTCAGCGTCTGCGTCGCCATCAGCGCGTCGTTGCTGTCCTGAAACCCTTCGAGCGCCTTGCGGTCGACAAGCAGCGCCTGCGCATAGGCGCGCTGCACTTCGACCGCCGACAGCATCAGGCTTTCGATCGGATCGGTGACGTTGTGGCTCTGGTCGAGCATGTGGGCCGGGTCAAAACCCTCGGCACCCGAAAGCTCCGCATCGACCAGTTCGTTGAAGACAAGGAACAGCCGGTAGGGGTCGATCGAACCGGCATCGAGATCGTCGTCGCCATACTTCGAATCGTTGAAATGGAAGCCGCCGAGTTTTTTGAACTGGATCAGCCGCGACACGATCATCTCGATGTTGACGTTGGGCGCATGGTGGCCGAGGTCGACCAGGCAGAACGCCTTGTCACCCAACTCCCGTGCGATGATGTAATTGGTGCCCCAGTCCTGCACGACGGTGGAATAGAAGGCCGGTTCGTACATCTTGTGTTCGCTGAACAGCTTCCAGTCGGCGGGCAGCCCGGCATAGATCTCCTTCATGGCGTCGAGATAGCGCTCGAACGCCTTGGCGAAATTCACCTGGCCGGGAAAGTTCGAACCGTCGCCGATCCACACCGTCAGCGCCTTGGAGCCGAGCGTCTTGCCGATCTCGATGCATTCGAGATTGTGCTCGACCGCTTGCCGGCGCGTGCCGGCATCGGCATGCGACAGCGAGCCGAATTTGTAGGAGAGTTTCTGGTCCTTCGCATCCGAGAAAGTGTTGGAGTTCATGGCGTCGAAGCCGAGGCCAAAGCGCGAAGCCGCCTGCTTCAGCCGGTTCGGGTCGGCCTTGTCCCACGGAATGTGCAGGGACACGGTCGGCGTCGCCTGCGTCAATTGCCTGATGACGGCGCAGTCCTCGATCTTGTCGAAGATATCGCGCGGCTCGCCGGCACCGGGAAAGCGTGCAAAGCGGGTGCCGCCGGTGCCAACGCCCCAGGACGGGATCGCAACGGCGAATTTCTCGACCTTGTCGCGGATGGCATCGATGGCGATGCCACGGCGGTCGAGGCGTTCGCCGAGCGAGGTGTAGTCGCGCTCGAGACTGGCTTTGCGCGAGGCGTTGTCCTTGTCGACGAGGTCGGCGGAGATGATGGATTCGGACACTGCTATTCCTCCCAAAATGCGTTCAGTCAGCGCTGCCCCTCATCGGCCTGCCGGCACCTTCTCCCCGTAGAACGGGGAGAAGGGAAGCGCTCTGGCGTCCGCTAGCGCGTAAAGCTCTGCGCGTTGCCCGCGTCGACATTGACGATGTTGCCGGTCGACTTGGCCGACATGTCGGAGGCGAAGAAATAGATCGCCTCCGCGATGTCTTCGGGAAACACCGAACGCTTCAGCATCGAGCGCGAGCGATAGTGCTCCTCCAGATCGTCGGTCGACATCTTGTAGGCGGCGGCGCGCTGTTCTTTCCACTCGCCGGTCCAGATCTTCGAGCCGCGCAGCACCGCGTCCGGGTTGACGACATTGACCCTGATCTGCGCTTCCGCGCCCTCCAGTGCCAGGCATCGGGCGAGATGGATCTCGGCGGCCTTGGCGGTGCAGTAGGCGGCGGCGTTAGGCGAGGCGGCAAGTCCGTTCTTGGAGGCGACGAAGACGACGTTGCCGCCGATATTCTGCACGCGGAACAGCCGGAACGCTTCCCGCGAGACCAGGAAATAACCGGTCGACAGGATGTCCATGTTCTTGTTCCACAGCGCCAGCGTCGTCTCCTCGATCGGCGCCGAGGAAGCCAGCCCCGCATTCGACACCAGAATGTCGATGCCGCCGAACTCGACCGCAGTCTCGGCGAAGCCCGAAATGACCTGGTCCTCCGAGGTGACGTTGATCAGCACCGGCCTGACAAAATCCTTGCCATAGGCTTTGGCCAGTTCGTCATTGGCGCTGGCAAGGGCTGTTTCGTCGATGTCGGCCAGCACGACGCAGGCGCCTTCGCGCAGCAGCCGGTTGGCGGTTGCGCGGCCAATGCCGCCGGCGCCACCGGTGACCAGCGCGATCTGGCCGGCAAGCGCCTTCGGCTTCGGCATGCGCTGCAGCTTCAGGTCCTCGAGCAGCCAGTATTCGATGTCGAAGGCTTCCTTTGCGGGCAGGCCGACATAGGACGAGACGGTCGAGGCGCCGCGCATGACATTGATGGCGTTTACATAGAATTCGCCCGAGATGCGCGCCGTCGCCTTGTCGCCGGCGAAGGTGAACATGCCGACGCCGGGCATCAGATAGACGACGGCATTGGGATCGCGGATGGCGGGCGAGTCGGCATGCTTGCAGCTGTCGTAATAGGCCTGGTAGCCGACACGATAGGCCGCCAGGTCGTCGGCGAGGCGCGCAATGACGGCATCGACATCGGGTTTGGCCGGATCGAATTCGATCACCAGCGGACGGATCTTGGTGCGCAGGAAATGGTCAGGGCACGACGTGCCGAGCGCCGCCAGCGGGCGTAGATCCCTGGAGTTGACGAATTCGAGCACGGCGGGCGAATCGTCGAAATGACCGAGCTTGTGGCTCTTTTCCGAGATCAGGCCGCGGATTTTCGGCATCAGTTTTGCCGCGATGGCACGGCGTTCGGCCGCGTCAAGCGACTTGACCACTTCGCCGCCGAAGATGGCGAGGCCCTCGGAGCGGCGCTCGAACCATTCGATCGCCTGATTGATCACCGAGATCGTCGTCTCGTAGCATTCCCGAGGGGTGTCGCCCCAGGTGAACAACCCATGGCTTTCCAGGATGACGCCCTTTGCGGCGGGATGTTCGAGGCAGAATTTCTCCAACCACAGGCCGAGTTCGAAGCCCGGCCGCTTCCACGGCAGCCAGCCGATGGCGTCGCCGAATATCTCCTTGGTCAGCGCCTTGGAATCCTTGGCGGCGGCAATGGCGATGATGGCATCGGGATGCATGTGATCGACAAATGGCTTCGGCACAAAGGCATGCAGCGGCGTGTCGATCGAGGCCGCGCGTGGGTTCAAATTGAACGTACAGTGCGGCAGGAAGCCGACCATTTCGTCCTCGTGCTCAACGCCGCGATAAAGGCCTTTGAGCGCGCGCAGCTTGTCCATGTAAAGGGTGGCAAAGCCGTCGAGCTTGATCGACGCGCTGTCGCCGCCCGAGCCCTTGACCCAAAGCACTTCGACATCCTCGCCGGTGAGCGGGTCTTTCTGCCAGATCTTAGAGGAGGTGTTGCCGCCGCCATAGTTGGTGACGCGCTTGTCGGAGCCAAGCGTGTTCGAGCGATAGACCAGAAGTTCCGGCTCGCTCATCGCTTGAGCCTTGGCCTCGTCCCACAGATTGGCGAGGCGCGCGCCGGTGCGCTTGTCGAGCATATGTAATCCTCCCGAAGGCACGCGAACGGTGCGGCCCATTTGGCCCGAATTTCCACGGAAGCGGCGGGTTTGTCAATCACAAACGATCAAGATCGATCATATTGCACTGCACAATGAAATTATATGATCGGAAATGATTGACACTGCGCGTTTTGGGTGCCTAGATGCTCAGGCAGGGAGGAACCATGCACGAAAAAGAGCGCCACAGGATCATTCTGTCCGCCGTCCAGGAAAAGCCTGTGGTGACGGTGCAGGAGATGGTCGACCTGACGGAGTCCTCCGAGGCGACGATCCGGCGTGACATCGCGGCCCTCCATGTCCAGAAGCGCCTGCGCCGTGTGCGCGGCGGCGCTGAAGCAATCTCGCCGCCGCAGTTCATTGGGCTGGCCGGCCGGCCCTTTTCCGTCAACGAAACGATCAACGCCTCGCAGAAGCGGGCAATCGCCCGTGAAGCGGTCGAGCTGTGCAAGGATGGCGAGCCGATCATCATCAATGGCGGCACCACCACCTTCCAGATGGTGCATTTCCTGACCGGTCGCCGCATGCCGATCTTCACCAATTCGTTCCCGATCGCCGAACACCTGCTCAAGCACTCCAAGAACACGGTGATGCTGTCGGGCGGCACCATTTACCGCGAGCAGAACATCATCCTGTCGCCCTTCGACAATGACGTGACGCGCAACTTCTATGCGCGCCGCATGTTCATGGGCGCGCAGGGGCTCGGCCCGCTCGGCCTGATGGAGGGCGACCCGCTGCTGATCCAGGCGGAGCAAAAACTGATCGACCAGGCCGACGAACTGGTGGTGCTGGTCGATTCCTCGAAATTCCGCAAACGCTCCAGCCTGATCCTGTGCGGCCTGTCGCGCATCGCAACCGTCATTACCGATGACGGCATCGAGGATCGCGAAGCCAAGATGTTAGAGACCGCCGGCGTGACGCTGATCGTCGCCCGCAAGTCGGCAAAGGAAGAATCTTCGCTGCAGGCCTGAGACACTCTCACGCCAGCAGCGGCGATGGAATGCAACGCTCAAGGGAGGATATTCGATGAGCTTCTTGAAGAAATTGATGGTGACGGCTGCATTCTCAGCCGCCATGTTCGTGAATGCGGCCTATGCCGAGAACGTCAAGATCGCACTGGTGGTGAAGTCGCTCGGCAACGGCTTCTTCGATGCCGCCAACAAGGGCGCCGAGGAGGCGGCCAAGGAACTCGGCGATGTCGACATCATCTACACCGGCCCGACCAAGGCGACCGCCGAAGCGCAGATCGAGGTGGTCAATTCGCTGATCGCCCAGAAGGTCAACGCCATCGCCATTTCGGCCAATGACGCCGACGCGCTGGTGCCGGTGCTGAAGAAGGCGATGGAACGCGGCATCACCGTCATCTCCTGGGATTCGGGCGTGGCCAAGGAAGGCCGCCAGCTTCACCTCAACCCGTCCGACACCGGACTGATCGGCGAGACCATCATCAAGCTTGCCGCCGATTACCTGCCGGAAGGCGGCGAAGTCGCCATCCTGTCGGCCTCCTCGACCGCCACCAACCAGAACGCCTGGATCGATGCGGCCAAGAAAATCCTGCCGGAGAAGTTCCCCAAGATCAAACTCGTCGCCACCGTCTATGGCGATGACGATTCGGCCAAGAGCACGGACGAGGCCAAGGGCCTGTTAAAGTCCTATCCGAACCTCAAGGCGATCATCGCGCCGACCACCGTCGGCGTCGTCGCCGCCGCCCAAGTCGTCACCGATGAGAACCTGATCGGCAAGGTCAATGTCACCGGTCTGGCGCTGCCGTCCGAGTTCAAGAAGTTCATCGACAACGGCGCCAGCCAGGCGGTTGCGCTGTGGAACCCGATCGACCTCGGCTATTCGGCCGTCTATCTCGCCCACGATCTGGCGGTGAAGAAGGAAGAGGCCAAGCCCGGTGCCACGCTGTCGATCGGCCGCGTCGGCAAGGTCACGCTCGACGACTCCAACTCGGCCGCGATGGCTCCGCCCTTCCAGTTCGACAAGTCGAACATCGAGAAGTTCTCCAAGATCTATTGATCTGGACGCTCGCACCACCCTCCCCCTTGTGGGGAGGGTCGGCGAGCCGGCTTCGCGAAGCGATGCAAGCGAGACGGGGTGGGGTGGCGACATCTCCATGTGCCAGGACCTTGATATGCTAGTAGACTCCCACCCCGCTCACGTTGTTCGCGACCCTCCCCACAAGGGGGAGGGTAAGGCGGCTCCACTCCTGACGCTGTCCGGCATCTCCAAGAGCTTTCCCGGCGTGCGCGCGCTGCACAATGTCAGCGTGTCGCTCTATCCGGGCCAGGTGACCGCGCTGATCGGTGAGAACGGCGCCGGCAAGTCGACCCTGGTCAAGATCATGACCGGCATCTACCAGCCCGACACCGGCACGATCAGCATCGACGGCCAAGCCGTCACCCTGCCCAGCGCGCACGCAGCTTTCGGACACGGCGTCACCGCCATCCACCAGGAAACCGTGCTGTTCGACGATTTGACGGTTGCCGAGAACATCTTTCTTGGCCACGCCCCGCGCACGCGTTTCGGCACCATCGACTGGCGCACGATGCGCAAAAACGCGCGCGAAGTGCTCGACACCATGCACGCGAGTCATATCCACGCCGACGCCCGGCTGAAGGACCTCGGCATCGCCAACAAGCATTTGGTCGCCGTGGCGCGGGCCATGTCGATTGACGCTCAGATCGTCATCATGGATGAGCCGACCGCCGCCCTTTCGATGAAGGAGATCGAGGAGCTTTTCCTGCTGATCGAATTCCTCAAAAGCGAAGGCAAGGCGATTCTGTTCATCAGCCACAAGTTCGACGAAATCTATCGCATCGCCGACCGCTACACGGTGTTCCGCGATGGCGAGATGGTCGGCGAAGGCCTGATCAAGGATGCCGGCCAAAGCCAGATCGTGCGCCTGATGGTCGGCCGCGCCGTCGACCATATCTTTCCGCAGCGCAAGGCTGAGATCGGCGCGCCGGTGCTTTCCGTTTCCGGCCTGTCGCATCCGACCGAGTTCAACGACATCGGTTTCGAACTGCACAAGGGCGAAATCCTCGGTTTCTACGGCCTTGTCGGCGCCGGGCGCAGCGAGGTGATGCAGGCGATATCGGGCATAACCCGCACATCAGCCGGCACGATCATGCTGGAAGGCAAGGTGATCGCGCCGAAATCGGCGGCGGATTCGATCGATGCGGGCATCGTCTATGTGCCGGAAGAGCGCGGCAAGCAGGGCGTGGTGATCGGCCTGCCGATCTTCCAGAACGTCTCGCTGCCTTCGCTCAAGCGTACCTCCAGATCCGGCCTGCTGCGGCTGTCGGAAGAATTCGCGCTCGCCCGCTCCTATACCGAGCGGCTCGACCTGCGCGCCTCCTCGCTCAGCCAGGATGTCGGCACGCTGTCGGGCGGCAATCAGCAGAAGATCGTCATCGCCAAATGGCTGGCGACGGCGCCCAAGGTGATCATCCTGGACGAGCCGACCAAGGGCATCGACATCGGCTCCAAGGCCGCCGTGCACGGCTTCATGGCCGAGCTGGTGGCGCAGGGCCTGTCGGTGATCATGGTGTCGTCGGAACTGCCGGAAATCCTCGGCATGTCCGACCGTGTCATCGTCATGCGCGAGGGTCTCGTCGCGGCGGTCTACGACAACAAGGGGCTGGACGCCGAGACGCTGGTCAGGACGGCAGCAGGGATCGCGGCATGAAAGCCTTTCTTAAATACCGTGAAATCTGGCTGTTCGCGGCCATCGTCGTGCTGATCGGGCTGATCTCGACGCGCTTCCCGGCCTTTGCCGACCCCGTCAATTTGCGCCAGGTGTTCAACGATACCTCGATCCTGATGATCCTGGCGCTGGGCCAGATGGTTGTCATCCTGACCCGGTCGATCGATCTGTCGATGGCGTCCAACCTCTGCTTCACCGGCATGGTGGTGGCGATGCTGAACGCCGCGCATCCGGCAATCCCGATCCCGCTGCTGATTGGCATCGCCCTGGTCGTCGGCTTGGTGCTCGGCGCCATCAACGGCCTGTTGGTCTGGCGGCTGAACATCCCTTCGATCGTGGTGACATTGGGCACGCTGACCATCTATCGCGGCGCCACCTTCGTCCTGTCAGGCGGCGCCTGGGTCAATGCCGACAAGATGAGTCCGGACTTCATCGGCTTCCAGCGGGCGGCGTTCCTCGGCATTCCGGTGCTGTCCTGCATCGCCATCCTGGTCATCGTGCTGTTCTTCGTCCTGATGACGCGCACCGCGCTCGGCCGCTCGATCTATGCCATCGGCGTCAACCCGACGGCTTCGGTCTATGCCGGCATCGATGTCGGCAGGACGAAATTCATCGTCTTCTGCATCTCCGGCATGATCGGCGGACTTTCCGGCTATCTCTGGATCTCCCGCTATGTGATCGCCTCGGTCGAGGTCGCCAACGGCTATGAGCTCAACATCATCGCCGCCTGCGTCATCGGCGGCATCTCGATCGCCGGCGGCATCGGTTCGGTGGGCGGCGCGGTGCTCGGTGCGCTGTTCCTCGGCATCATCTCCAACGCACTGCCGGTCATCAACATCTCGCCCTTCTGGCAGATGGCGATCTCGGGCAGCGCCATCATTCTGGCTGTCGTGCTTAACGCGCGCGGCGAACGCCGGCAGGGCCGCATCATCCTGCGGAAAGTAGAGGCGGCATGACCGAAATCCCGGCCCCGCGCCACATTCCCGACCGACTCGACAAGCCGTTTCGTTCGGCGATCTTTTCCTGGGAAGCGCTGCTGGTCGTGGTGGCGGTCGCCATCTTCGCCATCAACAGCTTAGCCTCGCCGTATTTCCTCGACCCGTATTCGCTGTCCGATCTCACCTTCAACTTCACCGAGAAGGGTCTGATCGCCTTCGCCATGGCGCTGCTGATCATTTCGGGTGAGATCGACCTGTCGGTGGCCGCCATCATTGCGCTGGCCTCGACCATGATGGGCATGGCGGTGCAGGCCGGCGCCGGCACGCCGGTGCTGGTGCTGATCGGCATCGTCGTCGGGCTCGGCTGCGGCGCCTTCAACGGGCTGCTGGTGACGAGGCTCGGGCTGCCCTCGATCGTCGTCACTATCGGCACGATGAGCCTGTTTCGCGGCATCGCCTTCATCATCCTCGGCGACCAGGCCTACAAGGGTTATCCCGAAAGCTTCGCGTTTTTCGGCCAGGGCTATATCTGGTGGGTGGTGTCGTTCGAGCTAGTGCTCTTCCTGATCGCGGCCGTCGTTTACTGGTTCTTGCTGCACCGCACGAGTTTCGGCCGCCGTGTCTTTGCCATCGGCTACAGCCCGGTGGCGTCGCAGTTCTCTGGCGTGCGCGTCGGCCGCACCAAGTTCATCCTGTTCTGCCTGACCGGGCTGATGTCGGGCATCGCCTCGGTGCTGATCACCTCGCGGCTCGGTTCGACGCGGCCCTCGATCGCACAGGGCTATGAACTCGAAGTCATCACCATGGTGGTGCTCGGCGGCGTCAGCATCCTCGGCGGCGCCGGCAGCATTCTGGGCGTCGTGCTCGCAGCCTTCATCATGGGGCTGGTGACCTTCGGCCTTGGCCTGCTCAACGTGCCCGGCATCGTCATGTCGATCTTCATCGGCCTGCTGCTGATCATCGTCATCGCTCTGCCGATCGTCTGGCGGCGGCTGCTCGGAGGACGCTGATGCCGCAGAAATACGCGTTCAAGATGAAGCTGAAGCCCGGCCTGAAGGCCGAGTACAAGAAGCGCCACGACGAGATCTGGCCGTCGCTGGTATCACTGCTGAAGCAGGCCGGCGTCTCCGATTATTCCATCCATCTCGACGAGGAGACGAGCATTCTGTTCGGCGTGCTGTGGCGGCGAGACGACCACGGCATGGACGACCTGCCGAAGCATCCGGTGATGCAGCGTTGGTGGACCCACATGGCCGACATCATGGAAACCAGGCCGGACAACGAACCGGTGGCCGTGCCGTTGGAAACCGTGTTCCATATGGCATGAGTGCGATGCGCCATATTGCCGTCATCGACATCGGCAAGACCAACGCCAAGGTCGCGTTCGTCGACCTCGTGACGTTGAGCGAGGTGGCGTTGCGCCGCATGGCCAATGCGCCGGTGCGGCAGGCGCCCTATCCGCATCATGATGTCGAAGCGCTGTGGACGTTCATCCTCGACAGCCTTGCCGGCCTCAACCGCGAACAGCGCATCGACGCCATTTCGATCACGACCCATGGCGCGACGGGCGCACTGGTCGACGCCGCGGGCGATCTGGTGCTGGCGGTGCTCGACTATGAATTCGATGGCCCCGACAGGCTGGCCGTGGATTATGATGCGATTAGGCCGCCCTTCGCCGAGACCGGCACGCCGCGCTTGCCGCTCGGCCTCAATCTCGGCGCGCAATTCTTCTGGCAACAGAAAAGCTTCCCGGCGGAATTCGCCAAGGCCGCCGCGATGCTGATGTACCCGCAATACTGGGCCTTGCGCCTGACCGGCGTCGCCGCCAATGAGGTGACCTCGCTCGGCTGCCACACTGATCTGTGGAACCCATGGACGGCGGATTTTTCATCATTGGTCGACAGGCTGGACTGGCGCTGGCTGATGGTGCCGGTGCGGCCAGCCAGTGATCGCCTCGGCCCGATCCTGCCCGCGCTTGCCGTGCGAACCGGCCTTGACCCGCAAACGCCGGTCTTCTGCGGCCTGCACGATTCCAACGCCTCGTTGCTGCCGCATCTTCTCTCCGACAAACCGCCTTTCTCCGTCGTCTCGACCGGCACCTGGGTGGTGTCGATGGCGGTTGGCGGCAAACAGATTGCGCTGGATGCGGCACGCGACACGCTGGTCAATGTCAACGCACTCGGCAGTCCCGTCCCCTCGGCACGCTTCATGGGTGGCCGCGAGTTTTCCATGCTGACGAAGGACCAGCCGGAGCAGTGGAGCGAAGATGATGTCGGCGCCGTGCTGATGCAGAAGGTGCTGCTGCTGCCATCGACCCAGCAAGGGTCGGGGCCGTTCCCGCATCAGACCGCGACATGGCTCAACGCCGACGGGATGAAAAGTGGCCAGCGCTTTGCCGCCATCTCATTCTATCTGGCGCTGATGACGGCGACCTGCCTCGACCTGATCGGTGCCGACGGCCCGACTACTGTCGAAGGCCCCTTTGCCCGCAACCGGCTCTTTGTCGGCATGCTAGCAGCCAGCACGGGACGCGCCGTCGTTGCGTCCGAGGCCGCCACCGGCACCAGCATCGGCGCTGCCTTGCTGGCAACGGATCAACTGACGGCGCAGGGCAAAGGCGAAAGAATGGAGCCGCCGGCCGACCCGGCCTGGGCCGACTACGCCAACGCCTGGCGCGCGGCGGTCGAAGCGCAGGGCCAGGGTCTATCTGATTGAGCATGATCTCGGACAAACGGTTTCCGTTTGTCCGAGGAAACCGAAACCCACTTTTCGGGATCATGCTCAGCTACAAAATCCGCTTGCCGAAGGCCGACATGACGAAGTTGACGACATCGGTGCCGATCCGGGGCTTCAGAGCCGCGGTCAGGCCGGAAACATCCATCGACAGCAGTCCGCCGGAGAGCGCGATCGCCTCCATCGCCTGATGCGTCTCGCGCACGGTGAGCCCGCCGGAGCCCGCCGCCCAGCCTGCGAATTCGGTAGCGGTAGGCGAGTAACTGACATGGAAGCCTTGCGTGCCGGAGGTGGCGACGCGGATCGCCTCATGCATCAGGTCGCGCATGCCCATGGCGTCGATGTCGGTCATGGTGAAGGCGGAGACGCGCGAATCCTTCAGCACCCGTGCCTCGGCCGGATCGGCGTGGCGCAAGCCGACGATGACGACATTCTCCGGCGACAGCTGCGGCTGCAGCGCGCCCGCCTTGTGGTCGAGGCCGAGGGTACGCGCCAGCACCGAGCCTTCCGGCAGGTCGATGCCATCCTCGTCCTCGGGCATCAGGGCGGCGATGGAATCGATCCAGATCAGGCCGAAGGAATGCGTCGCGCGCGCCGTTGCGGTCAGCGCCTTGTGCGCGATGCGACGGTCGGCGCCGGCGGCAAGCCGAATCAGCCCCGATGGCGGCCGCTCGACATCGGCCAACTCGATGACGTCGAAATTCATCGCTTCCAGCCGCGCGCCGGTGCCTTCCCGGGCGAGGATGCCGGCAGCCCCTTGCTCGGCCGTGATCTGCACCATCTTGCGACCGGAAAAGTCCTCGACGTCGTGCATCGGGGCCTTCTCGACATATTCCGAGGTCATCGCCAGCAGCATGGCGCCATAGCTCATGCGGAAGGCGACACGGTCGCCGACGGCCGGCGGCGGATCGGCATCGGCGACATCCAGCAGCAGATGGTCGCTGGAGGCACCGAGCACCCGTATCCCCTTGGCGATCGGTGTCAGGCCTTCCACCAGCACGTCCTCGCGGCCGATATTGGCAATGGCGCGCAGCCTGTCGCCCTGGTCGGGGAAGACCGGCTGGTTGCCGAAGGCGTCGTAGCCGGATTGGCCGATCGGCCGTGACGGCTTGAGCTTGACCTCGATGATGTCGCTGGTCAGCCGGCAGGCATCGGGTTCCAGCTCGGCCCAAGGCGTGTCGCGGAAGGTTTCGACGCCGCCTTGCAGGATCGCCTCGCCGACCCGCAGATTGTTGATGCCGGCCGGCAGTCTGCCTTCGAGCAGCAGCGGCAGCGACGACGAGGCGCCGCCGGAGATCACGTCGAGGCTCTTGCCGGACAGGCGCTCGGTCTTGTAGGCATGGGCGACGAGCTGGCCGAGATTATCCGGCGTCGGCATGATGGCGCCGAAGCAGCCGAGATTCGTACCGATGCCGGCGATGCGCACCCCTTTGAACCGCAGGATCTGCTCGACCGTCGGGATCAGGTCGTTCGGCCAGATGCCTTCGCGGAGATCGCCGAGGTCGATCATCAGCATGATGTCGTGGATCCGGCCCATGCGCTCGGCGATGCGCGAAATCTCGCGAATGGTGCTCAATTCCGACTGCAGGCTGATGTCGACGGTGCGCACCACCTCCTCGACACGCGCCATGGGCGGGCTGCGCAACAGCATGATCGGCGCGTTGATGCCGCTGTCGCGCAGCCGGCGGATGTTTTCGAAGCGGGATTCTGCGATGCCGGCGACACCGCCGCGCAGCATGGCGCGCGCCACTTGCGGCATGCCGCAAGTGCCCTTGGTGACGCCGAAGACCTTGATGCCCGAGAGCGCGCAGCGCTCGACGATCGTGCGCGCATTGCGCTCGATGCGGCCAAGGTCGATGGCGACTTGCGGTCCCGACATCCTAGCCTCCGTAGACCAGCCCTTGCGGGTCGATCTCCGGCTTGCGGCCGGCGACGAGATCCGCAAGGAACTTTCCCGAGCCGCAGGCCATGGTCCAGCCGACGTGGCCGTGGCCGGTGTCGAGATAGAGATTCTCATAGCGTGCCTTGCCGATGACCGGCACCGAGTTCGGCATCATCGGCCGCAGGCCTGCCCAGAGCTCCGCCTTCTTCTCGTCGAAGGCGCCGGGGAACAGATCCTTGCCGGTCCTGAACATGGCGGCGAAATCGCTTGGCTTGTGCGAGCGGTCGAAACCGGTAAATTCGGCGGTCGAAGCCAGTCGCAGCCGGTTGCCCAGCCTGGAATAGGCGATCAACTGATCCTCGTCGGCGCCGCCCATGGTCGGACCCTTGCTCTCGTCCTCCAGCGAAATGGTCGCGGTATAGCCCTTCACCGGATAGACAGGCAGGTCGATGCCGTAGCGGCGGCCGAGCAGGCCGCTTTCCGGTCCCATCGAGATGACCACGGCATCGCCGGCGACCGGTCCGGCCGAAGTCATCACCGCGCGCACCCGGTCGCCCTCGATGTCTAGACCCTCGACCGTGGTGCCGCAGAGAAATTTCACGCCGAGCTTTTCGGCTGAATAGGCGGCGAGTTTTTCCACGAACTGCCGGGAATCGCCGGTCTGGTCTATCGGCGAATAGACGCCGCCGGCGATCTTTTCCTTCACGCCGGCAAGACCCGGTTCAAGCTCGACCAGCCGCTCGCGGCCGACGATCTCGATCGGCAGGCCATGCTCGGCCAGATAGCGATAATTGTCGGTGCCGGTGTCGAGACTGTGCTGCGAGCGGAAGAAATAGAGGATGCCCTTCTTGCGCTCGTCATAGTGAATGCCGGTATCGGCGGAGATGGCGTTGATGCAGTCGCGCGAATAGAGCGCCAGGCGCAACTTGACCCGGCTGTTGGCGCGCAGGCGCTCTTTCGTGCACTGGCGCAGGAAGCGCAGGCTCCAGGCGAGGAAATAGGGATCGAAGCGCAGCCTGACCTTGATGCCGAGATCATGGTTGTAGAGCGCGCGCAGGAATGTCTTCAGGGCCGCCGGCGAGGCCCAGGCGGTGGCGTCCCCCGGCGACACCAGACCGGCGTTCGACTGGCTGGTGCCGCGAGCCGGCGCCGGATGGCGCTCGATCACGGTGACCTCGTGCCCGTCGCTGGCCAGATAGAAGGCGGCCGCCGTACCGACGACACCGGCCCCGAGCACCGTTATTTTCATGCCATCCCCCAAAAGCTCCTCGCGGCGCAGCGCCTCCATGCCGTGCCGCGAATGCCTTCAATAGCGCTTCACCGCCCGCCTTGCGAGCCCTTGGGAGAACCCGGCTCAGCCCCGAGCGGAGTTCTTGCCGGTCAGGATGCGCTCCCAGGCGAGCGCGTCGGCAACGATCTGGTCGAGATCGTCGCGTTGCGGGGTCCAGCCGAGTTCCGCGCGGGCGAGATCCGAATTGGCAACCACCGCCGCGGCGTCGCCGGGACGACGATCGCCCATCTTCACCTCGAAATCATGGCCAAAGGCGCGCCGCACGCTGTCGATGACCTCCAGCACCGAGTAGCCATGGCTGTAGCCGCAATTGGCGACGAGGCTTTGTCCCCCGGCGCGCAGCCGCTGCAGGGCCAGACGATGCGCCGCCGCCAGGTCGCTGACATGGATATAGTCGCGCATGCAGGTGCCGTCCGGCGTCGGATAATCGGTGCCGAACACCTGCATGAACGGCCGCTTGCCGAGCGCCGTCTCGCAGGCGACCTTGATCAGATGGGTGGCGCCCGGCGTCGACTGCCCGGTGCGGCCCTTCGGGTCGGCGCCGGCGACGTTGAAGTAGCGCAGCGCGGTATAGCGCAGGCCGTGCGCGATCGCCGCATCGCGCAGCATCCATTCGCTCATCAGCTTGGACAGGCCATAGGGCGATTCCGGGGCCAGACGGGCGTCCTCGCGCACTGGCTCCAGTCCGGCGCCGCCATAGACGGCCGCGGTCGAGGAAAAGATGAAATTGGGCACGCCCTCGCGCACCGCGGTTTCGATCAGCGTGCGCGTCTTGCTGGTGTTGTTCTCATAATAACTGAGCGGGTCGGCGACCGATTCCGGGACCACGATCGAGCCGGCGAAATGGATGATCGCGTCGACCTTGTTTTCCCGGATGATCGAGCCGACCAATTCCTTGTCGGCGACATCGCCAACCACCAGCTTCGCCTCCGGCGCCACCGCCCATTCGAAGCCGGTCGAAAGACGGTCGAGAACGACCACGCTCTCGCCGGCATCCAGCAGCTCCCAGACCATGTGACTGCCGATATAACCGGCGCCGCCTGTTACCAAAACTGTCATCCGCGACCTCGCATCTCAAGATTTATCGGAAACTGTCTCAACCCCCGCCTTACTGGAAAGCCTGCCGCCTGGCCATTACAACTCATGGTAACCGGCATCGCCGGTATGTGGCATCGTCCTGAAACAAAGTTGATCCACATCAAGGGAATAGGCCACGATCCGTGGTCGTTAGGAACAGGTCCGGGGCGTGGCATTTTGACCAAGAAGGCCCGGTGGACGACCAATAGGGCAATGATTATGATCCCGCGCAAAAATTGGGAAGCCGACATGAACTATCAGCGGTTCTTCGAGGAAGCGATCGACCAGCTCCACGCAGAGCGTCGCTATCGCGTCTTCGCCGACCTCGAGCGTATCGCGGGCAAGTTTCCGCGCGCCATCTGGCGTTCCAACGGCCGCGCCGAGGAAATCACCGTCTGGTGCTCCAATGACTATCTCGGCATGGGCCAGCATCCCGACGTCATCGCCGCGTTCCAGAATGCGGCCGGCAAGATGGGTTCGGGCGCCGGCGGCACCCGCAACATTTCCGGCACCAGCAACCCGCTGGTCGAGCTCGAACTGGAGCTCGCCGACCTGCACGACAAGGAAGCGGCACTCGTCTTCACCTCCGGCTTCGTTTCCAACGAAGCGTCGATCTCGACCATCGCGCGGCTTTTGCCCAATTGCCTGATCATCTCGGACGAACTTAATCACGCCTCGATGATCGAAGGCGTGCGGCGCTCGGGCGCCGAGAAGAAGATCTTCCGCCACAATGACGTCGCGCACCTGGAAAGCCTGCTGCAGGCGGCGGGCCGCGAACGCGCCAAGCTGATCGTCTTCGAAAGCGTCTATTCGATGGATGGCGACATCGCGCCGATCAAGCAGATCGTCGAACTCGCCGAACGCTACAACGCCATGACCTATATCGACGAAGTGCATGCCGTCGGCATGTACGGACCACGCGGCGGCGGCATCACCGAGCGCGAAGGCCTGACCGACCGCATCGACATCATCGAAGGCACGCTCGCCAAGGCATTCGGCACGCTCGGCGGCTACATCACCGGCACCAGTGCCGTGATCGACGCGGTGCGCTCCTATGCGCCGGGCTTCATCTTCACAACGGCGCTGCCGCCGGCGATCGCGGCTGCCGCGACCACGTCGATCCGCCATCTCAAGCGCTCGCAGGCCGAGCGCGACGCCCAGCAACAGCAGGCCGCGAGGACCAAGCAGATCCTCTCTGCCGCCGGCCTGCCAGTGATGGAATCGGCCACCCATATCGTGCCGGTCCTGGTTGGCGATCCGGAACTCTGCAAGATGGCCAGCGACCGCCTGCTCGGCGTTCACGGCCTTTACATTCAGCCGATCAACTACCCGACCGTGCCGCGCGGCACCGAGCGGCTGCGCATCACGCCGACGCCGTTCCACTCCGATGCACTGATCGCCGAGTTGCAGGACGCTCTGGTCGAGACCTGGGATGCGCTCGGCATTCCCTATGGCTCCGCCGGTCGGCCGTCCGTGGCCAAGAGCGACCGGATCATTCCCCTGCTGGTGCCCAAGTCGGGCGGCTGAAGCCGTTTGAAACTCTACTCCGGCGGCCATCTGACACAGTTTTCTGCGCTTCCGCCGCTCACGGACCCAAATGTCCGCTACGCTCCGGTTCTCGAAAACCGCGCCAGTTGACTCACCGGAGCGACTTTCAATCCGGCTTCAGGGCATCAAACAGTCTTCATCCAATTCGCCAGACGATGCGCCGCTTCCTCGATCTGGTCGAGGCGGCGGTGGAAACACAGCCTGAGGAAGGCTTCGCCGCCGGGGCCGAAGGCGGTGCCGGGAGCCAGGCCGACATTGGCCTTGTCGACAATGTCGAAGGCAGCAGTGCGTGAATCTGTGATGCCGTCGACCGTGAAGAACAGATAGAACGCGCCTTGCGGCACGGTGAACCGGGCGCGGCCCGTGTCGCCGAGAATACCGCAGACCAGGTCGCGCGCCTTGCGTGCCCGCTCCACTTGTTCGGCAATAAAGGCATCGCCTTCGTCAAGTGCGGCAACCGCGCCGCGCTGCATGAACTGCGCGACGCCGGAGTTGGAATACTGGATCAGGTTCTCGAACACTTGCTGCAAGGCGGGATGGGTCTTGATCCAGCCGACGCGCCAGCCGGTCATCGCCCAGTTCTTGGAAAAACTGTTGACGAACAGGATGCGGTCTTCCGCCGTGGCGATGTCGAGGAAGGACGGCGCACGGCCGTGGCTATAGTGGAACAGCGAATAGATCTCGTCGGCGATGATCCAGAGGTTCTTCGCGCGCGCCAGATCGAGGATCGCCTGCAAGGTCTCGTGATCGGCGGTCCAGCCGGTCGGGTTCGACGGCGTGTTGATGAACAGCGCCTTTGTGCGCGGCGTGATCGCCGCCGCGATCTTTTCAATGTCGCAGGACCAGCCATTGCCGGAAT
Source organism: Mesorhizobium sp. M1409 (assembly GCF_040317535.1). Classification (NCBI taxonomy): domain Bacteria; kingdom Pseudomonadati; phylum Pseudomonadota; class Alphaproteobacteria; order Hyphomicrobiales; family Phyllobacteriaceae; genus Mesorhizobium; species Mesorhizobium sp. M1409. The sequence continues at coordinate 57,710 of NZ_JAMYKV010000037.1, forward strand.
GGTCGAGCGTGACAGCCACCGGAACGGCCCCCGATATCGCCGCCGCGGCGTCGAAATTCGGCCAGGCCGGCGACAGATAGATGACCTCGTCGCCGGCACCGGCGAGCGCGTCGAGTGCCAGCTGGATGGCGTGCATGCCGGACCCGGTGACAATGAACTGCTCCTCGGGAAACGTCTTGCCGAAATGCCTGGCATAGTAGCGGGAAAGCGCCTGCCTGAGATCGGGGATGCCCCTCTGCCAAGTGTAGAACGTCTCGCCGCCGGCCAGCGCCTTTGACGCGGCATCGGCGATGAACGAAGGCGTCGGCAGGTCGCCCTCACCGGCCCAGAGCGGGATCATGCCCTCGCGCAGGCGGCCGTAATTGACGACGGCGACAATGCCGCTTTCGGGCGCGGCGCGGGCTTCGGCGCGAAGGCTGTCGATCAGGGTCATGGGCGGGTCCGTTCCGATCTCGGGCGTTGATCAGCGCTCCTTACCAGATGCGAAAACAGAAAACCCCGGCCGTGAACGACCGGGGTTTTGGTCCAGAAGAACCTGATCTGTCTATCTCTTGGCGAGCAGGTCGCGAATTTCGGTGAGCAGCGCGACATCGGCGGGCGGGGGAGCGGTCGGTGCGGCGGGCTTCTCGCGCTCAAGCCGCTTGCGCATGTTGTTCACCCCCTTGACCATCAGGAAGATGATGAAAGCAAGGATGATGAAGTTCAGCGCGACGGTTATGAAACTGCCATACGCGAAAACAGCACCTTGCTTTTTGGCGTCCACCAGCGAGGTGGCGTTGACGGCCGAGGAGAGCCCCAGGAAATAGTTGTTGAAGTCCTGGCCGCCGAAAATCGCGCCGACGATCGGCATGATGATGTCGTTTACGAGGGAATCGACGATCTTGCCAAAGGCCGCGCCGATGATGACGCCGACCGCAAGGTCCATCACATTGCCCTTGGAAATGAATTCCTGGAACTCTTTCAGCATTCGACCCTCCTTGTCATGACCGAGCTGCCGTTTCCCGTCCTCAGGCATCGACCTAAGAACAAACATAACAAAAACCTCCGGCTGCAACATCGGCAAAAAGCAGAAAGCAACCGGTTTCCCGTTACCCGACGGCCATCCGTTAAAGCGCGTCACGCCGTGCTTTGAGCCTTTTGTTTTTGTGCATGCCGTTGCCCAAAGCTGCTGCGATCTTTGGTCGACATGCATCGGAATCACAGCCTTCATGCACCCAAAGCCGTGATGGACTCGGAAGCCAAGCTGTGATTGCGTCTGGGCAAGCCGGGTTGAAATTCGGCAAAGGGAGGATATTGCCGGCGTGCAGGGCTTGTTCATCGTCATCATCGCGATCGCCTATGTGACGCTGCTGTTCGCCATCGCCAGCCTGGGCGACCGCCGCTCGGCCATTTCCGAGCCAAGCCGGGCCCGGCCCTTCATCTACGCGCTCAGCCTCGCCATCTACTGCACGTCCTGGACGTTCTTCGGCTCGGTAGGCCTCTCCTCCGAACGCGGCCTCGAATTCCTCGGCATCTATACCGGCCCGGTGCTGGTATTCGTGTTCGGCTTTCCTCTGCTCAACCGCATCGTGCGGCTGGCCAAGACCGAGAAGATCACCTCGATCGCCGACTTCCTCGGCGCCCGCTACGGCAAGAGCTTCACTGTCGCGGCGATCGCCACGCTCATCGCCACCATCGGCGCCGTGCCTTATATCGCGCTGCAGTTGAAGGCGATTTCCGGTTCGGTCAGCCTGATGGTCGAGCACTATACGGGATCGCCGCCCTCCTTCGATCCCTTCGTCAGCGACATCTCGCTGGTCGTCGCCATGCTGCTGGCGCTGTTTGCGGTGCTGTTCGGCACGCGCCACGCCGACGCAACCGAACACCAGGACGGGCTGGTGCTGGCGGTGGCGGCCGAAACCGTGGTCAAGCTTGCCGCCTTCCTGGCGATCGGCCTGATGGTTACCTTCCTGATCTTCGGCGGCCCAGGCGACATATTCGACAAGCTCGCCCAGAATGCGCAGGTTCGGCAGGCGATGAGCTACAACACCTCGCTGGCCACCTGGCTGGTCCTGACTTGCCTGAGCGGTTTTGCCATCATCATGCTGCCGCGGCAGTTCTACGTCACCATCGTCGAGAACCGTGGCGAGGCCGAACTGCGCACCGCGACATGGGTGTTTCCGCTCTACCTCGTGGCGATCAATCTGTTCGTGCTGCCGATCGCCTTCGCCGGCCTGTCGCTGGTCGGCACTGGAACCAGCAGCGACCTCTACGTGCTGTCGTTGCCTCTGTTCACCGGCCATGACGTGCTGGCGATGGCAGCCTTCATCGGCGGGCTGTCGGCGGCGACCGCCATGGTGATCGTCGAAAGCGTGGCGCTGTCGATCATGATTTCCAACGACCTCGTCATTCCGCTGTTCGTACGCCGCCTGCTCAAGACATCGACTTCCGAGAACGAAGACTGGTCGACGCTCATCCTCAACGTGCGGCGCGGGGCGATCTTCATCCTGCTGTTCATCGCCTTCCTCTACTATCGCGAGAGCACCAACAGCGTGCGCCTGTCGTCGATCGGCCTGATGTCGTTCGCCGCCATCGCCCAGTTCGCACCCGCCCTGATCGGCGGACTGATCTGGCGCGGCGCCAATGGCCGGGGTGCAGCGCTGGGCATGGTCGCCGGCATCCTCGTCTGGGGCTACACACTGCTGTTTCCATCGCTTGCCGCGCCCGATACCGGCATCATCGTGCACGGGCTGTTCGGCTTCGAGGCCTTGCGGCCGCAGGCGCTGTTCGGCACCGTCGCCGAACCGCTGAACCATGGCGTATTGTGGAGCCTGTCGATCAACGCGGTGTTCTTCGTGCTGGGTTCCCTCTCGCGCGCGTCGGTGCCGCTGGAGCGCATCCAGGCGTCGATCTTCGTGCCGCGCGATGCCAGCCCGATGCCCAGCCTGCGCCGCTTTCGCACCGCCATCACCGTCAACGACCTCAAGGATACGATCGGGCGCTATCTCGGCGTCGAGCGCACCGAGCGCTCCTTCCAGTCGTTCGAAAAGACCAACGGCACCTCGCTGCACGGCAACGAGCAGGCGAGTATGGACATCATCCGCTTTTCCGAGCAACTGCTGGCCAGCGCCGTCGGCTCCTCCTCGGCACGGCTGATCCTGTCGCTGCTGTTTCGGCGCCACGACCGCGAATCCAGGGATGCCTTCCGCTTGCTCGACGACGCCACCGAGGCGCTGCAGCACAACCGCGACCTGCTGCAGATCGCGCTCGACCAGATGGAACAAGGCATCACCGTCTTCGACCGCGACTTCCGCCTGATCTGCTGGAACCGCCAGTACCGGGCGCTGTTCGACCTGCCCGACGAGATGGGCCAGGTCGGCGTCTCGCTCGACCGCATCCTGCGCCATCTTGCCGAGCGCGGCGACATTCCGGCAGAGCAGCGCGTGGCAATGCTCAACCGGCTGACCAGTTTCGTCAGCCCGTGGCAGATGGAGTTGAAGACCAGCGGCCGCATCCTGGAGCTGCGCTCCAACCCGATGCCGGACGGCGGCATCGTCGCCACCTATGCCGACATTTCCGGACGGGTCGAACAGGATCTGGCGCTGAAACGCGCCAATGAATCGCTGGAGCAGCGCGTCAAGACCCGCACCATCGAGCTGACTAGGGTCAACGAGGAGTTGACCCGGGTCAACGAGGAACTGGCGCAGGCGCAGATGCTGGCCGAGGAGGCCAATCTGGGCAAGACGCGCTTCCTCGCCGCCGCCGGCCACGACATCCTGCAACCGCTGAACGCTGCCCGGCTTTATTGTTCGTCGCTGATCGAGAAAGCCGGCAAGGGGCCTGCCGGCAAGGCAGCGGTCAACATCGAATCTTCACTGGAATCGGTCGAGACCATTCTCGGTGCCGTGCTCGACATCTCCCGCCTCGATGCCGGTGCGATGAAGCCGGACGATAGCGCCTTCAACCTCGACGGGCTGCTGCGCCAGATCGGCAATGACTTCCGGCCGCTCGCCGCCGAAAAGAAGCTTGAGTTGACGATCATGCCGTCATCACTGACCGTGACGACGGACCGTAATTTGTTGCGCCGGCTGATCCAGAACCTCGTCTCCAACGCCATCAAATATACGCGCCACGGCCGTGTGCTGGTCGGCGTCAGGCGGCGCGGCGAGCTGGCCGAGATCCAGGTGATCGACACCGGCATCGGCATCGCCGGCGACAAGCTGAACACCGTCTTTCGCGAGTTCACCCGGCTCGACGAAGGCGCGCGCGAGGCCGAAGGCCTCGGTCTCGGCCTCTCCATCGTCGACCGCATCGCCCGGGTGCTGCGCCTGGAGATCCGGATCTTCTCCAATCCGGGCAAGGGCACGCGCTTTTCCGTCATCCTGCCCGTGGCGGCCGTGCAGGAGACGCGGCGCGAAATCGAAACCAGGGCTCCTGCCCGCGCGACCGCTTCGCTGGCCGGGCTGCACGTGCTGTGCATCGACAACGACGCTCGCATCCTCGAAGGCATGAGGCTCCTGCTCGAAGGCTGGGGCTGCAACGTCGACACGGTGTCGGGCTCAAAGGATCTGGAGAGCGCCGCAATGCACCGGCCGGACATCGTCCTTGCCGACTACCATCTCGACGGCGAAACCGGTCTCGATATCATCGCCAGGCTGCGCGCGATCCATGGCGATAACCTGCCGGCCGTGCTGGTCACCGCCGACCGCTCCAACGAGGTGCGCACGGCTGCGGGCGGGCTAGAGATTCCGATGATCAACAAGCCGCTCAAACCGGCGGTGCTGCGCACGATGATGGCCAGGGTCAGACCGCTGGCATCGGCGGCGGAATAATGTCAAAGGGCGGCCGGCCAGAGCCGGCGGTCTCAGCCCCGATAACCGAGGCTTTCGAGGTAGGCGCAGAACATGTCGGCCATGCCATCGGCGTAGCTTTCGATCTCGCCTGGCGTTCGAGGACTTCCCGAAAAATCCTTTCCCACCGCGCTGAGTGTCGTGATGATCAGGTCTCCCGCCAAGGCGCGGACGGCTTCCCCAGCCTCGGGCAATACCTCCCGCAGGAAGGTCTCGACGATGCGCGCTCCCGAGGCTCTCGCCTCGTGCGCTTCGGGCGCGTCGCGGTAAAGGGGTGCGGCGTCGTTGAGCGCCACGCGCACCGCAGCCTCTTCGCACTCCGAGCGGATGAAGGCGTGAACCAGCGCACGCAGTCGTTCGAGCGGTGGCTGCTGGTCGTTTTCGAGTATGGTGCGCAACAGGCCACCCGTCTGCCGCCATTCGTCGCTCTGGAGCCTGAACAGAAGCGCGGCCTTGTTCGGGAAATACTGGTAGAGCGAGCCGACACTCACCCCGGCTTTTTCGGCGACGCGCGTGGTGGTGAAACGCCGCACGCCTTCGCTCGCCAAAACCTGAACAGCAGCCTCCAAAATCGCGGCGACGAGCTCCGTGGCGCGAGTCTGTTTTGGCTGTTTTCGGGAGGAAATTGAAAGGCTTACGCGTCCTGCCATGTTGCGTCCCAGCAATGCGAATTGGAAACCTGAGGGAATATTCGTATTTTCAGCACGACACAAGACGCAGTCATTTTTCGAACGGAGACTTTCATGACAACGCTCACCAACGCCCCGCTTGCACCCCTGCTGGCTCGCCTGTTCAAGGAGGCCGGTGCGGCGACCAGCCCCGCGCTCACCGCACTCTCGCGCGAACAGCGGGCGCGTCTCACGCGCAGCAAGACCGACTATGTCGATCTCTATGGACGGCTGAAGGATCTCTGGCTCGCGATCTCGCCGGAGACCGGCACGCTGCTCTACATGCTGGCACGCGGCAGCGGCGCGCGTGTCATCATCGAGTTCGGAACTTCGTTCGGCATCTCGACGCTCTATCTTGCCGCGGCGCTGCGGGACAATGGCGGCGGCAGCCTGATCACGACCGAGTTCGAGCCGTCCAAAGTCATGCGGGCCAAGGCCAACCTGACTGAGGGCGGTCTCATCGACCTGGTGGAGATCCGAGAGGGAGACGCGCTGCAGACGCTGAGCGCGGACCTGCCGGATACGATCGACCTGCTGCTGCTCGACGGCGCCAAGGCGATCTATCCGGAGATCCTGAGCCTCGTCGAGAGCCGCCTGAGGCCGGGTGCATTGGTCATCGCCGACAACGCCGATTTCTGCCCCGAATATCTGGAACGCGTGCGCTCGCCGGCGTCGGGTTACATGTCCACGCCCTTCGGCGAGGATGTCGAACTATCCGTGCGGCTCGGCTGAACGGTCCCACCGCCGCATAGGATTCAACCACGCGGCATTCCGCTGGTGGCGATCACGTCTCGGCCTTGGCGCCGCCATCAGCCGGGTGCGGCAGCCTGCAAGCGGATCCGGAAGGATCGGAGTGCGAGTGCGGAGCAGCCGACACCGAGCATCCGCCCGCAGCCTGATCGCCAAATCCGCTAGCTGAACAAGGTAAGCGCGGGGGATTGCGGCGATCAGCCCGCCGGCTGCAGCGGGTCGCTGCCGATCTTGGACAGAAGGATCACCGCCTGGGTGCGGCTGTCGACGCCGAGCTTCTGCAGGATGGCGGAGACATGCGCCTTGATGGTCGCCTCGGAGACGCCGAGTTCATAGGCGATCTGCTTGTTGAGCAGGCCCTCGGCCAGCATGCCGAGCACGCGGGTCTGTTGCGGCGTCAACGCCTGCAGGCGCTTGATCAGGTCGGATATTTCGGGATCGCGCTCGACGCCGAGATCGACGCCGACGGGTGCTGCAATGTCGCCGGCAAGCACCGTCTGCACGGCGCTGCGGATCTCCTCCATGCTGGCCGATTTGGAGATGAAGCCGGAAGCGCCGAGATCGAGCGCCCGCCTGATGGTCGCCGGATCGTCGTGCGCAGACACCACGACCAGTGGCACCGCCGGATGGATTCCACGCAGCGAGATGAGGCCGGAGAGGCCGCTGGCGCCCGGCATCGACAGGTCGAGCAGCACCAGATCGACATCCTCGTTGGCCACGACCAGCGCCTTGGCGCTCTCGAAATCGCCGGCCTCGTGGATGGCGGCGACATTGCCTATGCCGGCGAGTGCTTCGCGCAGCGCACCGCGAAACAGCGGGTGATCGTCGGCAATGACGAAAGAATAGCCTGACGACAAATGTCCCTCCCCGAATCCCCCAATGGTTTTTTAGCTTTTTTTTGGGACCAGTTGGACGATTATGAGGGGCTGCGCGCTGTTTTCAAGCGGCAAAGCCAGCGCGCCGCGTTTTCCCTTGTTAGAGCGCTCAGGTCTTCTGCGAGTTGAGCTGGGCGCCGTTGTCCTTGTCCATATCCTTGACGATGCCCATGAAGCCGCGCAGGAAGCGCTCCATGTAGCTCATCGTCTTGTTGAAATCCTCCTCGCTCGGCAATTTCGATTCGAGGCGGGCGGAGAGCGAATTCTCGAGTTTGGTGACGCGCTCGTCCATCGCCTTCATCGAGGCTTGCAAGCGGTCGACCTCGTCCTGGAAAGCGGCGCGTTCGTCGGCCGCCATCTTGCAGACGAGCTGGCCGGAGCGCTCCTCGCAAATCGACATGGCGCCGGTCTGCGTATCCATGCGCACATAGCCGTTATCGGACTTTTCCAGCCGGTAGCGGTCGGTTTCTTCCGAATATGCTGAAGCCGCGACCAACGAAACGAGCGCGGCGGGGATCAAGATGTGATGCAGACGCATGTTGTCCTCCATGGCCAAGGCCTGAAATATCGCATGTTTGCGCCGGAAATGGGGAAGACCCTTGGCGTGGTCTTTCCCGCGTGGCTGGTTCGGACTATAGCGCAAGCATGTCTCAGATTATCTACAAGATAACCCCGCAGGCGCCTTGGCGCGAGGCCGAAACAAATGGCCGCTTCACCGGCGCGCCGATCGATGTCGCCGACGGCTTCATCCATTTCTCCACGGCGGCCCAGGTCAGGGAAACGGCGGCAAGGCACTTTGCCGGCCAGACCGACCTTCTGCTGGTCGCCATCGACGGCGCCAGCCTGGGTGCTGCTTTGAAATACGAGGTTTCACGCGGCGGCGCGCTGTTTCCGCACCTTTATGGTCCGCTCGACCTCAAGGCCGTGCTGTGGGTGCGACCGCTGCCGATTGGCGCCGATGGCGTGCATCGGTTTCCGGCATTGGAGGCCGAATGAGCGTGCTCGACGGGCTCGGCCAGAAGCTGCTGTTCGCCTTCGATCCGGAAACCGCGCATGGCCTGTCGATCGCGGCGCTGCGATGCGGTCTGCCGGTGGCCGGGCGCCCGTTGCGCGACGACAGGCTGAAGGTGACGGTCTGCGGCCTCGAGTTTCCGAATCCGCTCGGCATGGCCGCGGGCTACGACAAGAACGCCGAAGTGCCCGACGCGCTTCTAGGCCTGGGTTTCGGCTTTGCCGAGGTTGGTACGATTACGCCGCTGCCGCAGGCCGGCAACCCGAAGCCGCGCATCTTCCGCCTGACGGCCGACGATGCGGTGATCAACCGGCTGGGCTTCAACAATGAAGGCCACGCGGCCGCCGAAAAACGCCTTGCCGCGCGCAAGGGGCGTGGCGGCATCGTCGGCGTCAATATCGGCGCCAACAAGGACAGCACCGACCGCATCGGTGACTATGAGCGCGGCGTTGTCCGGTTTGCGCAATACGCCAGCTATCTCACCGTCAACATCTCGTCGCCCAACACGCCGGGCCTGCGCAACATGCAGGCGCGCGAGCAGCTTGGCGAACTTTTGTCGCGTGTCATGGCCGCGCGCGCCACCGCAACAGCCCAGCCGCCGGTCTTCCTGAAGATCGCGCCGGATCTGGTCGAGGCCGAGCTGGAAGACATCGCCGCCGAGGTCACCGAGAAGCGGATCGACGGCGTCATCGTCTCCAACACCACCATCTCCCGGCCGGCACTGCGCAGCGGCAACGCCGCGCGCGAGACCGGCGGACTCTCCGGCAAGCCATTGTTCGATCGCTCGACCATCGTTCTGGCCAGGATGCGCAAGCTGCTTGGCCCAGACCGCGCCATCGTTGGCGTCGGCGGCGTCGATTCCACCGACACGGCACTGGAAAAGATCCGCGCGGGTGCCGATCTCGTCCAGCTCTACACCAGCATGATCTATGCCGGACCGGCATTGCCGGGCCGCATTGTCGCCGGGATGGTGCGCTTTGCCGACACGGAACGGCTCGGATCCATTCGCGAGTTGCGCGACAGCCATCTCGATCGATGGGCAATGAGGCCGCTCAGCTGAAGGCTGTCCGCATTCGCAGCCGCAGGATGGTCAGCAGGCTGAAGCCGCGCGCGAGCAGGAAGACGTGCAACGCCGCCCAAAGTCCATTGTTGCCGAAGGCCGGCGCAAGGGTCAGCAGCGCGGCCGCGAAAACGAGAAACGACAGCAGCATCATGTTGCGCATGTCGCGCGACCAGGTCGCGCCAATGAAGACGCCATCCATCTGGAACGCCAGCACACCGCTCAGCGCGGTAAAGGCTGCCCACGGCAGGTAGATGTCGGCCACCGAACGGACTTCCTGCGACGTCGTCACGAGGGCAACCAGACTGGCGCCACCAGACAGCAGCACCAGCGTCGCGGCCCCCGCCAGTCCGAAACCCCAGAACAAGGTCAGCCGCACGGCCTGCCGGAAGGGCGCAGCGGCACGCGCGCCGACGGCACGGCCGGCCAGCTGTTCGGCGGCGGTGGCGAAGCCGTCGAGGAAGTAGCCGGCGACGAGAAAGAAGTTCATCAGGACGGCGTTGGCGGCCAGCGTCACTGTGCCGAACTGCGCGCCCTGGCGGGTGAACAGCGCGAAGGCGGCGAGCAGCGAGAACGAGCGGATCATGATGTCGCGGTTGAGCGACAGCATGCGCACAAAGGCAGCCATGTCGAGCAGGCGATGGCGCGGCAGGGATGGCGTCGCCCGGAACCGCCTGACAATGATCGCGAGACCAAGCAGCATGGCAAGGAATTCACCGGCGACAGTCGCCCAAGCGACGCCGGCGACGCCCCAGCCGAGCTTCAGGCCAAGCAGGAAGCAGAGCGTGATATTGATGCCGTTCAGCACCAATTGCAGCATCAAACCGAGTCCGCCCTCGCCGCGTCCCAGCACATAGCCAAGGATGGCATAATTGATCAGCGAGAAGGGTGCGGCGAGCAGCCTGATCCTGATGTAGACGCCCATCGCCTCGCTGACGCGCGGTTCGGCGCCCATGAATTTCTGCCCAACGATGGCGACCAGCGGCGCAAGTGCCGCGAGCACGATGCCGGCGACGACCGCGATCAACACGGCGCGCCAGAACACCGCCTGTTCCTCCAGCGCATCGCCGCGCCCGAACGCCTGGGCGACGAGACCGGTGGTGCCGGAGCGCAGGAAATTGAAGGTGGTGAAGACGACGTCGAAGACCAGTGCGCCGGCTGCCAGCCCGCCGAGCAAGGCGGCATCGCCGAACTGACCGACGACAGCCGTGTCGACCAGACCGAGCATCGGCGTCGTCAGATAGGCAAGCGTCATCGGCACGGCGATGGCGAGCACGGACCGGTTGGTGACGACAAAAGATCCGAGACCAATTGAGGATCTGGCGTCGGCTGGATTGGCACCTTTGTCCAAGGATTGCTGCCTTGCTGATTGCGGCTTGATCGAACCGCCGGTGTGCCCCATTTTCCCGGCATCGCGCAATCACTCTTGCCGCGAGGGCCAACCGAATTTCCCGGTCTGGCGCGAGCCCGCCGGATCCAGTTCATGCCCCTGCAGATCGTCCATCACCCCGACTACGACGCCGGCTTCGCGGTCAACCATCGCTTTCCGATGAGCAAATACCCGCTGCTGATGGACGCCTTGCATGCACGCGGACTGGCCGGGCCCAACGCGCTCAACACCGCGGAACCCGCGCCGGCATCATGGCTGAGACTTGCCCATGCGGCGGACTATGTCGACCAGGTCATCAGTTGCTCCGTGCCGGAAAAGATCGAACGCGAGATCGGTTTCCCGGTGACTCCGCGTGTCTCGTTGCGCGCACGGCTTGCCACCGGCGGCACGGTGCTGGCGGCGCGGCTGGCCCTGCGCCACGGCATCGCCTGCAACACCGCCGGCGGCAGCCATCATGCGCGGCGCGCGCAAGGCGCGGGCTTCTGCACCTTCAACGATGTCGCCGTCGCCGCGCTGGTCCTGCTCGCCGAAGGCTCGGCACGGAACATACTGGTCGTCGATCTCGACGTGCATCAGGGCGACGGCACGGCGGATATCCTCGCGGACGATCCGCGCGTGTTCACCTTTTCCATGCATGGCGATCGCAACTACCCGGTGCGCAAGGTCGCCTCCGACCTCGATGTCGCGCTGCCCGATGGCACGGGTGACGCCGCTTACATGGAAAGGCTCGCCGCCATCCTGCCGGAACTGTCCGCCCAGGCGCATTGGGACGTCGTGTTCTACAATGCCGGCGTCGATGTCCATGCCGGGGATCGGCTTGGCCGGCTCTCGTTATCGGACGACGGCCTGCGCGCCCGCGACGACATGGTGATCCGCCACTTTCGCGCGCGGGGCATTCCGGTCTGCGGCGTCATCGGTGGTGGGTACTCCACGGACGTGCCCGTACTCGCGTCGCGCCACGCCATCCTGTTCGAGGTGGCCTCGGGCTACGCCTGATAGTCCTTCTTAAGCATGACTTGTCCGAAAACCGGTTCCCACTTTTCGGGATCATGCTCTACTTCCGGTAGTTGGCAAGCCTCAGCAGGATGAAGGCCGGCACGACGATCGCCGCGCCGAGCAGGATGTAGCCCAGGAAGCGGTCGATGGCGTGGAAGCCCAGATTCCACAGGTCGATGAAGAACTTCTGGATGCCGTAGAACACATCCATCGGCGACCAGCCGAAGGCATTCATGACAAGGCCGACCAGGAACGACACGACTAGCAGTTTCAGGATCACCTTGAGCGGCGAGTCGCCGAGAAAGCGCGTCAGTGCGGACAAGGGCCGTCTCCAAATAGAGGTACCACAGACTCGAAGGTGTCGGCCCAGACATACGCACTTGGCTGGTCGGCTTCAAGCCGGCGGTTTTGCGGGATGCCGAACACCTCCACCATGGCGTGGCCGCAAGCAGTGCCAAGGTGCATGGCAGACCGCGGCCGCGGCCGATCCCGCTGGCTTATCTGTTTTCTAACCAATTGCCGCTATTCCCAATCGAATAGCGGGAGCAAGGCTTTTGGTGGAGACGGAAAAAAACACCGCGCGACGCGCCGTCATGCTGTCGGTGGTTATCCCATGCTACAATGAGGTGGCCGGGCTAGCCGAACTGCATCGGCGGGTAACGGCCGCATGCCTGGAACAAGGTTCTTCCTACGAGATCGTCCTTGTCATCGACGGCGCGACCGACGGTACGCGCGAGGCTATTTTCCAGCTGGCCGAAAAGGACGACCATGTCGTTGCCATCGACCTTGCCCGCAATTACGGCCACCAGATCGCATTGAGCGCGGGGCTCGAGTTCTGTCGCGGCCAGCGCATTCTCATTCTCGATGCCGACCTGCAGGATCCGCCTGAATTGCTCGGCGCGATGATGACGAAGATGAACGAAGGTTTCGATGTCGTTTACGGCCAGAGGCTGACGCGCGACGGCGAAAGCTGGTTCAAGCTCGCTTCCGCCTCGATGTTCTATCGCCTGCTGCGCTGGATGGTCGACGTCGATATAGCCCCGAATACCGGCGATTTCCGGCTGATGAACCGCCGCGCGCTCGACCATCTGAACGCGATGCCCGAACGCTACAGGTTCATTCGCGGCATGGTGAGCTGGATCGGGCTGAAACAGGCGGCTTTCCCCTATGAACGGCACCGTCGCGTTGCCGGCACCACCCACTATCCCCTGAGGAAAATGGTTCTTCTGGCGGTCGACGCGATGACCAGCTTCTCGATCGTGCCCTTGCGGTTCGCCTCGCTGCTCGGAATGATGTTCGGGCTTCTGGGGCTGGTCGTGCTCGGCTACACCCTGTTCGAATGGTCGGTCGGAAACGTGTTGCCCGGCTGGACTAGCCTTGCCGCGATCATGCTGATCCTCGGCAGCGTCCAGCTTATGGTGCTGGGCATCTTCGGCGAGTATCTCGGGCGCATGTACATGGAGACAAAGCGGCGGCCGCTCTACTTCGTCAACGAGATCGTTTCCCGCAGCCAGGCAGCCGAGGACGGGAAATTGCCCGTCCATCGCCTGCAGGAAATGGCAAAGAGGGCGGCAGGTGCTTGAGGCGGAGTTCGACCGGGCGCAGCGGGAACGGCATGGGCAGGATGCGATCGGCTCTTCCGTCTAATTTCTCGCGGATGCTGCGATTTAGTGCCGTCGGGCTCCTCAACACGGCGCTCGGATATACGCTCATCCTGGCCGGGCTGGCGCTCGGCTTCGGCGATATCGCCTCCAACGCGACGGGCTATGCCGCCGGCCTCATCATCGGTTTCTTCCTCAACCGCCAATGGACATTCAGCCGTGCCGGCGGCTTTCGCCCTGGCGCGATCGTGCGATACGCGATCACCTTCCTTGTCGCCTACGGTGCAAACCTGGGGATCGTGGTCACCGCCATGTCTGCCGGCTACATCGAAAACCCGTTTGTCCATCTGGCGGGAAACTGCCTTTACTCGGTCATCTTCTATGTCGGCTCGGCCCGTTTCGTGTTCGTCGGCGGCGCGGATGATCCAGATCCCTTGACCGGAAAGAACGCGAAATGGCCTGGAGCCGCGACATGAACCAGACCAAAGCAATCTTGCTGGCCACGCCGTCACTCGAGGACGCACAGCGGAACAGGCTGATCTTTTGCCTGCTCACGGCCGGGGCGATGGCGGCGGCACTGGCCACCCAGGCCGGTTCCACCCTGCAGGATCCCGACAGTTGGTGGCAAGTGAAGGTCGGGCTGGATTTCCTGGCAAACCGGACATTTCCGACGGTCGACCCTTATTCCCACAGTTTTGCCGGCCAGCCGTGGATTGCCAAGGAATGGCTGGGGCAGGTCCTGCTGGCTCTTGCTTACCGGGCAGGAGGCTGGAACGGGGTGGTCACGCTGATCATCGCGTCGATATCCCTGACGGTTTTCCTGATGGGGTGGTTTCTCAGCGCATGGCTGAAGCCGATCCTGGCGATTACGCTGGCCTTCGCCGCGGTGTTCCTGATCAACCCGATCTTCACGGCGCGTCCGCATGTCCTCACCTTCCCGATCATCGTCATCTGGACTGCGGTGCTCTTTGGTGCGGCAAGGGAAGAACGGGCGCCGCCCTGGTGGTCGCTTGTGCTGGTCGTGTTGTGGGCGAACCTGCACGCCACCTTCACCTTGAGCTTTGTCATCGCGGCTTTCGCCGGTCTCGATCTGCTGGCGCGCACGGGCCTCTCGAAACCCGCGCTGCTGGGAAAATGGCTGGCGTTCGGCTTGCTTTGCCCGCTGGTCAGCCTGATGCATCCCTACGGCGTGAAAGCCATCCTGGCCACGCTCACCGTCGCCTACGGCAATGAGGCGGTGCCGCTGATCATGGAATGGAAGGCGTTCGCCCAGCCGGATAGCCCCGTCCAGGAAGCCGCGATGCTGCTGGCGCTTTTCGGGCTTCTGGTGTCACGGTTACGAATTGGCTGGGCCAAGGCGTTGTTCGTCGTCTTCACCTTGCATGTCTATCTCGCCCATGTGCGTTTCATGTATCTGTTCTTCCTGCTGGTTCCCCTGGTGATCGCGGTCGAGGTCGCACAGCAATATCCTTCGCTCTCAGCCACCGCTTGGCTGGCGGGAAAGCGCGACGGACTGGAAAAGTTCCTCGCCAGGCGGTTCGACGCGATCTGCGGTGCGGCGGCCGTCCTAACGATCGGCGGGATCGTCCTGCTCGGCAGTGTCTATCAGGTCGCGCCGAGCCCGAAGACGTCGGCCAGCGGGGCGCTGGCCTTCGCCGAAAACCATCATCTGTCCGGCAACGTGATGAATTCCTACAATTTCGGCGGCACGCTGATTTTCCACGGGATCAAGACCTATATCGATGGACGGACGGACCAGCTGTTCCTGGGCGGTTTCACAAGAGCCGATGACGAAACGGGAAACAGCGACGGCAAGCCGCTCCTCGAAGCCCGGCTGAAGAAATACGAGATAGGCTGGGCACTGCTGTCGACCGGCGACAGCCGCATCCCCTTCTTCGACCAACTGGGCTGGAAGCGTGCCTATGCGGACGACTACGCGGTGATCTACCTGCCCGGCGTTTGATCCTGCCGCGTATCGGCGCGAACCGGCTTCGCCAGCATTCGAACCTTGGCATCCGGCTTGACTCTCATTTGCAGTGCAAATTGCACCACAGGGGCAGGCCTGTGAGATCGACGAGCCGGGATTCTTCGCACGAGCGGGACATCGCCGTATGGACGGCGTATCGGGCTCCGCCCGACCTCACTTAACGCGGCTGGCTGTTCGTACGCCGATGCCGGCACCAGGCAGTTTCTCTACTTCGACTATGGTCATTTCTCTTCCGCCGGCGCGACGCTGGCCATCTCGAAATACTGGCCGAGTTTTGCCGCAAGCAACAAGGTCGCTAAGGCAAAACAGCAACTCACGGCCGCAGGTACGCAGTGATCCGCGCACGCCCGCGTCGTGCGAGAACGGACCCAGGGGAATCGGGTGAGTTAATTATCGTGAGATGACGCTTACGAGGAATTCGTCGTCCCACGCCGCCACTTTTCGTTTCAATCG
>NZ_JAMYKV010000038.1:0-72763 GCF_040317535.1 Mesorhizobium sp. M1409
TGATGCCTTCGAGCGTTTGGTCTCCCGCGCCGCCGAAATTGGCGACCTGGAGCGTACCCGTCCCCGATGTGCCGCCTGCGACAACCAGCATGTCGGTCACCGAACCGTCGGCACCGAGCGCGGTGTTGAGGACGACGGTGCCGCCATCGCCGACATAATCGCCGCTGATGGTCAGCGTATTGCCGAGACCTCCGCCGGCGATGCGCACCGTTCCGGCGTTGGTCAAACCGGCAAGTGTCTGGGAGGTGCCGGCAAGGTCAAGCGTGGCGCCAGAGGCGACGGAGAACTGCGAGGAGGAACTGAACGCCTTGGCCGCGCCCGCGGCGAGCGTGCCGCCGCTGACCGACGTGGCGCCGGTAAATGCCGAGTTGTCCGAGGCGAGCACCAGCGTGCCTTGGCCATCCTTGACGAAAGTGCCGGCGCCCGAGAACACGCCGGCATAGCTGGCATTGGCCGTCTGGTCGAAGGTCAAGGAGCCGCCCGCGCCGATCGAGACATCGCCGCCGAAGCGCTCGGCCGCCGAGACGAGGCCACCCTGGTCGATGGTCCAATCGAGCAGCGAGGTGCCTGCAAGCGTCAGCGTGCCGACGCCGTCCTTCACCATCGCGCCTGTGCCGGAGATATCGCCGGCAAAGCTGGCGTCCGCCGTCTGGTCGAACACGACAGTGCCGGCATTGCCGATGTCGCCACGGATCGAAGCCGCATTGCCGACCAGCGTGCCGGCGGTGATCGAGGTGCCGCCAGTGTAGGTGTTGGCGCCCGTCAAAACCAGCGTGCCGTCGCCGGCTTTCGTGAGAACGCCTGCGCCGGAGATGACATTGCTCAGCGTGAGGATCGTGCCGGGATCGGTCAGGAACGTTCCGCTGCCGGTCAGCGTGACGGTCCTGGCACTGGTGATGTTGGTGGTGGTTTGCAGCGTGCCGCCATTGAAGGTCAAGCCGCCGCTCGAATTACCCAGATTGCTGTCGCTCGATATTTGTAGGATGCCGCCGCTCAGCGTCCACGGCGTGATGGCGGCCGTCGTCCCTGTCAGCGTCCAGGTGCTGTTCCCTGTCTTCTCGTAAAACCCGAACCCGTCGTATTTGGCGCCAGCGCCGATCTGGGACACAGCGAAACTGGTGCTGGTATCGCCGCCCAGCTTGAAAGTGTCGGCGGAGCTGAAGGCAACGACATTGCCCGTGATGGTCGAGCCGGCCTGAATCTCCAGCGAATTGACTCCGCCGGTGAACTCGATGGCTTTGCCGGCTATCGGTGTTCCGCCGCCTGCACCGACGGCGCCGCCGCTGATCGTGCCCGCATTGATGATGGCGATGTTGGCGCCCTTGATCCCCGCGCCGCCATCACCGGCTGTCCCGCCCTGACCACCAGTCCCGCCAATGATCGTCGCCCCTGACGCATTGATGATGGTTCCGCCCGACAGCAACAGAACACCGGCTCCGCCGTCGCCACCGCCGCCCGTGATGGTTCTTCCGCCTGTTCCCCCAAGCAGATTTCCGCTGTTCTCTATCGTTCCGCCACCGGTCAGGACGATGGCAGCACCGCCACCGCCACCGCCGCCCTGCGAGGTGCCGCGGCCGCCAACGCCGCCCCTGACGCTGCCGCCGGCTTCGACGATTACATTGGCTGACGAAAACATACCGACGCCACCACCTCCGCCACCGCCATTGGAGTTAGTGCCCCCAACGCCGCCGGTGCCACCTGTCACCGATCCGCCGCTGGTGACGATACTGTCCGCCGTGGCACTGACGCCGACACCGCCACCGCCACCGCCACCGCCCCTGGCGGTACCGCCCACGCCAGCGGCACCAGCACCGCCGGTCCCACCGCTGACGCTGGTGGAGATAGTCCCACTTGTGGAAATGACCTGGCCCGTAGCACCGGTCGCACCGGGAACGCCGTTTGGGTCGCCAAATGTCGTCGAGGTTCCTCCCGATCCTCCTGGAGCGCCGTTGCCCGTTGTGAGGTCAACGCCGCCGCCGCCGCCACCGGCGGTCGCGCCATTGGCGGCATTCTGACCTGTGGCACTTGCGGGCGCGCCGTCAACGCCTCCCTGTCCAGCACCTGCGCCGCTGCCATTGCCGCCATCAGCCCAAGCGGGCGCGGCGCTCAGCGCAAGGGCGACAGTAAGGATCGTAATGACAGAAGCGCTGGAACGGAGCGATACGGCCGGCTTGCGGCCGGAACGGATATGCGTGGCGAACATCGGTATGGCCCCTAATATCCGAGGCCGCCGCCCCGACTCATTTTTCTGATTTTTTACGACGCAGAACTTCGCCCCGCAATAGACCTATATTCGGGAGGACTACCAAATCGCTAATGTTGGCAAGGAAAGGCAAGCCTGTGATGTTTGCGCGACAGAATATTTTAAATTAGCTTCTGCTTGTTAAATGGAAGTTCTGTTAAATGACGTGGATCCGCTCGTCGGCTGCAACGTCGGGTATCAGTGACCGTCGCAAGGTTCGCCGTGAATACGGTGGCCGGTGCCGCGCGATGCTGCTGAAGGCAGGGGGCGGCACACGAGCCCGGACTATCAGTTGAATGCGCTTCTGCTGGCTTTGACCGGGATTCACGCTAGGTTGTTCCGGTGGTCGTTGGGCGCGGGGCTTGCCGGACTTTGGCAAGCGACCTGTGCGAAGCCGCGATCCTCGATACGGAGACAAGTTCATGTTTACGGCCAAGGCCATCGACACCTCGGACAAGGCCGCGTTCTACCGCGACCTCGCCACCCAACTGAAGGCGCTGCTCGAGGGCGAGCGCGATTCGATCGCCAATGCCGCCAACACCGCCGCGCTGATCTTCCAGATGGTGCCGGACCTCAACTGGGCGGGGTTCTATTTCCTGCAATCGGACGAGGAAATGGTGCTCGGGCCGTTCCAGGGCAAGCCGGCTTGCGTGCGCATCGCCGTCGGCAAGGGCGTGTGCGGAACGGCGGTCGAGCTCGGCACCTCGATGCTGATCAAGGACGTGCATGATTTTCCCGGCCACATCGCCTGCGACGCCGACTCGCGTTCGGAACTGGTGGTGGTGCTCGAGGACGATCAGGGCGTCTTCGGCGTGCTCGACCTCGACAGCCCGCTGCCGGCCCGCTTCGACAAGGCCGACCAGGCCGGCATCGAGACGCTGGCGGCGATCTACGTGGCGGCGAGTTCTTTCGAGGACTGAAGCGCGGCCTGACTGCAAGGCGGCCGAACCTACGGCCCAGCCTTCAGCGCGCGGTTGAAGGCCGCTGACACCATATCGATCAGCTGCGTGTGGATCTCACCGCGCGATCGTCCTGCACCATCATCGCACACCGGGTCGCCTATCTCTTCGGATACGATGATGCCGGAGGCGCCGGGTTTGCATTCACCGAACATGCTGTAGTGGCTTGCATCCTCGATCGTCGCATAGCTCGCCTTTGAAATTGCTTTTGCGATCCCGGATGCGTCGGCAGTCGCGGGGATCTTGCCAGGCCGGCCAAGGTTGACGATGTCGACCGGAATGTTGATGCCGGCAAAGCTTTTGGTGTCAAAGACATCGGAGGGGGCGGGATCAATTGCCATGGCGAAGCGAATGCGCCCGTCCCTGTTGTCACGGCCGGCGGGCCGCAAATCCATGGCGTGGAGATCGACTCCGCTTTGCCTGACCCATTCGCAAAGCGAAGCGTTGAGCAGGTCCGTATCGCAATAGGACGCGAGCAATTTCGGGTCGACGCGCGCACCGGCTATCGCGAGCGCGGTGTTGCCGCCCATGGAAAGACCGATGACGCCCACTTTGCCTTGCTCGAGATGCGCTGAGAAGAAGGCGTTCTTCTCCGTTGCGGTCAGGGTTGCCGTGAGATCGGCGGGCCGCAACCAGAGTTTCATCGTCTCGGCGGCGGAATTGTTTTTCCCCGTATTTCCCGGATGTGTGGGAGCGGCGACGACGAATCCCTGCCTGGCCAAGGGCGTCGCGATCCAACTCAGGGCTTGCGGGTTCCCCGCCAGACCGGCGCCGTGCGAAAGCAGGATGAGCGGAAATTTTCCGCCAGCGATCGGCGCGTCGCGCATGGCCGAAGTCCCGACGAAAAGCGCGGTGTCGCCTGATATAACCATCTCACCGCCCGGTTGCGCCGGATACCAGACCGTCACATCGAGATCGATGCCGCGCTCCTTGGATGGGGCGGGAAGCTGACGAACGCCGACAATGTCGCCGGCGTCGGCCGCGTGTTGCATCAGCGCCGTGGAAACAGCGATGGCACAGAGCGTGATCCAGAATTTCATTGAAATCTCCGTTGTCGAACACGGGCTTTGGCTGGCGAGCCCGGAGGCTCAGCGTCCGGGCAAGTGGCGGTCATGTTCGATTGCTGTGTTGACGCCCCGATATCAGCGGATCGGTGCGAAGCCCGCGACCTCGATCGCGTTCGAGGACGTGCTTTATCGCGATTGAGCACCGTTCAGTGCGGAATGGCGCTTCCTGGTTCAGCCACTCACGGCGCTCGCGAGCGCGGGCGATTGCGCGCTCCGGTCGCGCCAGGCGAGCGGCGTCATGTCGGTGACGCGGCGGAATTCGCGGTGGAAGTTCGACTTGGTCTGGAATCCGACCGCAAGCATGATTTCCGTCACCGACTGATCGGTCTCGCTCAACAGCCGGCAAGCCTCGGTGACGCGGTACTCATTGACATATTGCGACACGTTCCTGGCCGTGGCCCTGTTGATCGCGGCCGAAATCTGCCGTGCCGGAATTGCGGCACGCCGGGCAAGGCGGTTGAGGTTGAGATTGGCGTCGCGATAGAGCTTTTTCTCCTGCATCAGTTCGTTGACCCTGGCGATCGTCTCGGCATCTTTGCCGGCATCGGATGGGGACGAAGCCTCGGCGAACTCGGCGGCATTGATCGGCACATGGCTTTGGCTGGCAGCCGCCGCCGCCACGCCGACAAAGATGAGGATGAAAAGATTGGCGACACCGATCACGGTCGCCGCGCGAGCGCTTTGCCCGTACGCAACCTCGAAGGACACCAGCATGTCGACCATTCCCGACAGGCACAGCGTCACGGCCGCGGCAACGATGGCCCGATAGGCCGGGACCGCCCCGTCGAAAGGGGCAAGACGCAGGCCGTCGGCGCCGGAGCGAAGCAGCCAGAGAATGGCGGCGGCGTAGATGAACTCGATTGATATCAGCGCCACGTCGACCACATCGCGCCAGAAGAGGACCAGCACGAGGACGAGGGCGGCTGGCGTTGCGTGAAGCACCAAAAGGGCCGGCCATCGGCGGTCGCTGGTGCGGATGAGCTTCGAGACGCCGACGTAGAGCAGCGACGGCATGATCGCGGCAGATACGGGCGCGACATAGCCGACTTCGCCGACGCCATAGCCCCACCGCAGTCCGGTGAACACCGATTGCAGCGCGGCTAGCAGGATCAGGCCAAGAAACGGCAGGTTCGGTGCCGACTCATCCTCGCGCCTGGCGACCACCCAAAGCAGGATGAACAGCAACAGGGCGACGACGAAGGGCAAGGGAACAAACGGCATGGATCGGTTGGGGCTCGTATGCTGATACGCAGTGGAGCCTAGCCGATGTGGTTTTGATTCCCAAACGCGCTTGCGCGGACCGGGCCTTTGGCTCCCGGAATTATGCTCATGCGAACTTCACCAGCATCAGGCTGAAGCAGCCGATGAACAGGAAGGCCGAGAAGGCGAGCGCCAGCGGGCGCAGGCCGCGTGAGCGCAGCCGCGAAATGTCTGCCTGCAGGCCCATGGCGGCCAGCCCCATGGTCAGCATGATGGTGGTGGCGAGCGCCATTGCCGACTTCACCTCGGCCGGCACGGTGACCAGGCTGTTCAGCGCCACGACGGCGACGAAGGCGGCGACGAACCACGGCATGGGCGGCCGCGCTGCCGACTGACCGCTGCTTTTGCGGCGGGCCATCAGGCCGAGCGCGATGACCATCGGCGCCAGCATGGCGACGCGGGTCAGCTTGGCGACGGTGGCGATCTCGCCGGACTGGGTGCCGTTCTGGAAGCCGGCGCCGATGACTTGCGCTACCTCATGGATGGAGGCGCCCGCCCACAGGCCGAAAGCGTGCTGGTCGAGGCCGAGCATCGGCGCCATGAGCGGGAAGCCGAGCATGGCGACGGTGCCGAACAAAGTGATCGAGGCGACGGCATAGGTGACGTCCTCGTCGCGCGCATCGGTGACGATGTTGGTGGCGACGATGGCCGAGGCGCCGCAGATCGAGGTGCCGGCGGCGATCAGCCGCGCCAGCTTGGCGTCGACGCCGATCAGCCGGCCGAGCGTGATGGTGAAGACGAAGGTGGCACCGAGCGTGGCAGCGACGATGCCGACGCCGCCGGCGCCGATCGACACCACCTGGCCAAGCGTCAGCTGGAAGCCGAGCAGCACGATGGCGAAGCGCAGGAGCCGGCGCTGCGAAAACGCGATGCCGGCCTTGGCGTGGGCAGGCGTGCCGAGCACGTTGGAATAGATCATCCCGGCGACGACGGCTGTTATCATCGGGCTGAACAAAGCGAAGCCCGAGACATTGCGGGCCGAGAAGGCGACGGCTGTAATCATCGCGACCAAGACGATTCCGGGGACGACGCCATTCCAGTCGAGGGATTTTCGTCCTTGGGCGAGCTCGGCGGAAATCAGGCTATTCGGAATATCGTTCGTGATGTGGGTAAAGGAAGACAATGTAATGCTCCGGGTGGGTATGCCGGAGGAATGCCATTCCAGAACCAATCTTTCCAACGAATTATTTTCGTTAGAACGATCGATTTTTACGAACGATAGCTTTGACTAAAGCTGCGCTTCGATGGCCGCCTTGTCGATCACCGACCAGACGTGCCTTATCCTGTCATCCAGAAATTCATAGAAGACGTTCTCGCTGAACGAGACTTTCCTGCCGTTGACGGGCAGGCCGAGGAAGTTTCCGATCGGCGTGCAGTTGAATTGGAGCCGGCTGGCTATGAAGGGCGTATCCGAGATCAGCAGTTGGATGTCGAAATAGAGGTCCGGAATTTCCCGGAAATCCCGCTCCAGCATCTCTTGGTAACCCGCCAGCCCGACCCGGTCGCCATTATAGTGTACCTCGTCATGGACGAAGCGATGCAGCCGCGCCCAATCCTGATTGTTGAGGCAAGCGATGTAGCCGCGATAGGCGTCGGCGAGGTCGGTGTCGGTCACGGCATTGCTCCGGTGCTGGCGTCCTTGGAAAGGTCTCGGTCGAGCAGGAAGATAGAACGACGGCGGATTCAATCCAGATGGATTGCGCTGCTGGTGCCACGGGGGGCCGACTCCTAAAGCGCGTCGCGTTCGCATGGATTCATGCGACGGGTCTTTTCCAGGCATGGAGCCCACCATAGGTCGAGCACGCGCTCTACGACCGCGTCGCCATCCCGGCCAATTCCTTCGCCAGGATGGTGGTGTTCGCCATGAGCCAGCCTGACGAGGTCGACATCAACGAGATCCTTTTAGGCCGACGGCGCGGAAGTATTGAGGACGCAAGGCTTGTGTCCGGATCGGGCGGGAGCGGCTCAGTTTGAAATTTGGCTTTGTGCGAACTCGCGTTCAGGATGGCAACCATCCCCACCGTCTTGTTCAGCGTCCCGGTCATATTTTTCCATCGATCAAATTGCCGTTGGCGCAAAGTATATAGCGATTCCATGCCCAACAGGCGCGAGGACCAGAACCGCGTTTTGCCGATGCGAGACGCGCTATCGATCGAGCGGCGCCTTGACAGCGCCACGCTTCCTGCTTCAGCTTGAGGCCATGCTCGTTCTCGCGCCCGCCACCGACAAGCGACGCCGCCCCCGCACCATGCGGAACGGCAAGCTGATTGCGCGACGACAAAGGCCGGCGGAATAGATCCGGTTCGTTCGTTTCCAGCCCCGCCCGCGACATAAGCCGGTGGGGTTTTCATGTCTGGAGCACTTTCATGACCATCGTTTCTTCCATCCGGCTTCGGCCGGCCGTGCCGGCGGATGCCGCCGCGATCAGGAATATCGTGCGGGCCGCCTATGCCAAATGGGTGCCGGTCATCGGCCGCGAGCCGCTGCCGATGCGCACCGATTACGACAAGGCCGTTGCCGAGCATCCATTCGATCTCGCTGTCGAGGATGGCGGCATTGTCGGATGATCGAAACCATCCTGACCAACGATCACCTCTGGATCGAGAATGTCTGCGTCGCACCGGATGAGCAGGGCAGGGGGATCGGCCGGCTGCTGCTCGAGCGGGCCGAGCAGAAGGCAGTCGAAGCGGGTCGCCTCGAGATTCGCCTGCTGACCAATGGCGCGTTCGAGGCCAATGTCTCGCTCTACAAAAAGCATTGCTATACGATCGACCGCGAAGAGCCGTTCATGAACGGCGTGACGGTCTATATGAGCAAACGATCGGCAGGCTGACGCAAACAGCCAGATTGCCGCTGGCCCTGGCTCAACGACTGACGCACTGGCTCAACGACTTCGGGGGTTGCGTTTGACAGCGGCGTTTGTGCATCGTTATCTCCAGCCACATATGACGGCCGGTACCGCCACGCGGTGCATCCCCAGGAGAAACCATGTCACACAATCTGCGGTTCTATATCGATGGCGCGTGGGTCGATCCTGTTGTGCCCAACACGTTCGACGTCATAGATCCGTCGAACGAGGATGCCTTCGCGCAAATATCGCTCGGCTCCAAGGCCGATGTCGACAAGGCGGTGGCCGCCGCCAAGCGCGCCTTCAACAGCTTTGGTTTCACCGAGGTCGGCGAGCGGCTCGAGCTCCTGAACCGCATCATCGCGATCTACAAGAAGCGTAGCCCCGATCTGGCGATTGCCGTGTCGCGTGAGATGGGTGCGCCGCGCCAGATGGCGTTGGACAGCCAGGTCGGCATCGGCCTTGCGCATTTGCAGAAGATGGCGGACGTGCTGAAGACGTTCGAATTTCGCCACGTGAAGGGCAACCATCTGGTGGTCAAGGAACCGATCGGCGTCGTCGGTCTGATCACGCCGTGGAACTGGCCGCTCAACCAGATCACCTGCAAGGTCGGTCCCGCTCTCGCCGCCGGCTGCACCATGGTGCTGAAGCCATCCGAGATCGCGCCGCTCGACGCCATCATCTTCGCCGAGATCCTCGACGAGGCCGGCGTACCGAAGGGCGTGTTCAACCTCGTCAATGGCGACGGTCCGGGCGTCGGCCAGGCGCTGTCCAGCCATCCCGACATCGACATGATGTCGTTCACCGGTTCGACCCGTGCCGGCATCCTGGTGGCCAAGGCCGCCGCCGACACGGTCAAGCGCGTGCATCAGGAACTTGGCGGCAAGTCGGCCAACATCCTGTTCGGAGACGTCGATCTCGCAAGCGCCGTCACCAAGGGCGTCGCCAGTTGCTTCAGCAACAGCGGCCAGTCCTGCAACGCGCCGACGCGCATGTTCGTGCCGCGCGACCGCCATGACGAGGCTGCCGGCTATGCCAAGGCGGCTGCGGAAAAATTCACCGTCGGCCCCGCCGATGCGGCGGGCACCAAGCTCGGCCCGGTGGTCAGCCAGATCCAATTCGACAAGATCCAGGACCTGATCCAAGCCGGCATCGACGAGGGTGCGACGCTGGTCGCCGGTGGCCCCGGCCGTCCGGCCGAACTCAACCGCGGCTACTATGTCAGGCCGACGGTGTTCGCCGACGTCACCCACGACATGCGCATCGCCCGCGAGGAGATCTTCGGGCCGGTGCTGACGATCATGCCCTATGACAGCGTCGACGAGGTGATCGCCACCGCCAACGACACCGTCTATGGCCTCGCCTCCTACATCCAGGCCAAGGACATGAAGAAGGCGCGTGAAGTGGCGGCGCGCATGCGCACCGGCAATGTCTACATCAACTATCCCGAGTGGGATGCCGGCCTGCCGTTCGGCGGCTACAAGCAGTCGGGCAATGGCCGCGAATACGCCGAATACGGGCTCGAGGATTTTTTGGAGATCAAGGGCATCGCCGGGTATGAGGCGGCCGAGTAGTGTTTGACATTTTTTGGGGGCGCGGCCGGCGCCGATCCCACTAGGGAACTCTAAGGGCGCGGGCGCGCCCTTGCCATTTGGAGTCCGTCGACCGACCGGGACCTTACCCCTTCTGGGCGCCACAACATGGACATATACCAATTTTTGGTATATGTTTGCATCGTTACCTCAGGGTGAAGCTCATGTCCCGAAATACCTCTGTTTCCCTTGGCGACCATTTCGCCGGCTTTATCGATACGCAGGTTCAGACAGGCCGTTACGGTTCGGCGAGTGATGTCGTGCGTGCAGGCCTGCGGTTGCTCGAAGAGCATGAGGCCAAGGTCCGTGCCTTGCAAAACGCACTCATTGCCGGCGAGGAATCTGGCGTACCCGTTGCCTTCGATAGCACTGCATTCCTGAGGAAGATGCGGGCCAAGCATGCCAAATGAGAGCCGCCAATATCGACTCTCACCGCTCGCCGAAGCTGACTTGGAAGATATCTGGCTCTACACGTTCAAACACTGGTCGCTTGAACAAGCGGATCGGTATCACCACGATCTGATCGGTGCTATCGAGGCCTTGGCCAGCGGCGTCAAAAACGGCCGCCGCACCGAAGTGCGCGAGAACTATTTCAAATATCCCCTCGGTCAACACTTCGTTTTCTTCCGTCAATCCGAAATGATCCTAGATGTCATCCGCATCCTGCATCAACGAATGGACATCGAACGACATCTGTGACGGGCGAAGTGCGTTTGCTACCAAGATCCGTGCGATTTGGCGGGAATGGCAGTGAATCGCACCCTGGATATTGGCCTTTTCAGCAACGATAACAGTGGGATCGTTACCGGCCGCCCGAGAGAGAGCCATCGACTGACAGGCTCCACACCGCGCCTTAATGCCTGAGAATCTTGCTCAGAAAAGCTCGGCTGCGGTCGGTCTTGGGGTGGGAGAAGAACTCGTCGGGCGTGCCGCTTTCGACAATGGCGCCGGCGTCCATGAACACCACGCGCTGGGCGACCTTGCGGGCAAAGCCCATCTCGTGCGTCACCACCATCATGGTCATGCCTTCCTCGGCGACCGCCACCATGACGTCGAGCACTTCGGAAATCATCTCGGGGTCGAGTGCGGAGGTCGGCTCGTCGAACAGCATGATCTTGGGCCGCATGCCGAGGCAGCGCGCGATCGCCACGCGCTGCTGCTGGCCGCCGGAGAGCTGCGCCGGATAGGCATTGACCTTGTCGGCCAGCCCGACCTTGGCCAGTAATTCGCGGCCGGCCTTTTCGGCCTCGGCGCGCGGGATCTTGCGGACATGGATGGGGGCCAGCGTCACGTTTTCGAGCGCGGTCTTGTGCGGGTAGAGGTTGAACGCCTGAAAGACGAAGCCGATCTCGGTGCGCAACTGCGTCATGTTGGTGGCGGGATCGCCGAGGCGCTGGCCGTCGACTACGAGGTCGCCGTCCTTGATCGCCTCCAGGCCGTTGACGCAGCGGATCAGCGTGCTCTTGCCCGAGCCGCTCGGGCCGCAAACGACGACCACTTCGCGCGGCTCGACGCTCAGCGTAATGTCCTTCAGCACGTTGAGCGAGCCGAACCATTTGTTGACGCCGCGAAAGTCGATCATGCCGGTTTTTGTCAGGCTTGGGTTGCTCATGGCTGTTGGCCCTTTGGAATTCGCTGTCACAGCTGCACCTCGCCATGCGCCGCACCCATGCGGCGTTCGAGCCGGCGGGCAAGCATGATCAGGGGATAGCAGACGATGAAATAGCCGACGCCAACGAGGAAGAAGACCAAGAGGCCGTTCGGCACACGCTGCACCACCAGCCAGCCGACGCGGGTGAGGTCGGTGAGGCCGATCGCCGAGACGACGGAAGAATCCTTGATCAGCAGCACATACTGCCCGACCAGCGGCGGCAGCACGATGCGCATCGCCTGCGGCAGCACCACCTGGCGCATGCGCTGCCAGCGCGACAGGCCCGACGCGAGTGCCGCCTCGACCTGGCCGGTCGGTACCGAGCGGATGCCCGCGGCGACGATCTCGCAGATGAAGCACGCGGCCAGATTGGTCAGCGCGATGATGCCTGCGGTGAAGGCGTCGAGCTCGATGCCCAACTCCGGCAGGATGAAGAAGATCAGGAAGATCTGCACCAGGAACGGCGTGCCGCGGATCAGATCGACCCAGGCGCCGATGGCGCCTGATATCAACCGGTTGCCGCCGGTGCGCAGGATGCCGAGGCCGAAGCCGAGCGAGGTGCCGAGCACCAGGCTGATCAGCGACAGCACCACGGTCATGCCGAGGCCGCGCAGGGCCAGTGGATAG
Organism: Mesorhizobium sp. M1409; assembly: GCF_040317535.1. Taxonomy (NCBI): domain Bacteria; kingdom Pseudomonadati; phylum Pseudomonadota; class Alphaproteobacteria; order Hyphomicrobiales; family Phyllobacteriaceae; genus Mesorhizobium; species Mesorhizobium sp. M1409. The sequence continues at coordinate 12,247 of NZ_JAMYKV010000038.1, forward strand.
GAGCCGGCGAGGCTTTGCAACTGTTGCCAGATCATGTCCGCGCCCCCGCGGTGCCGAGCCAGCGGCTGGAGAGGCCAGCCAGTCCCTTCAGTCCGTAATAGAGCAGCAGGTAGAAGGCGGCGATGGTGAGAAAACCTTCCGCCGGCATGAAGCGGTCGGAGGCGAGCAGCTGGCCGGCGCGCGTCAGTTCGGAAACCGAAATCAGTGACAGCAGTGCGGAATCCTTGACCAGCACGATCGCCTGGCCGAGCAGCGGCGGGATCGTCACCTTGAAGGCTTGCGGCAGGACGACCAGGCGCATGCGCTGGACATAGGTCATGCCCGAGGCGACGCTGGCTTCCACCTGGCCGCGCGGGATCGACAGGATGCCGGCGCGAATGATTTCAGTGATATAGGCGCCGCTGTTGAGCGATAGCGCCAGGATGCCGACGACCAGTTCGGGCAGGACGAAGCCGAGCCGGGGCAAGCCGAAATAGAGGAAATAGAGCTGCGCCAGCAAGGGCGTGGCGCGCACCGCGTCGATATAGGCCTTGGCCGGCACGCGAAACAGCCAGCCGCGCTGCAGGTTCATGGCGCACAGCACGATGCCGACAATGAGCGCGCCGACAAAGGACAGCGCCGACAGCCAGACGGTCGTGATCAGGCCCTGCCCAAACAGAGGCAGATATTCGACGATGGTGCGGAAGCTGAAATTTTCGAGCATGGGCGCGCGGCGGTGAAGAGGGAAGGGCGAATAGCGAATAGCGAGTAGCGAGTAGCGAATAAGGAGTAGAGGAGTAGAGGAGTAGGGAGCAGCAGAGCATGGCCGGAACGGCCATTCCCTACTCGCTACTCCCTATTCGCTACTCCCTTACTTGCTAATTCCTCAGTGGTCTTTCTTCCAGGCGTCGGAATTGACCCAGTAGTCGAGGTTCTTCTGCAGGCGGCCGTCGATGCTGACCTGGTTGAGAAACAGGTTCATCCAGACCAGCAGTTCCGGCTCGTCATAGCGGGTGGCGAAGGCAAGCGGTTCCTTCGACAAAAGGTCCGGCATGATGGTGAAGGAGCCGGCCGGATAAGCGGTCGACTGGCCCTTGACCGCCGAGATGTCGTTGACGCCGCAATCGGCCTGGCCGTTGTTGACGGCGTCGAGCAGCAGCGGACCGCCGCCCTTGTAACTCTTGATATCGGCATCGGGGAAGGCGGTCTTGGCTTCCTTTTCGCCCGTGGCGCCCAGCAGCACGGCGATCTTGGTGCCCTTGGCCTTGCAATCCTCGGTGGTCTTGAACTTGCTGTCGGCCTTGGTGAAGACGGTGCTGCCCGTATACATGTAAGGCGTGGTGAAGGCGACCTTCATGCCGCGCGCCAGCGTCGGCGTCATGTCGGCGACCAGCAAGTCGGCCTTGCCCGAAAGCAGCGCCGGGATCAGCCCGTCCCAGTCGAAGTCGAGGAAGGTGATCTTGACACCCATTTCCTTGGCCATCAGTTCGGCGAGTTCAACCGAACTGCCGGTGCGTTCGCCATTGGCGCCGACCAGTGAGAAGGGAGGTCCCTGGGTCTGCACGGCGACGCGCAGTTCGCCGCGCTTGGTGATGTCGTCCAGTGTTCCGGCTGTGGCGGCAGTGGTGAGCCCAGCGAGCGCAAGTCCGGCGATGAAAAGTCTGGCAATCTTCATTTTGGTAGTCCTCCTTGTTTTATTGTTCCACGTCTTCGTTATTTTTCACCCTTTGGGGGTGCTTTTTTGAGCGGCGGCGCCGTTGTCGGCGGCGGCCACCGTTCGAAAATCCTCAGTCCCAGGCCACCGTTTCGGTGACCTTGATGCCGCGTCTGGCAAGCTCGTCGAAGAAGGGCTCGTCAGGCACATCGAGCAGCGGATTGAGCAAGCCGGGTCTGGTGATCTCGCCACGCGCCAGCATCTGCGCCACGATGCTGGCGGGATAGCCGACGCCGAGGCTCATGCCGAACAGGCCCGAAGCCAGGTCGCGCTCGATGATCAGGTCCGACGTCACCGTCTTGGCGCGGCCGTCTTCGAGCCCGGAAAAGACATTGCGCATCACGCAAAGATCCTTTTCGCCGGGGCCATATTGCAATTGGGGCCCGAGCAGCCGGCCGAGGAATTCGCGCGGACTGTTGGAGGTGCCAGGCACCTTGTCTTCGGAGAGGAAGCCGAGTTCCTTCAGCGGCGCCCAGAAGGCCGACCATCCCGGCCAGCGCAGCGTGTATCGGCCGGAGCGGCGCAACCCCTTGGCTGCGTCCAGCATCTCGACATAATGCAGCGCATCGCCATTGGGGAAGGCTTCCAGCCTGCCGAGGCCCGCGACTTCGATCTCATGGATGAAGGGATTGGCGTGCTGCTGGCCGGCCGGCACCGCGACGCGTTCGCCATCCTCGATCATCACGCTGTCGCGGTTCTGGCTGACCAGGACCATGTCGAAATTCCAGCTCACCTTGTAGCACAGTGGTTTGGCCATCGCCTTCGGCTCGGGGATACCGCCGCAATAGGAATCGATTGCTGTGATAGAGTCGAACTGCCTGGCGGCGCGCGCGTAGAGCACGAGGTCGATGCCGGGGTCGAGCCCGCATTCGGTCATGATCGAGACGCCGGCCTGTTCTGCGGCCGGCGCCAGGTCGGCGATCGACTTGGCGTAATTTGTGGTGACCAAGGGCGTGCGGGTGGTGATCGCGGCCTGAACCGCCTCGTGCATCAATGGCTGCGGCAACAGGTCGATGACGGCGTCGACATCATCAAGTACATTGGCCAGCGCCGGGCCGATCGCGCCTTCAGGCACGACGAAGCGTACGCGGGCAAGATCGGTCAGGCCGGCAAGCCGGGCCGGGCCGTCCGCTGCGGTGTCGACGCAGACGATTTCCTCGACGCCGTTGCTGGCGACGAGGTCGGCGATCGCCGCGCGGCCTTGCAGGCCGAGGCCGCCGAGAACCGCGACCTTCATGCCGGCTCCTTGCGATCGTCCGACCAGCAGCCTTCCGGCAGGCTGACCCATTTGTTGCAGGACGCCATGACGACGAAGGTCTCGCTGCGAACGACTTCGCCCGGTTCGCCGGCGCCAGGGATCAGCTCGCTGGTGACGCGGTAGAGATCGGCGACGTCGCCGGCCACCGTCACATCGACGATGATGTCGAAGCGCCCGGTGACCACCGAGGCCGAGTTGACGAAGGGCAGTTCGGAGATACGCTGCGCCAGCTCGCGGGCCCGGCCGCGCCCCTGGGCGTTGATGCCGACAATGGCCGAGATCAGTTCGGGGCGCTCGGTCAGGTTAAGCAGTCCGACGATCTTGAGCAGGTTGCGGTCGAGCAGGTTGCGCAGACGCGTGCGCACCGTCGGCACCGAAATCGCCAAGATCTCGGCGATGCGGTTGATGCCCGGCTGTGCATCCTGCGACAGCTGTTTGACCAGCCGCCGATCGGTCAGATCGAGATGTTCCCGCAAAGTCCCCGTCTTTCATAAAAGGAAAAAACTTTGGCAATTTTTTTGCCAATGTGCAAACAAGCTACGTCACGAATTTTTGAAATGCAAGGCAATGATTCAGTGTTGATGGGGATAGCGGCGCCGCTTCAGACCAGCGCTGCCGCCAGCAGTTTTGCCTGCGGCGTTAAATCGTCGAAGCGGCGGGCGCAGAGGTTGAGCTGGCGCGTCGCCCAGTCGTCGGTCAGCCGCAATGTGCGCAGCGTCCGCGCCGAACGGCGCGCCGCACTTTCCGGCACGACGGCGATGCCCGCACCTTGCGCGACCAGCCGGCAGACATTGTCGAGGCCGGGCACGCGGACGCGAAAATGCAGATGGCCGCCAAGGCGGGCGGCCTGGCGGGCGATGTGCTCCTGCAGCGCATGGCCAGTGCTGAGGCCAACGAACGGCTCGCCGAGCACGTCGCTGAGACTGGCTGCACGCAAGCCTGGAAGACCAGGCCAGTTCCGCGCGGCGATCACCACCAGCCGATCGATGAAGAACGGTTTCTGCTCGAGATGCGACAGACCGGCCCAGGTTGCGGCGATGCCGAGATCGGCCGTGCCGCTGGCCACGGCTTGCGCGATCTCGTGGCTGGGGCGCTCGTCGAGATCGATGTCGATCCCGGGGTGCGCGGCAAGGAAGGCAGGCAGGATGTCGCGCAGCAACTCGGCTGTGGCGGCGGTGTTGGCCATCAACCGCACGCGGGCGCGGAGACCCGTGGCATAGGCGGCGAGGTCGCCGGCCATCGCCTCGATCTGGTTCTGCACCGCCCTTGCATGGTGCAGCAGCGCCTGTCCGGCCGCCGTCGGCACCACGCCACGGCGGCGGCGCTCCAGCAACCGCGCGCCGAGCCGCTCCTCCATGCCCTTGATGCGGGCGCTGGCCGACGCCAGGGCCAGTCCGGCAAGCTCGGCGCCATGGGTGATGCTGCCACGCTCGGCCACCAGCAGGAACAGCCGGAGATCGACCAGATCGAAGCGCATTTTTTTGCTCCTGCAAACGGTCCGGCGCCCCGGGGGAGGCGGTCGGTTCCTTGCGCCAGCCTTCGCTCTGGACGAAGGCTGGCAACGCAACTTCCACATTGTGATCGGCCGAGATCTTCGTCAAACAGTTTTGCGTAGAGGTCTGTGATGAGCGAACGAGCATCGGGCCGGTTCGGCCTTCTTGAAGGCGCGGCGATTGCGCTGGCAATTGCGGTGGCCTGCTTTGCCATGGCGCGGGCGGAGCCCGGCTTGCAGAGATGCGCGGCGACGACTCCTGTCAGCCGCGATGCCGCGCCGGCAAAAGCCACACCCGAGGCCGCCAGCCCGGATGCCGACGCCACGGACATGCTGCTGCATGACTGATCCCGCCCTGAAGATGCCACCATGCTGAGCGCCGGCGTCCTCGCCTGGATCGGCGCCGTCTTCCTGACAGCCGGCTTCGTCAAGGGCGTCGTCGGCATGGGCTTGCCGACCGTGGCGATGGGATTGCTGGCGGTGACGATGCCGCCGGCGCAGGCCGCCGCTTTGCTTTTGATCCCGTCGCTGGTCACCAATCTCTGGCAATTGCTGACTGGGCCATCCTTTGGCGGCCTGTGCAGGCGGCTATGGACGATGACGGCCGGAATTGTGCTCGGCACCGTAGCCGGTGCCGGCCTGTTGACCGGCACGCATACGGGCGTGGCCTCGGCGGGGCTGGGCGCGGCGCTGGTGCTTTATGCGCTTGTCGGCCTCGCCAAGGCAGGCTTCATCACGCCGGTGCACCACGAAGTGTGGGCGTCGCCGCTGGTCGGCGTGGCGACCGGGTTGGTCACCGGCGCCACCGGCGTCTTCGTCATCCCGGCGGTGCCCTATCTGCAATCGCTGCGGCTGGGGAGGGAAGACCTGATCCAGGCGCTTGGCCTGTCCTTCACCGTGTCGACGGCAGCGCTCGCCATCGGGCTGTTCAGGACCGGCGCTCTGGCATCGCCGACGGCTCAACTGGCGGGGTCGATCCTAGCGCTGGCGCCGGCTCTGGCCGGCATGTTCGCCGGCCAGGCGCTGCGCCAGAAGATGAGCGTCGAGACCTTCCGCAAGATGTTCTTCGTCGGGCTGATGGCGCTGGGGGTATATCTTGTGGGCGAGGCTCTGCGCTAGCGGACGCTTTGCAGCCCGCGATCGTCAGCTGAGACTCGCATTGAGATCGGCGAGCGTGACCATCAGCGTCAATGGCTCGACCAGAGAAGGCTCGAATCCGACAGCCAGATAGAAGGCTCGGGCGTCTTCGGATATGGCGTGCACCAATATGCCTCTGATTCCCAGTATCTCAGCGGCCTGGAGTATCCGTAGACCGGCATCCCTCACGAGCGCACGACCGATGCCTCGGCCATGATGTGCCTTGTCGACCGCCAACCTGCCCAGCACCGCAACCGGGATCGGATCGGGCATATTGCGCCGGAAGCGACCAGGAGCTTCGACCATCTTCACGCCGCCGCTGGCAATGGCGTAGTAGCCAACGACACGGTTGCCATCGCAGGTCACATAGGTACGGGATGCACCGCCCGCCTGATTGGTCCGGGCACGTTTTTTCAACCAATCGTCGAGTGAGGGTATGCCCGATAAAAATTCGCTGAGTTCGTGATGTTCCGCGAGCGGAACCGGGGCCGACAGCGTCACGCAGCGTCCCATGGAGCGTTTGTCGTCATGGTGCGGCGCAACCGATCGTTCGATTGCGGCGGCGCGTCGAGACGGGTCAGAAACGCAGCGTAGACATCCGGCTCGACGGTGAACACAAGCCGGTTGAGCAACGCGTCCTCTGCGGCCCGTTGCGACGCTTCAAGCATGAAGTCGGTGCGATTCTTGCCGAGCAGTTCCGCTGCACGGTCGATCAGATTACGAACTTCCGGCTTGACGCGGATATTGAGCGGAACGCTCTTCGGCAGCGGATGATGTGACGGTGGCATGAATAGCTCCCTTCTTCGTCCAGATCATAGCAGACTGTAATGACATTGTCATTACAGTCGCGCGGCTGAGATTTGCGGACAGGTTTAGCGCACCACCAGCACCGGGATTTCGGTGTAGGACAGCACTTCCGTCGTTTGGCTTCCCAGAAGCAGCTTGCCCAGTCCGCGACGCCCGTGCGAGGCCATCACGATCAAGTCGCAGCCTCGAGCCTGCGACAGCTCCAGGATCGCCTCGGCGGGCCTCTTGTCCTCGACATGCACGACCTCTGCGGAGACGCCGGCCGCGTCCGCCGATGCCTTGCATTTGTCGAGAACCTCCTTGCCATACTTGCGCGCCTCTTCCTGGTAGGCGGCCAGTTCATCGCCCGCGGCAAAGCCGGCCATGGCGCCGCCCCAGGCGAAGACCGGGAATTGTTCGGAGACGGTGATGAAAGTGACGGCGGCACCAATGCCGCTGGCCAGCGCCAGGCCGTGGGCAACGCCCCTGTCGGCCAGTTCCGATCCGTCGGTGGCAATGAGCAGATGTTTGTACATGATGATCTCGACCTGTTGAGCAAGGGCCGATGCCCTTGGATGGCGGGAGCCTTGAAGCGGCTACCCCTGATATAGTTGCGGTATAGGGCTCCTCACAGGTCCAGCCTGACGCGGATCAAGGCCAGGCGACCACGCACTTTGTACCAACCGAATTCCCCTTTCCCATATCGTCCCCTAAGGTGCTCGCGACATCGAAAGGCATCTCATGGGCAGCGCGTTTCCCCAAATCCATCTGGTCCGGCATGGCGAGACGGCGTGGAGCCTTTCGGGGCGGCATACCGGCCGCACCGACATGCCGTTGACGCCGGCCGGCGAGGCGGCCGCGCGCGGTGTCGCGGATCGCCTGAAAGACCTGTCGTTTGCGGCCGTGTGGTCGAGCCCGTCGCAGCGCGCCTACAACACCAGCGTGCTGGCCGGCTTCGGTTCCGAGAGCGTCAAGAAGGACGATCTGCAGGAATGGGACTACGGCGCCTATGAGGGGCTGACGACAAAACAGATCCAAGCCGAGCGGCCCGGCTGGAATGTGTTTCGCGACGGTTGCCCGAAGGGCGAGATGGCGGCCGATGTCGGTGCGCGGGCGGATGCTATCATCAGACAGCTTCGTGAAGCTGGCGGCTCGATACTGGTGTTTTCCAGCGCGCATTTTTTGCGCGTGCTCGCGGCGCGCTGGATCGGCCTGCCACCCGAAGGCGGCGCGCTGTTCGTGCTCGACACGGCCAGCATCAGCGTGCTCGGCTACGAGCACGATCTGGGCGAACCGGTCATTCGGAAATGGAACCAGAAGTAGGGCGGCAGCAACGCCGGCTCGGCGCAACACGCCGTCGCTTCGTCATCCTCTGGCGAAGCAAGGAGCGCAGCGACGCAGCGCAGACCCGGGGATCCATGCCGCGACTTCAAAGCGTTGCTACGGTGCAGAATTGTGTCCGCTGCATTTCACGGGTCTTCGCGACGGATCTTCGCTCCTGCTCCGCCCCGTGGTTGGGGGATGCTTCGGCCAATTCCAAATGTCTCTGCTTGTCGAACTTCCTGATCGCCTCGGCAGCTTTCTGTCAGGAGATGGATGCGATGATCATTTGTTCGGCTCGGGCCAGACGGGCGGCAGGCCGAAGGCGGCGAACAGGTCGGGACCGAGCGGACCAACATAAACAGTCAGCGAGGCGATCTGGCCGTCGGCCGGCTCGATCACATGCAGTGACTGCGCGCGCCACTCGGGATCCTGGTGGCGCCGCGCATAGATCGCGACGGAGGGCTGGCCGTTGGCCCTGGTGGCGACCGCATGGTAGCCGGCGAAATTGGCCCAGACAGTCTCGAAGAAAGTTCGGATCGCCCGGCGTCCCCGGTACCAGTCCAGCCATGGCGGCATGTGGTAGGTGGCGTCCTCGCGCAGCAATTCGACGAAGTCGTCGAGATTGGCGGCCTGCCAGGCCTGCATGTAGCGCTCGAGCAGCAGGCGCTCCTCGCGGTTGGGCCGATCGCGCTGTAGGGGTCGTCCTTGGGGATAGCGCGTCACCAGCGTTGCGCGGGCACGCTGCAGGGCGCTGTTGATCGAGGTGGTTGAGCCGCCCAGCAATTGCGCCGTCTCGAGCGCCGACCAGCCCAGGACATCGCAGAGCAAAAGGGCGGCGCGCTGCCTGGGCGGCAAAAGCTGGATCGCGGCGACGAAGGCAAGCTGCACGGCTTCGCGGGTCTCGTAGCGCGCTTCCGGACCGGGTTCGCCGTCGACGAGATCGGGCAGCTCGACGTCCGGGTAGGGCTCCAGCCATGCGAGCTCGGCGGCGGGTCCGCCGGCGGCGCGCCCCTCGGTCGGCGGCCGTCCGGGCGGTTCGAGAATGCGATACGCCGTGGATCTTGCCTTGATGGCGTTGAGGCAACTGTTGGTAGCGATCGTGTAGAGCCAGCCGCGCGGCGAACCGCGCCCGTCGAATTGCGAACGGCCGCGCCAGGCTTTCAGGAACGTCTCCTGGACGAGGTCGTCTGCCTCGTGCAGCGAACCCATCATCCGGTAGCAGTGCAGCTTGAGCTCGCGGCGGTGGGCCGTTGTCAGGCGCTCGAAGGCCAGCCGATCGAGGATCGGCTGGCCCAGCGGCTCAAGCGGGCCGGGAGCATCTGTCATAGCGAGCCTGCAGTGCTGATTTCGGCCGGCATCCTGCGCGCCTCATGCTGCCGCCGCAAGGCCGCTGCCGCTCACCGTGAAGGAGACGCCTTGCAGCCTGCCGCCGGCGAGCGTGACCACGGCGCGCCCGACATCGGCCGGCGTCTGCACATCGGTCATGCTGGCCAGAAAATCCGCCGGGCTGATCCCGAGATAGGCCGAAACGCCTGTAATGCCGTGTTGGCCGACGCCGGTGCCGGCCATGATGCGCATCGGCACTAGCGCCATGAAGCGAAGGCCAAGGCCCAGCCGGTCGGCCTCCTTCTGGCTGTGGGCGGCAAGAAACATCTGCATGCGCTTGGCGCCGGAATAGCCGCCGGAATTCGGCGGCCCGCCGCTGAGCGCGGCGCCGCTGGAAATCAGCACTACGCGGCTGCCCGGCTTCAGCCTGCCCTGGAGTGCCGCCTTGCAGAACAGGAAGGATGCCTTGACGTCCATGTCCCAGTTGGCGGAAAAGTCCTCCCAGTTTTGTTCCGGGATAGGCGCTGATGGGGCCAGCGCGCCGGCGCAGATCACCAGCACGTCAGGCTGCAGCGCTGCGAACACCGCCTCGGGCGCCGTGTCCTGCGTGGCGTCGGCGGCAAGCGTCTTCACCCTGGGGTGCTCCCAGGACAGTTCCTGAAGGGGTTCCGTGCCACGGGCGACGGCGAGCACGGTCGCGCCCTCGCTCAACACCGTTTCGACGATGGCGCGGCCGACACCCCGGCTGCCTCCAACAACAACGACATTCTGACCTTGTAACGATCCCATGGATCACCTCGCTTTTGCGGCCCGGAGGATTCCGGTGCCTGTAGGTGAAGACAGCGGAGGTGGGTGGGAATCATCGGTGAGGTGCAAAAGTTTTTTCTGCGGCGCTCTCAAGAACCCACCGCCACAGAACGCTACCTTGAGCCCGTTCGCTTACCCGCTCAGCAGCGCGAGTTCCTCCGGCGTTAGATGCCGCGCGCTCCCCTTGGCGAGGTCGCCAAGCTGCAGCCGGCCGATGGCGATGCGGATCAGGCGCAGCACCTCGATGCCATGCGCCGCGAGCAGGCGGCGGATGTGGCGGTTGCGGCCTTCGTCGAGCACGATCTCCAGCCAGGCGGTGCGGCCACCGCTGCGCAAAAGCTCGATCGAACTGGCGGTCAGGGTCTCGCCGTCGACGGTCACGCCCGCGCGGAACTTGTCCAGCATCGCCTCATCCGGCACCGTGCCGATCTGCACGTGGTAGGTCTTGGGCAAATGCGAGGCCGGATCCATCAGCCGGTTCGCAAATTGTGTGTCGTTGGTCATCAACAGCAGGCCTTCGCTGGCCTTGTCGAGGCGGCCGACCGGAGAGACGAAGGGTAAATCGAGCCCTTCGAGGCAGGCATAGACGGTGTCGCGCTGTTGCGGGTCGTCGCGGGTGGTGACCAGCCCGCGCGGCTTGTTGAGGATGAGATAGACCTTGCGCTCGGCAACAATTTGCTCACCGTCGAGGACGATGCGGTCGCGGTTGAGGTCGACGCGCAGTGAGGCATTGCGCACCACCTTGCCGCCGACGCGCACGCGGCCTTCCGCGATCAGCACCTCGGCCTGCGTGCGCGAGCACAGGCCGAGCTTCGACAGCGCGCGGTTTAAGCTGACGCCGGGCGCCGCCTGCCTGCCGCTTGGTGGTGTCCGCCGTGGTGTCATGGTGCCGTCTGTGTTGGTGGAGCCGACAGATGCCACGGGCCGCGATGGCTTCGCAAGCCGTGCTGCTGCCTTCGTGCGCAGGGCATGAAGCAGTGAAGGCATCCGCACCGCCTGGAACGGCGATATTGTCGCCGCTGCATACGCGGTAGACTTGCACCGCATGAATGAGTCTGCCGCGCCGATCATCAAGACAATCGTCATCGCCGCCGCGCCGGCCAGCGTCTGGCATGCCAATCTCTACTGGGGGCCGACCTTGCAGATCCTGAAGGCGGTCTGCGAGCGCGCTTGAGGGCGGCGGGCGTCATCGCGGCGGATGGGTCATCCTGCCCTTACTCTTTGGGGTGTCGGGCGAGAGCCAGCGCGCGAATACGATCGGCGACGGCGCTGTCGACCGGGTTGTAGACGGTCAGGCTCAAATCCGGCCGGCCGTCGACCGCGAACCCCGAATATTCCAGCTCGATATCGCCGAGTTCCGGGTGCTTCAGGCGCTTTGTCCCGTCGCCGTGGCTGAGCACGTCGTTTTCGCGCCACAGCGCGGCAAACTCGGGGCTGACGCTGCAAAGCTCGTCAACGAGCTGGGCGACCTCTGAGACCGCGCCGGCGCGGGCCGCATCGGCGCGGAACGCTCCCACCACGAAACGGGCGAGGCCTTCCCAATCGTGCTGCTTGGCACGGATGACAGGGCTGCGGAACATGAAGCGCAGGATGTTGCGCTGGCCGGCGGGCAGGGCGCTGTAGTCGGTCAGCACGACCTGCGCGGCGCGGTTCCAGGCAACGACGTCCCAGGTGGCGGTCTTGATCAAAGCGGGGCTGGCATCGAGCGTGTCGATGAGGCGCTGCAGCCGGGGGCTGACGCCCTCGACGCCCCTGTAGCGGACCTCGGGCGGGCGCCCCAGCCCGAGCATGAAAAGATGTTCGCGTTCCGCCTCGGTCAGCAGCAGGCCCTTGGCGATGCGGTTGAGGACATCGGCCGAGGGCGCACCGCCTCGGCCCTGTTCCAGCCAGGTGTACCAGGTCGGGCTGATGTTGGCGCGCTGGGCGACCTCTTCGCGGCGCAGCCCCGGCGTGCGCCTGCGCCCGGAAAACCCGAACGATGCGGGATCGAGCCGGGTGCGCCGGTCTTTCAGGAACGCTGCCAGTGAGCCGGCGGAATTGGAGGGCATCCTGTTAGCCATTATACCATGATAGGGTCACTACTTTAATAGAATAATAGACCAGCAATATTACGCAGGCAACTATGCAGGAGATTTTGCATGCGTATCTTTCTCACCGGCGCGACCGGTTTCATCGGGTCGGCGATTGTTCCCGAACTCATCAACGCGGGCCACCAGGTGGTCGGCGTGACCCGCTCCGACGCCGGCGCCGAGGCGCTTGCCGCAGCCGGCGCCGAAGTGCATCGCGGAACCCTCGAGGATCCCGAGGGCTTGCGTGACGGCGCGGCCAAGGCGGAGGCCGTGATCCATACGGCGTTCGATCATGATTTTTCGCGGTTTGCCGACAACTGCGAAAAGGACAAGCGCGTCATCGCGGCACTCGGCGCCGCACTCGCCGGATCCGACCGGCCGCTGGTGATCACCTCCGGCGTCGGCATGGGCGGCCCCGGACACGGCCAGTTGGCCAGCGAGGACGTCTTCAACACCAGCCATCCCAATCCGCGCATCGCGTCGGAACTGGCCGGCAATGCCTTGCTGGAGGCAGGCGTCAATTTGTCGGTGGTGCGGCTGCCGCAGGTCCACAACCCGGTCAAACAGGGCCTCATCTCGCCGCTTATCGAGATCGCGCGTCAGAAGGGCGTCTCGGCCTATGTCGGCGAAGGCCGCAATCGCTTCTCCGCGGGCCATCTCCTCGACGCGGCGCGCCTCTATCGTCTCGCCGTGGAAAAGCGGCAGCCCGGCGCGCGCTATCACGCCGTCGGCGAGGAAGGCGTCGAGGTGCGCGAGATCGCCGCGACGGTTGGCCGGGGCCTGAAATTGCCGGTCGTTTCGATACCGCCGGAAAAGGCGGCGGAGCATTTCGGCTGGATGGGGATGTTCGCGTCCATGGATCTGCCGGCCTCCAGCCAGCTGACCCAGGCTCGGCTCGGCTGGCATCCGACCGGCCCGACGCTGATCGCCGATCTCGAAGCCATGCAATACGCCGCCTGACGGGCTGAAGCCTCGGCGACAAGGCTGGCGAGATACGGCTGGTAACAGTCAGGTTACCGGCCGTTTTGCGAGCGCTCAACCAGGCGTGACGGCGTAGCGCAGATGGACGACCCCGTGCGTCAGCGCCTCGCAGCTCTTCAGGGACAACTGCGTCTTGCCCGCCAGGCCGCTCTCGCCGAACTCGACGAAACCCTGGTTTGCCGCGCGCCCGTCGAGCGCCGGCGCGACGAGAAGGCTCAACTCATCGACGAGCCCTGCCGCGAGGAAAGAACCGTTGATGCCGGCACCGCCCTCGAGCAGCAGCCTGCGGATGCCGAATTCGCGGCCGAGAACCTCGACCATCGCCGAGAGATCGATGTCGGCGGTTTCCGCGACGACATAGGACACGCCGTCGGCGGCGAGCTCGGCCAGATGGCTGTCCGCGACGTCACGCCCGAGCAGCACCACGACATGGTCGCCGCCGATGTCGGGTTTGGAAAAGTGAAGCCTGCCCGAGGTATCGAGCGCCACGGCATAAATGCCCGCACCGGCCCGCGCGAAATGATAGGGCCGGTCGACCTTGCCGGCATTGGCCGGCGGATGCGCGACGGCCTTGCTCATCTCGGCCATGGTGACGCGGCCGACGATCCAGGCGTCGCCCGCGAGGTCATTGTGGATATGCTCATAGAGGCTCGACCATTCGGCCAGGGTGCCGTCGGGGCTCCTGGTGTAGCGGCTCGGGTGGAGGCTGCCGTCAAGGGATGCCAGCATATGGCAGATGATTTGCGGCTTCATGCAATTCTCCAAATCGTGGGCTTTGAAAGTTCAGGCCGTGTTGTCGTGCATATCGTTCTCCCAAAACCGGTGCCACTACTGGGCGATCCGCATTGTCCAGAAATAGTGCCGGACCCAGGGAATGGAAGCCAGGCGCGCCGATCATGCGAGACGGCCGCCACGCGGTGTTGGGGCAGCGCACCGGAGCCGATCGGCGAAGGGCAGGAAGCCCGCAATTCAAAAATCCGACAATTCCGATAAGTTGCCCGGCAGCTCTGTTATATCGATGTTGCACAAATGATTGACCCTGGGCTAGCATCCCCGCGCAGGCGTCGGTGGGAGGCTCTTTTTTACAGCGGCGGCCAGCTGGAGCGGCATGCGTTTTCGGGCGCAGGGAGGATGCTCCAACACTTTGAACCGACGCATGATCCTTCCTGAAACCGATCCCGGTTTTCGGGGGCGTGCGTTCTTGTGGAGGAGGATCCCATGAACAGACGCGAATTCCTGCTGTCGTCCGCGGCCTTTGGCGCCATGATGCTTGCCGCACCCTCGGTGTTTGCGCAGGACAAGCTCACCATCCTGGGCTCGGTGCCCAATCTCGGCTTTCCGTTCTTCGTGCACATGCTGAACGAGATCAAGGCGGAAGCCGCCGCGCAGGGCGTCAATTTGACCGAAAGCGACGGCCAGAACTCGGCCACCAAGCAGACCGCCGACATCGAGGCCGCCCTGGTGCAGAAGGTCAACGCCATCGTCATCTCGCCGCTCGACGTCAACGCGCTGGCGCCGGCGATCGAGGAAGCGGTCAAGGCCGGCGTTCCCGTGGTGACGATCGACCGCCGCGTCGACGGTGTCGAGGGTATTCTGGCCCATGTTGGCGCCGACAACGTCAAGGGCGGCGAGGCCGAAGCCCAGGCTATGGTGGCGGCGTTCCCCAACGGCGCCAAGATCTTCCATCTGCAGGGCCAGCCGGGTGCCGGCCCGGCGATCGACCGCAACAAGGGCGTGCACAATGTGCTCGATCCCCTGAAGGACAAGTACCAGATCGTCTTCGAGCAGACCGCCAATTTCGCCCGCGCCGAGGCGCTGTCGGTGACCGAGGCGGGGCTCGCCGCCAACGGCAAGCCGGACGCCATCGTCTGCGCCAATGACGATATGGCGCTGGGCGCCATGGAGGCCTGCGCGGCGCGCAACTTCACCGACGTCAAGATCTACGGCTTCGATGCGCTTCCCGAGGCGCTGGTCGCGGTGCGTGACGGCAAACTTGCCGGCACCGTCGAGCAATTCCCCGGCGAGCAGTCGCGCACGGCGGTCCGCATCGCGGTGGCGTTCGCCAAGGACAAGACCGAGCCCAAGGAGAAGCTGGTGCTGCTGACGCCGATCGTCATCGGCAAGGACAATCTCGACAAGGCGGAGCGGATTGGCGAGACGAAGTAGAACTTGGCGGGGATCGGCCGATTCGCAAAGCCGGCGGGACAGCACCCCCCTCTGTCCTGCCGGACATCTCCCCCGCAAGGGGGGAGATCGGCTGTTTGTTCTGCTTTCGCCAAATCTTCAACGCTGCAAGGAAGAGCGCCACAAATGACGCTGCCAATCTCCCCCCTTGCGGGGGAGATGTCCGGCAGGACAGAGGGGGGTGTTCAAGCGCTGACAGGGGCTGGTATGAACCGCAATCCGGGAGCACCCCTTGTCGCCAGCTGAAGCCAACGCCCCATCGCCCATCCTGCTCGCCGTCGAGGGCATCACCAAGCGTTTTTCCGGCGTGACCGCGCTGAGCGATGTCTCGCTCGACATCCGCACCGGCGAAATCCTCGGGCTGCTTGGCGAAAACGGCGCGGGCAAGTCGACGCTGCTGAAGATCCTGTCGGGCGTCATGCCGCCCTCCAGCGGGCACATCATCTTCGACGGGGCCGATTATCAGCCATCGAGCCCGCAGGATGCCAAGCGGCTCGGCATCGTCACCATCTATCAGGAGCTCAGCCTGATCCCGACGCTGACGGTGGCGGAGAACATTTTTATCGGCCGCGCGCCGCTCGGTCCGCTCGGACTGGTCAGCTGGCGGCGCATGGAGCGAGACTCCCGCGACATCATCGCCCGCGTCGGCCTGTCGATCGATCCGACGACACCGGTTTCAGCGCTGTCGGTGGCCGAACAGCAGCTGGTCGAGATTGCCCGTGCGCTGTCGCTGAAAAGCCGGCTGATCATCATGGACGAGCCGACATCGGCGCTGACCGAGACCGAGGTGCAGCGCCTGCTGTCGATCATGGATCGGCTGCGCAAGGACAAGGTCGCCATCATGTTCGTCACCCACCGGCTGGAGGAGGCCTCCGCCATCTGCGATCGCATGACGGTGCTGCGCGACGGCAGGCTGGCCGGGCATCTTAACCGCGAGGGTGGGCCAATCGCGCTGCCCAGGATCATCGAAAAGATGGTCGGCCGGGCGGCATCGGAGCTCTATGCGCGGCCGACGCAGCGCGCGGTCGCGGGTGATGTCGTGCTGTCGGTGCGCGGCCTGCGCACCGTGCGCGATCCCGAGGCGCCGCACGCCATCGTGCTCGACGGTGTCGACATCGACCTCAAGGCTGGCGAAATCCTCGGCGTCGCCGGCCTTGTCGGCTCGGGCCGCACGGAGCTGGCGCGCGCCATTTTCGGCGCCGACCGCATCGCGGCGGGTACGATCACGCTCGACGGCAAGCAAATCGCGCCGGCATCACCCGCCGATGCCATCGCGCTCGGCATCGGCCTGGTGCCGGAAGACCGCAAGCACCAGGCGATCTTTGCCGCACTCGGCATCCTGCCGAACTTTTCCGTCGCCTCGCTGGGCAGCTTCAGCAACGGCTTCGGCTTCATGGCCGAACGGCGCGAGCGCGATGCGCTCGCCGGCTTCAGGAAGATGCTGTCGATCCGCATGGCTTCTGCCGAGCAGGCGATCGAGGGCCTGTCGGGCGGCAACCAGCAGAAGGTGGTCCTGGCACGCTGGCTGGCGCGCGATCCCAAGGTGCTGATCGTCGACGAGCCGACGCGCGGCGTCGATGTCGGAGCCAAGACGGAAGTGCACCAGATCCTGGTGCGGCTTGCGGCGCGCGGCATTGCGGTGATGATGATCTCGTCCGAACTGCCCGAGGTGCTGGCGGTTTCGGACCGCATCGTGACCATGCGCCGCGGACGCATCACCGGCGAGATGCCGGGCGTCGAGGCAAGCGAAGAAAGACTGATGGAACTGATGGCACTCGACCGCAAGGAGACACCATGAGCGTGGCGGAGGAACAGCGCGGCGGCATCAATTTCGCGCGGCTTTTGATGAGTTTCGGGCCGCTGCTGTTCCTGGTGGCTCTGATCGTCGTCTTCACCGTGCTGAAGCCGAGCTTCATGGACCCGATCAACCTGTTCAACATCACAAGGCAGATCTCGATCACCGGGCTGATCGCGCTCGGCATGACCTTCGTCATCCTGACCGCCGGCATCGACCTGTCGGTCGGCTCGCTGCTCGCCTTCTGCGGCATGGTCGCCGCCGTGGTGGCCAAGGGCGGCACCGCCAACACGCTGTCGCTGTCGACCTCCGGCACGCAAGGCTATGGCTGGTTCGCCGCGCTGCTCGCCGCCGTCGTTGTGGGGGCGGCGGCAGGCGGCGTGCAAGGGCTAGTCATCACCAGGCTGAAAGTGCCGCCCTTCGTCGTCACGCTGGGCGGGCTGACGGTGTTTCGCGGGCTGACGCTGACCATCTCCAATGGCGGCCCGATCTCGGGCTTCGACGCCTCGATGCGCTGGTTCGGCACCGGGCTGATCGGCCCCGTGCCGGTGCCGGCGCTCATCTTCGCGGCGGCCGCCATCCTGTGCCACATCGTGCTGCGCTACACGCGCTATGGCCGCGCCGTCTATGCCGTCGGCGGCAATGCCGAGGCGGCCCGCCTGTCAGGCCTGCGCGTCGACCGCATCCTGATCTCGGTTTACGTCATCGTCGGCTTCTTCGCCGGGCTCGCCGCCTTCGTGCTGTCGGCGCGGCTCAACTCATCCGAGGCGGTCGCCGGCATCGGCTACGAGTTGACGGTCATTTCGGCCGTCGTCATCGGCGGCACCTCGCTGTTCGGCGGCATCGGTTCGGTCGGCGGCACAGTGGTCGGCGCGGCATTGATCGGCGTGCTGCAGAACGGGCTGCAGTTCAACAACGTCTCCTCCTACACGCAAAGCATCGTCATCGGACTGATCCTGATCCTGGCGGTGGCGTTCGACCGGTGGCTGAAGTCGCGGGTGAGACGGTGAGAGAGGCGGGACGGGCGGCTACGCCGCCGGAGAGGCATTCGTCCAAGATGAGCAGGAAGTCATGAGGGCCCTTAGCCGAAAGGTTGGTAGGAAAGTCGATCAAGAGCATTGACAGCGGCGAGCCCGGATACGGAATTGGCATAAGCTTTTCCGATGAGGCGGGGACCACTGTAAATACCGAAGTGTCCGCACGTCTGGCGGATCACCATGCCAGATTGGTCGAACGTGTGACGATCACCAACGAGCAGGTGACCTTGCATCTCGCCGGCAACGGCTTTGTAGCCATTTCCTTGGATCGCGAGCGCTTCGCCGACGTGACCGAGGTGCGGGGCCTGGGAGGGTAGGGCGCCGAAGGCACCCGTCAGGCCCGGCGACGAACAAAGCGGCGATGGTTCCCGCGCCGGCCCTTATCCAGGTCTGAACCGTTGAGCGGGCAGTCTTGAACATTCCAAATCATGCACGTCGAACGATCGCCACCCGGGTGCAGTCTGGAAAGACAAGATAGCTGATGGAACCCGCAAATGGCTGGTCCAGTCCTCACGCCGCCTCGCGCGCCCAGAGCCGCTCGCTGTACCGCCGGAAGTAGCGCGCCACGAGCCGTTGCTGTTTGGCCCTGACGAGATCGGGCAGGCGCCGCTCCTGGCGCCAGCGCGGCATGTTGCGCCAGCAGGCGATGACGCGGGCGGCATCCTCGATGGCTTCCCCAGCCGATAGCGCCGGGCCGACCGCGGCCAGGAACAATATCTCCGACTGTTTCAGCTCGTCGATCATCGCCTTGCGCCTGATGTGATCCTGGCGGGCGTGGGCAATACCGTCGCGGCGGATGGCTTCGAAGGCTTCGAGCAGGGCAGGGCTGCCGCCGGTGTAACCGCAGGCGCGGGCGAAATCGGCGGCGTCCATCGTCACTCCCGGGCTTGATGTGGCGGTGGCTTACGCCTCCGACTTACATTTACGAGTTCATATAAGCATAACTCAAAGATATGTAGAAGAAAAACTTTTGGGAATGTTTGAAAACGGCGACTCGACTCCCGGCGCGAAACGCAGGAATATGCGAACAAATCAGGAACAAAAGGCGAAGGAGGGGCGATGGCATTGCCAGGCAGGGAACCAACAATCGCGCATGTCGCCTCGATCTCGGTCGAGTGCGCCGATTGCGGCCGCAACCGTTGGTGGCGGCCCGATCAGTTGAAGCGGTTCGGAGTGACGGGCAATACGCCGCTGGCCGCCTTGTCGGGCCGCATCGTCTGCTCGGCCTGCCGCGCCGACGGGCTGCCGGGAGCGACCGTTACGATCCAGGCGGCGTTCATCGACGAACGCCAGCGGGTGCGCAGCGAAGCGCGGATGCTGAGCGACCGGGAGGTGCCGCTGGAGGGGTCGCGGCGGGCTTGAGAAGGGCGCTGGTTCTGCCTTCTCCCCTTGTGGGAGAAGGAAGAGGCGCCCCACCTTCAATACCCCAGCAACTCCTTCAGTGGAATCACGCGCCAGACGTGCTTTATGGCGTAGCGGTTGAAGGTTAGCGTCTTTGGCGGATTGTACTGCTCGACCATCAGCTCACCCGCGGTGCGCTTGACCAGCTTCTTGATGAAGGCCTTGCCATTGCGCTCGTTTTCTTCCGGAAACGTCTCGATCACCACGTGGTCGCCGGGCACGGCGTCGCGGCCGCCGCAATAGATCAGGTCGCCGGGCTCGTAGCGCGGCACCATGGAATCACTCAGCACGTGCAGCGCGAACACTTTCGGCAGGTTGCGGACGCCCGGCGGGCGCTGGACGTAACCGGCTGGCTCACCGTTGAAGGTGAAATCGCCATCGTCGCCGCCGACGGCCGCGCCCAGCACCTCGATATCCATCGACCCGGCGGGCAGGGGTGCGGCATCGGTGACGATTTCGGCGTCGGCGACCGGGCCGGCATCGTCGAGGAAGACGACCTCGCCCCTGCCGAGTGCTACCGGATCGACGCGCAGGAAGGCGGCGGTCTTCAAGAGGTTCTCGGTCTTGGGCAGGTTGCGGCCGGTTTCCCAGTTGCCGACGGCGGCGACATCGGTGTCGTTGTGCTCGGCAATGTGGCGCATGACCAGGCCGCGCTGCTTGCGCGCCTTGCGGATCGCCGCCCCGACCTTGATCGACAGTTCCGTTTTTGCCATGGCACTCATGTGAGCGATGAAAGCGGCTCTCGTCTATGAAAGAATGGCTTGCATCTATTTTTGAGTTATGCTTATATATGGCCATGCAAAACCTGTCCAGCTTTCATGGTGCCGAGGCGCCTGCCTCACATGAGGCGCATCTGGCGCCTGTCGGCACCCTTCCGTCCTGGCCGTCCTCCTCCCCGGCCGGGGCGAAGCCCGAGGCTTGGTGCTTCAATGCACCAGCCTTGGGTCCGGTCCGCCCGTCCCTGGCGACCGGAACGGCCGGAGCCGCCGCTCCCCTCGGCTCCGGCCCCCAATTCGACCGGTATGGCGCTGGCTTGCCCGCCCGGTCGTGCATCCGCACCCAAGACGGCACCGTCATCCTGATCGACAGGCTGACGGGCAGGGCGGTTTCCGCTCCCGACAGAAAAACCGCCGAGGCGCGGCTTTCGCGCCTCGTCGAACCGGCCGGGCCGCGAAGCCGGTCCGGCTGAGCCAGCGCCCGCCGGCCCTCGAACCACAACCCCTTACCGCGATCCGGCCAACCGGGCCCGACCGCCTGCCTGGCGGCGCGCGGCCGAAGGCAGAACCTTGGATGGAGTCTGGAAATGGCAAGCTATACCGACGCGGAATTGCACGAGATCGCCCGCTGGCTGAAGGACGGGCTTTGCGCCTCCAGGATCGCGATGGCATTCAGCGCGCTGCGCGGCGCGCGCGTGTCGCGCAATGCCATCATCGGCATCGTGCACCGCAACGCCATGCTGGACGCGATCGGCTTTGCCAATGGCAAGGGGCCGCCGGTCGGGGCCAAGCGGGCCGCGGGCAAGTATGCTGGAAGCAAGCTGGCAAATGGCATGCCGGCGCAGGGCATGGCGAGCGCCAAGCCGGCCGCCGGCATGATCGACGCCGCCACCAGCGGTCCCGGCGTGTGCAAGACGGCCGCAGGGCCTAAGCGCGACCCTTCGCCGGCGTGGCTGCCGCCGCGCCTGTTCGTGCGCGAGGTGGGCGTGCTGATCGCCGACGGTGAGACCTACCGTTTCAAGGTGCCGGTGCCGCCGCGTGCGCCCGTCGGCCGCCAGCCGCATGGCGTGGCGATGCGTTTCATCGACTGCCTGTTTTCCCGCTGCCGCGCGCCGCTGGACCTGGCGCTGCAAGAGGACCCCGATAACGACGTGCCGGGCGGCCGGCCGGACGCCGACATGCTGTGCTGCGGCATGCGGACTGGGGCGCTGAAAAGCTACTGCACCTACCACCAGGCGCGCTTCCAGCGCCGCGTGTTTGTGGCGGGATGAGCATCCCTTTTCCGTTCACGGGGAGAAGTGCCGGCAGGCGGATGAGGGACGGCGCGCTGACGTGGCGGATTGAGAGCGGATATGAACTTCAAGCGTCCGATGCCAATTGCGAAGCGCTGGCGCCGCCCCCAATTGCCCTGCCGGGCGTTCGTTGTTCGAAAAGCCAAGCAATTGGCTTTTCGTCCCCTGCGCGGACCACGCCTCGTAAACGGGGAGAAAGAGGCGGAAAAGCCGCCGCAAGCCTATTTAGGCACCTGCCGACCCTGTTTGGGCATGCGGCCTTGCATGGTCTTGGCCTCGAGCGTCATGGCTGGCCCACCTTCGGCCACCAGTATGTTGGCCACCCGGGCAAAGCCGGTGAACACTTTCATGGCGTCGGCTTCGGAAATCTGCGCGGCGATTGCCGCGCCGCAGGCGTTGAGGGCGCTGCGGTACACATGACCGCGCCGCTCAAGCGGCCAGCGCTGCAGGAAATCGGCGGCTTCGCTGACGCTGTCGATCTCTTCGATCTCCCCGTCCATCCGCACCTTGAGCGGCACTCCTGTCTTCATGGTACCCACGGCGTTCACCTTCGCTCTGCGCGCGGCTTCAGCTACCGCGCTCGTAAACGCGCCGCGCCGGCGGGCGGTTGCATCAATTTTTCGGCCCGTGCGCGCCTCTCACGGGCTGGTCACGGCGTCCAGCCAGTCATGGGCGCGGCTTTTCGGCTTGGTCACCAGTATGTTCTGTTGCCTGGCCGCCTTGGTGAGGGCGTTGAAGGCGATGCGCTGGCAGCAGGTGCCGTCGACGGCGAGCGCAACGAGCCGGGCCGCCTCGACATAGCCAGGTGCTGTCTTGTCGGGCCATTTCTGCCTGAGCGCCCCGGCGGCCTCGGCCACCGAGCCGACCAGCATGGTTGTGTTGTCGCAAAAGCGCAGGGTAACCGGCATGAAGGCTGTCATCGGCATCTCTCCCGTAGACGCGGCATAACGTCGAAAATTCGCGCTGGTTCCATTAGCCCGGATGTCGGCATGGAGGCGCTGCCATCCAGCGAACGGCCCTTCATGCAGCTTTATGTCTCCAATTTCATCGGCGACATGTTGCTACTCTCCACCGATCGGGTCGGCGCCTACATGCTGCTCTTGTTGGCGATGATAGGTCGGCGGGACAGCCCTGGCCTGCCGGCCATCTTCCCACGAGGGGAGAGAATGGCCCGGCAGGGCAGAGGGGCGCGCAAAGGATCGCCAGTTCCATTCCATCCCAACACCCTAACCGAGGACCTCAGCCATGCCCAGGAAAACCAAAGCCGCCAAACCGCAGGCGCCGAAACTGCCGAAGGGCGAGGCCGAGCAGGTGCGCATTCGCCGCGAGGTCGGCCATGATTTCGCGCTCAGGGATGACGCCTTCGGCCGCAAGCGGCTGGCCGCCGGCACGCTGGAGGCAAGGCGGGTCTACGAGGTGTCGAATGACGGCTTCACATCCACCGGCGGCATCGTGCGGATGCGCACCATCGATCCGCTGATCGGCATCACCTCGCTGTCGCGCCAGCAGCGCGAGGCCGGGCTGCGCTACCGCGAGGATTTCCGCTGCAGCCAGCAGGCAAGCGTCAAGCCGATGCGCTGGACCGAGCGCGTCGATGGCGGCCACCACGGCGGTGGCATCGCCGACAGCGTGCTCGACGCCGGCCGTGCCCACGCCGCCGCCACCAGGGCGCTGGGCCACTGGGAGGTGGCCGCCGTGGTCCAGAAGGTCTGCTGCGCCGGTGGGTCCATCAAGGGGGTGGCGGAGCAGACCGGCGAGGGCCGGGATGTGGTGACGAAGCTGCTGAAGGTCGGGCTGGATCTGCTGGCGGTGCACTATGGGATGATGATGGGGAGGCGGTAAATGGGGCAAGAGGCGATCCGACCGGCAATGCCGGCCGGATCGGTTTTCACAAGATCAGGTTATCCGCAGACGCGAATCTCCTCGATGATCCTGTGATGGTGGCGCCAGTGCCTCACCAGTTCGATGTGGCAACGGTGGTGTCGGTGGTGTCGGTGGTAATAACGCGGCCTGTAGCCGTTGTCGTAAGTGTCGTACTGGTAATAAGGACGATACACATAGCGATCGCCGTAGTCACCGTAATAGTCGTCGTAATAGTTGTCGGCATAGCCACCGATGCCGATAGTGATACGACTGCGGGCATCAGCGGGGGCAATCATCGCCGCCGCCGAAGCAATGGCGATAACCGAAACAAGCAGGAGCTTCTTCATAGCTACCTCCTTTTCAAGGTTGACCTAATATAACCCCCGAGACGCGGCCGCGTTCCACGGATTCGTAAGACAAAGGATACGGATACCGGCGCGCGAGAGCCCTGGACCGCTGCGGTCGGTGTTCCTGGCGCGCCATCAAAAGAAATTTTCCGGCATGCATTGATTGGCAGGGCCGGGTCCACCCCTCATGTGCCTGCCACCCGGCCTTTCGCAGGCTCAGGGCGTCCGAGAAAAGCCAAACAATTGGCTTTCGCTGCGCGAGCCGCTTCTCACCCCACTCTCAAAACAGCGCCTGCTCCAACGGTCCCTCCAGCGTCTCGGCAAAGGCTGTTGCCAGATGATGCCGGTCACGAAACGCGAGTTGGCCCGATATGACGACATGGCAGGCGGTCGGGCCGCAGAAGCGGTCGGTGAGGTCGATGTAGCGCGTGTCAGGCACGCTGTTCACGACGGCGCGCTCGGCGGCCGCGGCGCTGTCGTTGGCGGCCTCGATCCTGGGCGTGTCGCAGTGCGGCGAGGGTGCTTCGCGCCACCACAAAGCGCGCGCCACGCAGGAATCGGCGAAGCTGGCGTTGATCGGCGTGTCGCGAATGACAGCCGTCTCGACGCCGGCCCGGCTGAATGCCTGCAAGGTCGAGCGCAGGCCGGCCTGCCAGCGCGCTGTTTCGGCTGCGCGGCTGGTGGCGGGCATGTCGCGGATCAGATTGCCGATCGAGAATTCGGAGATCACCACCAGGCGCGGCTTGAGGCGGATGATGTCTGATATCGCCTGCTCGCGCCAAGCGTCGCATTCCGTGTAGTCGC
This sequence comes from Mesorhizobium sp. M1409, assembly GCF_040317535.1. Classification (NCBI taxonomy): domain Bacteria; kingdom Pseudomonadati; phylum Pseudomonadota; class Alphaproteobacteria; order Hyphomicrobiales; family Phyllobacteriaceae; genus Mesorhizobium; species Mesorhizobium sp. M1409. Next base: position 36,558 of record NZ_JAMYKV010000038.1, read on the forward strand.
GCTTCAGCACGGCATTGAAGGTGGAGAGCCGCGAGGCGCGGCACGAGGATTTGAGATAGGTGATCACCTTGGTGTCGTTGCGCTTCGCCGCTTCGATCAGCGGCGTCGACCAGTGATCGGCATGCGAATCGCCGAACAGCACGATGGTGTGGGTGGCGTCCGCCGCGCCGAACACGCAAGGTTTTGGCGTCACCGTGTGGAAGTCGAGCAGGCAGCTCTTGTCGGTGGCGCGCACGATGGAAGGTTTTTCGGCCGCCTGCTCGATGCCGCGCTGCGCAGTGTCGATGTTGCGCGCGGCCAGGTGCGCATTGGCATAGGCGACCGCCACGCCGGCACCGGTGAGGGCAACGGCCGGGATCAGCGCCCGGGCGCCCGCCGCCAGCCAAGCGCCACGCCGGGCGGGGTTCTCGATCAGATGATAGGTGAGCACCGACAGCGACAGCGCCAGCACGCCGCAGCCCAGTCGCTGCTGGACGGATAGGTCCGGCACCAGCATGCCGGCATAGACGATGACCGGCCAGTGCCACAGGTAGAGTGAATAGGAGAGCGTGCCGATCCATTGCAAAGGCGGCAGCGACAGAGCGGCGGCCGGCGCAAAAGCCTGCCAGCCGGTCCGCTGTTCGGCCTGCCTGCCGGTCTGTTCCGCGCCGGCGCCGCTCAGCAGCACCAGCACGGTGCCGGCAACCGGCAGCAGGGCACGCCAGCCGGGGAAGGGCAGGTTCTCGCTCAACAAGAGATACGCCGCCGCGATCAGCACCAGGCCGAGCCAGCCCAGTGCAGCCAGCAGCCCTGCGCGGCACCGCAGGAAAGCCACCGGCGCCAGCGTCGCCAGGCCGCCGACGGCGAACTCCCAGGCGCGCAGCGGCGAGAAATAGAACGCCCAGGCAGGTGCTGCGCTGGTCAGCCACAGGCAGGCGGCGAACGAGGCGAGGCCGGCGACGCCGATTAAGGCCGCAGCCGTTCGCCGGCCAGGACGCAGCCATGCGGCCAGCAGAAGCAGTGCCGGCCAGGCCAGGTAGAACTGCTCCTCCACCGACAGCGACCAGAAGTGGATGAACGGATTGCTGGCGGCATCGGCGGCGAAATAATCGAACGACCAGCGCAGCAGCCACAAATTGATGGTGTAGGCGGAGGCAAACATGGCGCCGCGCGAGTAGAGCGCCTGCTCTTGCGGCGCCAGGATGAAGTAGCCGGCGGCGAGCGTGGCCAGGATGACGAACAGGGCTGCCGGCAGAAGCCGCCGCGCGCGCCTGGCATAGAAGCGCCAGAGATCGAGCCGGCCGGTCTCGGCGATCTCCCGCATGAGGTGGGTTGATATCAGCCAGCCGGAAATGACGAAGAAGATATCGACGCCGGCAAAGCCGCCGGGCAGCGCGGTGAGGCCGAAATGATAGGCGACGACGCCGCCGACGGCGAGGGCGCGCAATCCTTGTATGTCCGGCCGGAACGCAGCTGCCACGATAAATCCTTCGTGCAAGCCCAGCCCAGCCCTTGGCAGTGTGGATCAATCGGGCTGATATCGCAATGCAACAAATCTATCGCAGTGCAACATGGCGGAATAGGGAGGCGACACGGAATGCGCCGGTTGCCGCGAGACGGTAAGGAACCAGGGTGAGCCGGCGTCAATTGACGACCGTGGTGCCTTCATGTTGGCAAAGTCAGCGCCGCCCCTCATCGCCCGCCGGGCACTTCTCCCCGTATAATGACGAGGAGAAGGGCAGTCATCGATGGCTCCGCTGATTTGCCTGCGTCGCGGAAGAAGAGCCCAGGTTGCGGCGAGTCACCTTCTCCCCGTCACCATACGGGAAGAAGGTATCGGCAGGCGGATGAGGGGCAGCGCTGACCCTCATCGATCCAGTGGGCGCCTACTTGCTGCCACCGATCGCTTTCGCGTTGCTGCAGAATTCCGGATGGGTGTTGGTGGGGTTGGCGTTCTTGGACTCGTCCTCGCAGGCCTTCATCATCGCCGTCTGGTCGTCCGGCGTCAGCGCCTTCCAGGCTGTTGCGAAGGCGTCATTGCTGACCATCGTCTTCATGCTGGAGTCGGTGTAGAAGGGCTGCATCTTGGCCGGATCGTCGAGAGCCGACGTGCCAGTGTCGCCGGCAGCCAGAGCCGAGCCGGCAACCATCGAAAGCGTCATCGCGCCGAAACAGATCATCTTGATTTTCATGGTGTCATCCTCCTGTTGCTTTGAGATCGTAGAGTAACGATCGTCCTGAAAAACGACAGGTTCGGATGAAAGTTCCAAGATTCAGGCCATCTCGGGTAAAATACAATCGGAAAGAAATTGAAACTTTTTCGGATTTTGCTCGTTTCGGCCAAAGCGGGATTCCATGACAGGAATCATTTGCCGCGCAATTAGGATTGCGCGGTGGTCATGCCCAAGGGGGCCCCCTGTATTTACCGGTCTGGACAATAGGGAAATTGTACGATTCGTACAATCCGGCTATCCAAGCCGCGCGAATGGGCGTATTGCCGGTGGCAAGAGCGACCTCGGATCGGCCTCTCGACATCATGCGATGGAGGGCGGTTTGGATCATATCGATCTGCTCAAGCTTCTGGACTACACGCACGCTCAATTGAGCACGATACGCCAGGTGCTCGCGGCAAGCGGCCACGCCGACACCATGTTCGCCATCGATTGTCTTCTCGGCGCGGCGGCCGAACAGACCAGATGCAAGCTCGCGAGCCTTGAACACGCCGGGATGCCGGTTGGCCGGCACGGCGCGTGGGATGCATGTGGGGAGGCACGGGCCGACGAGATCATGCCGTTGGGCAAGCCGGCCACGGGGAGCCCGAAACCGCGGGCCAGGCGCGCGTCTTGAGCCTTTTCTCAGCCCTCCTTCGAGCATCCGGGCACAACGGACGAGTTCGAAGGGCTTTGGCACCAGATCAGCATGCCACCTTACTCGTTGCCTCTGCCGCTGGTCATCCAAGCGGCGGATAATATCGACCGCGGCACCGGTTGCGCCGCGACTGTCGAGACGCTGCAGGTCCCAAAGCCTGACAACGAAACTTGATATGTCAGGCTGCGCCGATCTCGCCGATCAGCCTGACGTATTCGGCCTCGGGGTCGCCGTAACTGCCATTGGCGAGCTCGATCAGCCCGGCGCGGTCGCGAATGATGATCTCGCCCCGGCGCGCCCGGATCAGCGCGCGACCTTCGAGCAGCTGGAGGGCGACGGTGACGCCTGGCCGCCTGACGCCAAGCATGATGGCCAGGAATTCGTGTGTGATGGTGAGGTGTTCGCCGGGAACCCGGTCGTCGCACATGAGCAGCCACCGCGCCAACCGCTCCTCCAGCTTTAGCCGTGCGTTGACGAGCGCGGTGCAGCCGGTCTGGGTCTGGAGCGTGTTGACGAAGCGCAGCAGGAACATGCGCAAGGTCGCGCTTGCCGCCAATGCCGCTTTGAAAGGGCCGGCTTCGATGCGGATCGCTTCGCCTTCGAGCTGCACAAAGCAAGCATGCGCGGAACGGTCGTCGCCCATCACCAGGCAAGATCCGGTCATGCCTTCGAAGCCAATGAAGCCCACTTCGGCCTCGTGGCCGCTCGTCGTCCTGGCGACCACCGAGCCAATGCCCTGTTCGATGAAGTAGACGGCTTCGATCGGGACATTGGGAGTCGCCAGCATCTTACGCAACGGCAAATCGCAGCGCTGCATATGCGGCTGGAGCAGCGCGAGGTCATCCGCACTCATCCGCCTCAACAGCTCATTCCGGTGTTGATGGTTTTTGCTGGAATCCGGCTTATCCGAATTAGTCATGGCACAGCCCAATGCAGGGCAAGAGCCATCCGATCTCCCAGCCGTCCGCGCCCGTAAAAACGTGCGGACGATCACCTGTGTATAGGGGCTTTGGACAAAAAAATCTAGGAATTCGATTCACGGCGCCCCCCAACGCCGCTCGCATACGAAAAGATCGACCCAAACGTTAGTGTCGGAAACGTACCAAGCGCCGCTTGGTACAAAACCGACATATTGTCCGAGAAAGGCGGATCACGTTGTCTGGGACGCGGATCGCGGGGCGGGGCCAATAAAATCCGCCGGCTAACGACAAAGGCGCCATCTGATATCCGGCCCTGCAAACCCTTCGAAAGCCAGCCAACGGCACAGTTTGCCGGGGGAGAATTGTACGATCCATACAGTGACTACGCCAATATTGACTCTCCCCGCAGGCAAATTAGATTTTCCACCACAGCGTCTGGCAAGTGGGGCGCTGCTCGGAGTGGGGGTTTCTCATGTCGAGCCTTAACAAGCGCCATCCCTGCTTTCATCCTTCCGACCTGCAGCTGTGCCAACGCGTCTTCGATCAGGTCTGCTTCGAACGCAAACTTGACCGGATGTCGCTGGAGCCGGACGTGCAGGAGCTGGCAGCCACGGTGTTTGCTCTTTTCGAGGATGGCTGCAGCAATGAAACCGAATTGCTCGACAGTTTCAGGCGAACACGCCAATGACCAAGGTCAGGGTCACGTCCTCGACGCCCGGGGTTGAAAACGAGCCTTACGACGCCGCGGTCTTCGCAAAGAAATACGGCATGTCGGAGAAAGCCGCGAAGGTCGTGCTGTTCGCAAATGGACCGTCTAGAATGGCTTGCGACGCTGCCGCGCGCTCCTTTATGGAAGCGGTCGCGCGCAGGTCGAAAAAGCAGCCATGAATGCTGAAGATGTGCCGAGGCCGACCGCCGTTTCCATCGAGCGTATCGATTGCCAGTGGGCCGTCCAGATCGTCGAGGACGGTAAAATCACACGGCGTCTGTTCGAGTAAGAGCAATTCGTCCGGAATTTTGCTGCTGGTCAGCGTCCTCTCGTTGGCCTGCCTGTGATGGACGGCACATGAGGCGCCGCAGAAAATCACGGGCAAGGCCATTTAGGCGCGTGCCCTCCAGAACCGCTGGTTCAGGGTGGTCCACGAAGCGAGGGGTGTTCGAATACGTTGAGACAAGCTCACCTCACGTCGATCGTTTTGCGTGTCGTCTTTCGCGCGCCGGGCTTGCGCTTTGCCGCTCCGGTCGAAGCCGGCGCCTCCGAGGAAAGCCGCAGTTCTCGCAGCCGCGCCGTCTTTGCCTCACGCGCCTGGCGCTCGATGGCGATGATCGATTGCGCCTCGCGGGTGGCACGTTCGATCCGGTCTTTATCCTGAGGCAGTCGGGTCAAGGAAGTTCTCCCCTTTCGGTGGCACTCAAAATGCCGGCCGAGAGGAAATGTTCCGGCGACAAGTCGTCCAGGACGGAAAAAATATCATCCCGGTCCGATCTCATTTGTCATTGAGCGCATGCGCATAGCCGCGAGGGGGGCGCCGGCCACGAAACGGGTTAGGCCGACCAAGGGCAACGGGCTCTGTCTCGGTCTTCAGTCCCCCGAACCAGTCTCTCCCAAAAGCCTGATATATTCAGTTTCCGGCTCCCCATATCCGCCATTGGCCAGCGCAATCAGTCCAGGGCGGTCCAGTATGACGACCTCACCCCGGCGCGACCGGATCAGAGCAAGACCTTCCAATTCTTGAAGGGCGATGGTGACGCCTGGCCGTCTTACGCCCAGCATCGTGGCGAGGAACTCGTGGGTGATGGAAAATCGCACCCCCACCACGCGGTCATCGCACATCAGCAGCCACCGAGCCAGGCGGTCCGCCAACTTCAGCCGCGCGTTGACAAGCGCAGTACATCCGGTCTGGGTCTGTAAAGAATTGACGAAGCGCAACAGGAACAATCGCAACGTGGGACTGGTCGTTAAAGCCGCATTGAAGCTGCCTGCGTCAATGCGCATTGCTTCGCCTTCGAGTTGCACGAAGCAGGCTTGCGGTGCGCGGTCGTCGGCCATCACCAGCGAATACCCAGCCATCCCCTCAAAGCCGATGAACCCGATCTCGGCCTCGCGTCCGCTGGACGTGCGCGCGACGACCGACGCAATTCCGCGCTCTATGAAATAAACGGCTTCAATAGGCACGTCGGGTGTCACGAGGGACATTCTCAGCGGCAGGGCTACCCGGTGCAAACTCGGCTCAAGCAGCGCAAGGTCCTCGGCGGTCATCCTCCGCAGCAATTCATTTCGGAATCTTGACTGAGAGGAGGTCTCACAAGCCGGTGCCTGGTCAGTGGCAGTCGATTTTGGAATTTCGCAGTTCAAAGTGTAACTCCCGCAGGGCGGGAGTACGATCGACACTCTCAAGCGCCAGCGCCCGTTCAGTGGCCAGCGACAGAAACACTGTACGCTTCCGACAATCGGTTAGCGAGTCATTAGAAACGCTGCTTGAGAACCGCTGCTTGCTTGCATCTTTTCCCTGGAGGGCGTGGCGACGAATTGGCGGAGTGATCAGCACCATCAGCTTGAGGGAAGCGCGATGCTCCACCGCCACCTGAAGCAATTGTCTCGGCAGGGTATGGTTTCGCAAACTGTCCGAAAGCGTACCCAGAGACCCGCGCAATTGTTCGCCTGGCGGTAACTCGCTAGGTTTCCAGCGCGGCGGATCTCAGGAGCGCCTTGGCCGACGCGGGATCCGGCCCCCCGCCCAACCTGACCCTGCGTCGGCCAGCGATAAAGGTGCCTCGATCGCCGGGCCCATGTGAACGAGGACGCTTGATGCCGAGAGACAGACTCGTCTGATGCCAAGAGACAGATTTGAGTGCCTGCAGGAAACCTCTGGCAGCTGGATGGTGTGGGACTACAAGAGCGGCGCTCCGGCAAGGCTGGGCGGCGCCGAGTTGCAAGGCCAGGACAAGCATCGGGCCGAGATAGCGCGCGACATCCTCAGGCGGATATTTCGGACCGGCCGGGATCCGGTCAAGGACGAGGCCACGGACACATGATGCGACTGGCCGTGCGTAATGAAAAACCCCGCCGGCCGGAGCCTGATGGGGTATTTGATTGGAGGAATTCCGGATCGAATGAGAAACGATCCGGGTGAAACACGCAAACGCCGCGCAAAGGTTCCAGCGCCGGCATGGCCCTGGAGTCGCGCTCTGGCGCTGAAGTTCGTCGCGGGACCGCTCTGGTCGGCGTCAGTCCGCCGACCCCGATGACGGGATTTGCTGCGCCGTCATGGCCGACAGCTTCTGCCGTTTGACCAGCACCGGCTTTTCATAGGTCTTCTTCATGGCTTCCCTCCGCAAAGTTCGATCGCGGCAGCGTCGTCGCCGGCCTCCTTCTTGTCAAGACGTCAAGGGTGGGCGAGGCGGGCAGGCATGTCCCCAGCCGCCAGCGCCGAAAACCTGGCTCAGTTCCTGTCGGCCGGCTTGGAGCGCATGCGCGACACCGTCTCGCGCTCGGCGCGCTTGGAGCGCAGCGGCGGCAGGCCGCGGTCGATCAGGTCCATGTCCTCCAGGACCATGTCGCCCATGCGCTTGAAGGCGATGTCGAGCGCGCCGGCGCGGTGGGCCGAGCGCAGGAAGCCGGGCAGGGCGCGCACCGGGTGATCCGGCGCCAGCGGTTCTTCCGGGAAGACGTCGCTGGCGGCGACGATATGGCCGCTCTTCACCGCCGCCATCAGCGCCGGAAAATCGACGACGCCGGCGCGGCTGAGCAGGATGAAGGCGGCGCCCTTGCGCATGCTGGCGAAGGCCTCGGTGCCGAGAAAGCCCTGGTTCTCGCTGGTCACCGAGGCGACGACGAAGACGAAATCGCTGGTCGACAGCACATCGCCGAGCGACGCCGGCTCGACGCCATTGTCGATGAGGATCGATGGCGGCAGCCAGGGATCGAAGACTTTGGTGCGGGTGCGGAAGCCCGACAGCAGCCGGTTCAGCGCGCGGCCGAGATCGCCGAAGCCGATGATGCCGACATCGGCGCCGGACAAGAGCCGCGCCGTCTGGTTGCCATCGCCGCCCCACAACTCCTTGCCGTTCCGGAAGGCGAGGTCGGCATCGACGATGTTACGGGCGAGGTTGAGCGCCATGGCCAGGCCAAGCTCGGCCACCGGTTCGGCAAAGACGAGGCCGGTGGTGACGACATGGATGCCGCGTTGAAACAGCGTTTCGTAGGGCATGTTGTTGATCAAATTGGTCTCGACATTGAAGACGCAGCGCAGCGCTTTCATCGCTTCCAGCGTCCGCGGCGAGATCGGCGGCTGGCCGACGATGTAGCGGGCCTCTCCCAGCACATCGGCCGGCAGTTTTGCAACGCCGTCGGCGGTGGTCTCGACGACACGGTATTTTGACTTGAGACGCGCCAGTTGCGGCGGTGTGAAGATGAGGTCGAGCGTGCGTGGCTCCGGCGCGCTGATGACCAGCGGCAAGGCATTGTTCGACATGATGATTCCTCCCGGCGCGATCCGCATCACGCTTTCTCGGGGCATTAATTACCTCGGATTAAACGATTTACAACCACGAAAAATCGATTTACTCACATCGGTGGCGGACAAGAATACTGACGTCCGCGCCTCGGGAGGAGGACCAATGGCGCATAGGCAGGCCCAGCAGCGGCGTCCGTCGATCCACGACGTGGCAAGCCGTGCCGGCGTGTCGGCCGCCACAGTCTCCAAGGTCATGGCCGGCGTCACCACGGTGAAGCCCGAGAACGCGCAGCGCGTCCTCGACGCCGTCGAGCTGTTGGGCTACCGCATCGATCCGCTGGCTTCCGACATGCGCCGGGCCAAGCGCCGCATCATCGGCGCCATCATGCCCGAGTTCGAAAGCGAGTTCTTCGGCCAGATGATCACCCAGCTCGAAAGCCTCGCCGAGCAGCGCGGCTACACGCTGGTGGCGGCATCGAGCCGTGAATCCGAGGCACGCGAAAAGGAGATCCTGTCGCGCATGCATGACTGGCGTGTTGCCGGTGTCGTGCTGGCGCCGGTGCGCAACGAGCATGGCCCGGCGGCCGCGTTCATGAAGGCCAACGGCATGACCGGCGTGCTGATCGACCGCGTGCTGTCCGACGACGCCTTCGACACCGTATCGGCCGACAGTGCTTCCGCGAGCGCCGAGGTGGCGCGCGAACTGATCGGCAAGGGCCACCGCCACATCCTGGTGGTCGGCCTCGGCGAACAGGCGGCCACGATGCGCGCCCGCCTCGAGGGCTTTCGCGCCACCGCACGGGCGCTGGTGCCGGATGTGCGCATCGACGTCGTGCTTGCCGAAACCGATGTCGAACCGCTCAGGGCGCAGTTGCGCGACTATTTTGCAAAGGGAGAGCGGCCGACAGCGGTCTACTCGCTGTTCCTCAAGGGTACGCTGGTGGCGCTCTCCGAATTCCGCCGGCGCGGCTGGCACTGCCCCAACGACATTTCGCTGGTCGGCTTCGATGACGCCGAATGGATGCAGGTGACATGGCCGGCCATCGCCGCCGTGGTGCAGCCGGTGCGCCAGATCGCCGGCCACGCCATGGAGGCCTTGTTTGCCAGGATCGGAGGTGGGGAGGGGCCGCCGATCGCGCGGCTCGAGCCTTGTAAGGTTTTGATGCGGGAATCCGTTGGCTCGGCAAGCTTGTCACAGCCAAAACCGACATGAACGAATTCGTCGGCCATCGTCGGCGGCGACATCAGCGCAGCGACGCACGCACAAAGAGCCCAGAGCTGATGAATATCTTGGGGCTGCAAACCTTGTGATTGCGCGGTCCGGCGGCGCCGACAACATCTTCATCCATCTCGACACCTATCACATGCACATCGAGGAGAAGAGTTTCGAGGCCGGCTCGCGACGACGTACGACGAGCCTCAGTTGCATGACGCCCTCGAAGCGGGCCTCGGGTGTCGATGTCGGGAACGGACTTCAGCCTTGTTCGTTGAAATGGCAATTCGCCGATCGGACTCGGCGGGTGGATTCAGCAGAACGAAGGAGAGAGTCATGGCCAGCGAAGCCGACCGCGATCCACTGCACCATACCCAGAAGATGCAGGCACGCCTGCAGGACACCATAGATCATCTTCGCGAGGACATCGGCAAGGTGGACGAGCCCAAGTTCAAGGCGATGTTCGAAACCGCGGCAGAAGTCCTCGGCGGCCTGAAAAAGGCCTTCAGTGACTACGAACAAAAGAATGAGGCCGCCTGGCGCTGACTCCTGCTGGATGCTGTCGAGTTATTGGATGCCGTCCAAATGGTGGACGCGCGTCACGTGGGGGAGTTCCGGAAACGTGATGGGTGCTGTTTCAGCCCACCGCTCACTGACAGGTTTTCCAGTCAGGGAGGGGCAGCACTGTTTCTTCAGTTTATCGAAGATGTCGAAGCGCCAACGCCTTTCTAGATACTGTCGAGCGGAGGGCGGACGTCTAGGCTCGTTTCTCCGGAATAGGCTCGAGCGTCCGCCTCGGCGAAAAGTGTCTGATCTTGCGGCCGACTATAATCAGGCGACGGGCGGTGTTGTTGCGCAGCCGGCGGATACGCCATTCCAATCCGGTCTCGGTGGTGATTGCCTTGGCGTAGAGGCTGGAGCGCATGGCGGTAGCGTCGGCGGCGATCTTGATCGGGTCGTCGTAGAAGGCACAGATCTTGTCGACGCCCATGCCAGGCGTTTCCAGCCAAGCGGGGATGTGGGTCGACAGGCGATCGACATCGGTAGCCACCCGGCGGATGCCGTCACCTTGCGCTGGGCATGTCGTGGAGAACGCGTCGCCTATGAAGACGACGCCGCTCCGGCGGTGGCCACTGGTGGTCGTCAGGCTGACCTGTCTCAATTCGACCGGGCTGGCGACGGCGAAGTTGCCGCATTGCGCTGATATCTCGGGCATCAGTTGCAGAAGCATTTGTTGCGGGTCCGCGCGAAACGCCTGCGTCCACGCCTCGGCAACGGTCCGGTAGACAAACATGTTTGCCCGCATCCGATTGCCGATCCGGAAGACGGTAAGAAAGGCAATGCGGTGCCCAATGCGCCTGGGGTAGAAGGTGAGGGAACGAGAACCGAATTCCTGCGGCGAGGTCGCCAGGTCGAATCCGATCGACAGCGAATGCGCCTTCGACTGCTCAACGCGCTCCACCCCGATGGCGCGCCGCACCGCTTCGCTGTAGCCGGTGGCCACAACCAGCAGCCTGGCGTCAATGACGGTGCCGTTGGTGAGCACAAGGCGCTGCCGGTCCAGCCCAGTTGAGACCTCGGCGACCTTGCCGACCGTCAGCGGCACTTCCGGCGGCAGGGCCTCGCGCAGGCCATTTACCAGCGGGCCGTAGGAGAATCCGAACTCCGAGTCCTGCTTGCGCTTGAAGAACTGTCCGAAGCGGAAGACTTGGATGTCGGTCGTCGGAGTGACGAGGGGCCTGATGACGGGACCGAGGCCGATCTTGTCGAATAATTGCATCTGTTCGAAGCGGGTTTTCTCGGCCCGGAACTCGTCGTGATGGACGCGGTGCGGATCGATCAACGCCACCTTGCGCCCGGCCTTGCCCAGCACGGTTGCCAAGGTGGTGCCGGCCAGTCCGGCGCCAACGATCGCCACTTCGACTTCGGTTTGGCCAGCCTCTGCAATACTCATTTCGCTGCCCTTTCTGATAGCAACTTCCAGATATCCGCCGGACCCAATTCAACCTCAAGCAACCGGAACGCGTGTCTGGCAGAAACAATGTTTAGGTTAATCGCGGACCCGTCGTTTCCAGCGCGGTGCGATCGCCGAGCCATCGATGAATTCAAACCCGCCCGCCTCGTTGAGTGTGTGAAGTTTGCGCCCACTCCATAGCGCACCTGGATTTAAGATGGTTTCAACGACCTGCTCCATGCCGATCAAATCAAGGTGAGAAATGCGAGCGATGCCGAGAGCCGCGCCATAGCTCCCGCGGCAGTCCTGCACCGGGCGCAGCAGGTCGTCGCCGCGCTTGACCATGCGGCCGGCCGGCCGCGCCGAGGCGATATCGATCAGCACGGGATTGTTCGGGTGCGGCGTCCAGGGGCCGCGAAAATCCGGCGCCGACCATAGATGCAGCGCGTCTGAGAAGGCTCCTCCGCCGTCGCGGATGGTGGCGAACAGCCACCAGGCGCCGCCATGCTCGACCAGCGTGGCGTCGCTGGCGACGACGCCGGATAGAAGCGTCGCCTCCTTGACCCATCCGCCGGGAAAGGCGGTGGCCCGGTAGAGATCGACCGTGCCGTTGGCGCAGCTTTCCGGGACCATCCAGACCTCGCCGTCACGCTCGAAGACGAAGGGGTAGGAGAGATGGTAGGGCAGATCCAGCACCGGCTCGGGGCAGCCGAGCGGGCCGGCCGGGCCGAAGGGCACGGCGGAGATGATGGCGCGGCCCAGCCGATGGATATAGTCCTCGACGAACAGGGTTAGCTGGCCTTGGTAAGCGATCGGGAACGGGTCGGCGTAGAAGCGGCTGCCGTCGTCCGGCAGCTCTTGCCAGCCCGATGCCGGATGCTCGCGCAGGTCGAACAGATCGCGGCCGTTGGTTTGCCGCCAGCCGACCTTCCAGTGCGGCGCGTTGTAGCAAAGGTGGTAGATCTTCTGGACGATGCGCCGCGCCAGCGCCTTGCCGGCTCTTACGCCAAGCTTGCCGGCCGAGGGCATTGGCGGGGCAGTGGGTTGCGCCGGCTCGGGCAGATCAGGCACGGATCTGGCCGAGCCGGTCATCGCCGCGACGATCAGGCTGGCCGTGCGCGCCAGCATGTCCTGGAAGGAAGCGAGCGCGATGCCGCCATATTCGGTGCCCAGGCGCCCGGCGGCGATCGCAACACCGCTTTCCTCGATGCGGGCAAGCGGCGTCCGGCCGGCGAGGATCAAGGCCAGCAAGGCCGCTTCGCCGCTGGCGCGATCATAGGTAATACGCCAGACCCGCGTCCCTTCCAGCTCGACATCGCCGCAGAGGTCGACCACCAGGTCGGGCGAAGCGGGCGACTGCGTCCGGTAAGGAGCGAGTGCTGAAAGCGGCACACGCTTCGCCAGCCCATCATCGGACAGGCCGTGTATCGCCGTTTCGAGTTGAAACAGGGCCGCGGCGCTGCGCGGGATGCCGCCGCCCGCGGACCTAGCGTCGACGGACAGCTCGACATCATCAAGTGCTGCGAGGCGTTCCAGCAGCGCGACATGAAAAGCGCGGACGCAGTCGCCGTCCAGGCGCAGGCTTATCCGCATGTTGGAGACCCGAAAAGGCGGTATCCGGCCCCTGCCGACCAGGCCGATCCGGTCAAATTGTAGCCCCATCCGCATACGTCTCCGCTCGCCGCGCACCCAGCACTTCGGTATGTATATTTTTAAGCAAACCGCGTGCCAAAATTCACATGACCTCTCAACATAATTAACAATCTTTTAACAGTTGGAGGAATAGCTAGGTTAGTGCCGCAATCTGATCTTGCCGGCATATGGAATATTGTCGGAGGCAGCCATGCAATCATCCCTGCCAATGGTTGCTCAGCAACACTCTCCGGATGCGGGATCATACGCGGCTTCGACTGTCGAACTGGGCGATCTGAAGCGCATCCTGGTGCGCCGCCGGTTCTGGATCTTCGGCACCGTCGCGCTGCTGACGCTGGTCACCTTGCTCTACGGTCTTTTCACGCCCGCGCTCTACAGCTCGGCGGCGGAAATCCTCATCGATCCGCAAGACCTTCAGGTGGTCACCAACGACGTCAATCCGAGCCGTATCTCACCCGACGGCGGCATCACGCAGGTCGAGAGCCAGGTCAGCGTGGTCCAGTCGACAGGCGTGCTGATGCGGGCGATCGCGGCGACAAACCTGACGCAGGATCCCGAATTCAACGGGCAGGGCTTGCTGTCGCGCCTGCTCGGTTCGGGATCGGCCGAAGGCGACAGGTCGGGGCAGACGCTCGACGCGCTGCGCCGACGCCTGGCGGTGAAGCGGGCCGACAAGGTCCTGGTCCTCGACGTCATCGTCACCGCCAAGAGCGCCGACAAGGCCGCCCTTCTGGCCAACGCCATCGCGCAGGCCTATCTGGTCGACCAGGCGAGTGCGCGCGCGAAGATGGCCAAGGACGCTTCCGAATCCATCACCGCGCGGCTGGACGAGCAGCGCAAACGCGTCCAGCAAGCCGAAAACGCCGTCGAGGCCTACAAGTCGGCCAACAATATGGTGATGGCGGCAGGCAATCTGGTCAGCGACCAAGAGCTGACCGAGATCAACACGCAGCTTTCGGCGGCGCAGAGCCGCACGGCGGCGCTGAAGGCGCAGGTCGACCAGATGCGCCGCAAGAGCGGCACGGCGGATGCAACCTCGGAAGCGATGCGCTCCGCGGTGATTTCAAGCCTGCGGGCACAGGAGGCGACGCTCGTTGACCAGGTCTCGCAGCTCGGCACGGAACTGGGGCCGCGTCATCCGTCGCTGATCGCGGCCCAGCAGCAGCTGCGCGACACGCGCCAGCTCATCGCGCGCGAGCTCGGCCGCATCGCCACCGCCACCGAGACCGACTACGAGCGGGCGCTCGCCAACCAGCAGGCGCTGGAAGCCAAGGTCGCCGGTATGAAGAGCAAGTCGCTCGACACCGACCAGGCCTCCGTGCGGCTGCGCGAACTGCAGCGCGATCTCGAGGCGGTGCGCTCCGTCTACGCGAACTATCTCCAGCGTGCCCAGGAGACGCGCGAGCAGATCAATGTCGACAGCACCAATGCGCGCATCATCTCCAACGCCATGCCGGCCCTGAAGAAGAGCTGGCCGCCGTTTTCGTTACTGTTGTTCGGCGCGATCTTCGGCGGCCTGGGGCTCGGCACCGGTCTGGCGCTGATCGCCGAATATTCCTCGCCGACGGTGCTTTCCAGCGCCCAGATGCAGTCGGCCATCGAGGCGCCGGTGCTGGGCGTGGTGCCGGCAAAGTCAGGCACTGTCCGCCGCTGGTGGCCGTTCGGCGGGAGTGCGGCCGCCGCCTCCAGCCAGAAGACCGATGCCGTCGTCGGCCTTGCGCTGAGGCGCATGTTCAGTTCGGGCCAGCGTCCGCCGGATTGGCCGCTGGTGCCATCCATCCTGGTGACATCGTCGCCGGGCGAGGGCGCGCAGCGCAGCCGGGTGGCACGCTTGCTGGCCAATACAGCAGCATCCAGGGGCAGCCGTGTCCTTTTCATCGATGCCAATGCCAGCGGTGGTGGCCAGAAGGACGCCCAGCCGGGAATCCTCGACGTGCTGCGCGGCGAGTATGCGTTCGAGGCCGTCAGCCACTACGCGGCCGGCAGCAACGTTGCGGTGCTCGGTACGGGCCGCTCAAAGGCGGTCTTCCAAGAAGCGCATGGCATCTACTACGCGCAGCAAATGCTGGCCCACGCCAGCCGGAGCTTCGAACTCGTCGTCATCGATGGCGGCGCGCTGGCTGACAATCTCAATGCCTCGCCGCTGGTTGCCATGGTCGACGAGATTGTGCTCGTCGCCACGCTGAACGCCACGCCGATACGCGACGTTACCGCGACGTCGCAGGCTGTTTCCGTCATGGGGCGGTTGCCAACAGCCGCCTTGCTGGTCGACGAGGCGGCCTGACATGGCCACCCCTTGGGCCACCAGTTGGAGCGGAAGCGCTTCGAACCATGGTGCCGCCGCACCCCGCGCCGTCACGTCGGTCGATGCGCTGACGCGCTTCGGATTGATCGCGGCGGTGGCGATTCTGTTCAGCGTCTCGGGCGGCATGCTGTGGCTGGTGGGCTACAATTACGACGGCCTGTTCGGCAACCCGGCGACCAAGATCCACCCGTCCACCTATCTCATCGTGCTCTTGCTTGCCTGGCGCTCCTGCACATTTGGCAATCCGGTCGGCTATATCGTCCATGTCGCCGACAGGCGGCCGGCCAGCGCGCCGATGGCCGCCATCTCGATCGTGCTCCTGTTCGTCGTCATCGCCAGGCAGCGTCCCGGCATGGCCGGCATGATCGATACGTTCATGGCCGCGGCACTTCTGGTGCTGATGCTCAGCGAGGACGACGAACGAACATTCGCCGGGCTGCAGACCGTCGTTCACGTGGTCATGACTGCGAATGCATTGCTTGCCCTTTTCGAGTTCGCCACCAAGACGTTGATTTTCCCCTATCGCCTCGACGGCGTGGCGTTTACCACCGATCTGCGCTCAAGCGCGTTGCAGGGGCATCCGCTTGCCAATGCCATGGTGACAGCGATCTATGTGCTCGCGCTGTTCTCTGGCGCCAGATCCTTGTCGACGCCTGTGCGCATTGGGTTGATCGGCCTGCAATTGGCGGCACTCGTCGCCTTCGGCGGTCGCTCGGCGATGGTGACGACGATCGTGCTCGGCGGCTGCTATCTGCTTTCTCAGGGCATCACCAAATTGCGCCGGGGACGGGTCAACCTGCTGGGTGCGGCGCTCGGCTTCATGCTTGCCGCGCTGCTGCCGGTCGTCATCGCCGTGGCGGCGTCCTACGGCTTCTTCGACGCACTGCTGGAGCGCTTCGTGTCGGACAGCGGCAGCGCCAATGCCCGCGTCGAGATGTTCGAGCTCTTCAAGTACCTGGAGGTGCGCGATCTGATCGTGGGGCCGGATGTCGATCTGATCGACAGCCTGCGCCGTATCAACGGTCTCGAACAGGGCATCGAGAACCCGATCATCCGCACGATTGTCTATCAGGGCGCCTTCTTCACCCTTTTGCTGACATTCGGCTTCGTGCTGTTCTTGTTTGAGGTGGCGCGCCGCTGCCATTCCGGCATCTGGTTGCCGATGCTGAGCTGGATCATCCTGATCAACACCTCCGAAAGCGTCGCTTCGAAGACGACGCTGCTGACCAAGTTCGTGGTGCTGGCTCTGGTGCTGTACCGGCCGGCGCGGGCGGTGTTGAGACCGGTCAGTCCGCCGGCATGGCCAGGCCAAGCGCCGCGATGATATCAGGGTCCAACGCCCGCGTGGTGTCGTCCATCATACCCATGCCGTCGAAGAGATCCCAGAACGCCCAGGGGAAGCCGAACGCCTCGGCGCTCCGCCTGACGTCGGCGATGTAGCGGGCGCGATCCGGATTGGGCGCGGCGACATAGCGCGCGTCGGTGCGCAGCGCGCCGAACTCGCCCATGACGATGCGTTCCGGCGCAAGGCCGTGGATGTCGGCCCAGGCGCGAACCTCGCCAAGATACTTGTCGACAAACCAGCGATCGGGCCGGGCGTCGAAATAGACTTTCAGCACGCGCTCGGTTTCGGCATAAGCGGCCTGCTTTGCGTCTTCAGGGGTTTCGGTGTCCTGCGCCATGCGCGCCCTGACCGACGCCAGCGTCTGTTCCAACGAGCCGGCGGATGCCGGCCATGGCACATTGTTGAGCGACCGGTAGACGGGCTCGCGCATCCACGGCGCGCCCTGATGGCTGAACAGGTAGGGCTCGTAGAAGTGGAAGGTGAACAGGATCGGCTCGAACGGCGAGAGCGGCGCCGGATCGAGCGCGGTCAATCCGCTCACCATTGAGCCGCAGCCTCCGGTGACGACCAGCGGCAGGGTTGCGGCCGACGCCCTTGCCGCTGTCAGAAGCGCAAGCTGGATTTGCGACCAGACATTTGATGCGCAGGCCTGCGCCGGCTCGTTGACCGGTTCCAGCGCTATCCTGCCGGGCTGGAACCGCTCCAACCTGCCGGCAAGCTCGCCGACCAGCCCGCGATAGAGATCGAAGGCGGGCGCGGCGGTGCTGGAGACCATGCGATCGGGGTTCCAGTAATGGGTGGCGCCATTGGCCTGGATGTTGACGATGATGCCAAGGCCGGCGTCGAGCGTGGCGGTGACGGCCGCGTCCACCATGTCCAGCAACTGACCGCGCGTCTTGGCGTCGGCGGCCAGGAAAGGACCGGGATCGACGGGCAGACGGATGAAATCGAGCCCGGTCTGGCGCAGCCGACCAAGATCGTCTGGGGTCGGTACCGGCCGCTGCGACTGGAAGGGAGGCCAGTCATAGTCGGTACGGGGTGCGGGAAATTCGCGCGTCAGCGAGAACCACGGCCAGGCGTTGACGCCGCGCCGAAACCGCGGTTCGGTGGCGCGGGCGATCGGTGCGATCGAGAGAGGGCCAAAGGCCGCCGCCGTGGACAGCGCCGTCCGCAGCACCCGCCGGCGCGACCAACCTGTCATGCGGTGCCGGCTGATGCGCGATTGGTCGCGAGGGCTTCGGCGGGGCTGACACCGAGAAGCCGATAGGCTTCATTTTCATAGGCAGTCAGGACATCGTCCCAGCGGAAGGCTTCGCGGGCGCGCGCCCTCGCCGCATTGCCGCAGTTGCGGACAAGTTCGTCATCGTCCAGCGCCTGCCGCATCCGCTCGGCGCAACTGTCCTTGTCGGTGAAGTAGATCGCCGCCGCACCGGCGGTCCACCTATTATAGGGATTGTCGTGCGCGATCACCATGTTGCCGGCCGCCAGCGCTTCGACCAGCGACGGGTTGGTGCCGCCCACCGTGTGGCCATGCAGATAGGCGCGTGCGTGGAAGCGCAACGCTTTCACCGTTGCCTGGTCGTAAATGGCGCCCGGCAGGACCACCGAGCCTTTCGCCGCCTTGCGGATGGCGGCATGATACGGGATGTCGTCGGACAGCGTTCCCAGCACCACCAGCTTCATGTCGCGCTTGGCGGCGCAAAAGGCTTCGACGATCGGCAGGATGTTGTTGTCGGGTTCGATGCGCGCGATCGAGACCAGATAGCGCCCGGGCTCGAGGCCGAGCGCCCGGATCGGCGCCTCCGGTGCCGATGTCACCGGATCGGCGCCATAGGCGATGGTGGCGATGGCGCTGCGTGGCCGGCGCGTCGCCAGGTGATCGGCGATCGCGGGATGATCGGCGACCAGCCGATGCGAGGCCCAGGCGCCGATCCATTCATTGAGCCAGAACCAGGTGCGCGCCGCGAAACCCCATTTGGGGCGACGCCACTCGATGCCGTCCATGTTGGTGAAGATTTTGCGCCGCTTCAGCCTGAGCCAGGTCAGGAAGACCGCGCCGTTGTAGCCGAGCACCAGGCATACGCCCGGTCGCCTGGCGGCGTCGCGGACGCATTGCCAGTCGAACTCCAGTGTCGCGCGCGGCCCTTTGGAGGCAACCTGGATGTGAATGAGCTCGATGCCGCGCCAGGTTTCGCTGCGCACCCGCCGGTCGATCCGCTCGACCTCATCCTGGCAATAGACGGCGACCTTCCAGCCTCGCCCGACAAGAAACAGCGCCAGTCTTTCGGCAAAGGTTTCAAAGCCGCCATGGGCCGCGGGTATGCCGCGGGTCCCCAGGATCAGAATGGCAGGCGTCTCTGGTTTCATGGGCGGCGGAACTTTCACGTGATCTCGGATATATTAGTGATTGCTGAATTCAGGAGAAGCAAGTGGCAACTTCCGTGCCATCTCCCTGTTTCAGCGTTCTTGGCAGCGATCATCGCGCGGGGTTGTAAAAAAACGGTGTTGAACCCGGTGGTTGTTTCATTCTCGGTCAACCCTTCTGTGCGTAGCTGTATCGAAACGAAGCAGTGCCAAGGTCGTGCGGCCGGTAGTCGGCCTACTGAATCCGGCATGATTCTTGCGGCAATGCCGCTGCACATTATCGCCCAGCGCGATGGTTGTAGCACCTGGCGGGATACAAAGATGCGGATTGCCTGCGTTCATCAGGGCTATGAACTCTATGGTTCCGACCGCAGCTTCGCGGAGAGCGTTGCTGCGTTGCGCGCCGCGTTTCCGTCGGCCGACATCGAGGTGGTTCTGCCGCGCGGCGGACCTATCGTGCAGATTTTGGAAGCCCATGCCAGCCGGATTGTCTTCGAACCGCTCTGGGTGCTGAGGCGCCAGGCCATCGCGCGCCTTGCAACGGTCGAGATAGCGCGATTGCCGGTTGCCGTTTTCAGGGCGTGGCGGCGTCTCAGGGATTGCGACCTCGTTTACGTCAACACCTCGATCGTGGCCGACTATGCGCTGGCCGCGCGCCTTCTTCCCCACAAGGCCGTCCTGCACATCCACGAGATTCCCGAAGGCGCCATGCGCAGGATACTCGTTGGCCTGATGCACTGGAGCCATGCGGATCTCATCTTCAACTCGCGCGCGACGCGCGCCGCGTTCGGCGATCCCAAGGCCGCGCGCACGCATGTCGTCTACAACGGCGTTGCCGGGCCGGCGACTGTCGAACCGACGACCTATGACGGCAAGCGTCCGTTGCGGGTGCTGCTGCTCGGCCGCATCAACCGGATCAAGGGGCAGGAGGTCCTGCTGGAGGCGATCGCCTCGATGCCGCCGGAGCTGCAGGCGAGGATCGAGGTGCGGCTGGTCGGCGGCGCCTTCGAAAGCACCGAGCGTGAGCGCGCTTTGGCCGAACTGGTCGAGACCATGGGTCTCTCCGGGCGCGTCAGCGTCTTGCCCTTCGTGTCTGACCCTTCGGAGCACTACCGCTGGGCCGATATCGTCACTGTGCCGTCGCGGCGTCCGGAATCACTCGGGCGCGTCGCCATCGAGGCGATGGCCTATGGCCGCCCGCCGCTGGTGTCGGCGATTGGCGGGCTGGTGGAAGTGGTCAGCGACGGCGAGACCGGCTGGCATGTTCCGCCCGGCGACGCGGCAGCTCTTGCCGTGAAATTGCAGGAGATCATCCTGCGGCCCAAGGCCTGGCGCGGTTTTGTCGCTGCCGGGCGCGCGCGCTACGAGGCAATCTTCTCCGAGCCGGTCGCGGCCGCCGCGATCACGGCGATCGCCGCCGACAAGCTGAAGATGACCGTGGCGCGGCCGGGACGGGCGCGGGCCGCCCGCCAAGCGGAGACACGGCCGTGAAGCTTGCGTTCCCGAGCCATCTGGTTCGACGCCTGGTGCTGATGATCGGCGGCGAGGCGATGCAGAGCGGCTTTCACTTTGCCCTCAACATCGCGCTGTTGCACATGCTGTCGGCGCAAGGCTACGGCCTCTTCGCCATCGCCATGGTGATGGGTGGCGTCGGCTTGTCCTACATCAGGTCGCTCACCGCCGTTCCCGCCAGCATATGGATGAGCAAAAGCACCAACAGTGCCGGCGTCGATGCCCATGATGTCGCCTTCGGAACGGCGGCGCTGATCGTGGCGTTGCTGATGGCCGTCGGCACGGCGATCTTGATGCATCTGCTTGGCGATCCAAGCGGGATTGCCGCCGGTTGCTTCGTCGGCGCCTGGTCGCTGCGAAGCCATATGCGCACGGCTTTCTTCGCGCGTCGCCAGCAGGTGGTCGTTTCCATCAGCGATGTCGCTTTTACGATCGTTGGCACCGTCTTGACCGGGCTGACGATCTGGCTGGCCCAAGACCCGCTGCAAATCGTGTTCTACGCACTTGCCGCGGCAAATGTGTTCGGCATTTTCGTCCTGGTTCGGCTGGCTCGGCGCACACTTCGCGTCAGCTTCCGTATGCCGACGCGGCGACGTTATATCAGGCTCTGGCACCAGCTGCGCTGGTCGGCATTCAGCGCGACCACAACCAACATCCAGGGTCAATGTCTGGCGCTGCTGGTCGCGGGCATTGCCGGGCCGGCCGCCTACGCACCGCTGGCGGCGGTTCTGGTGCTGTTTGCGCCGCTGCGCATCATCAGCCTTGCTATCGTAAACATGACGCAGCCGGATCTTGCCAGGCTGATACGGAACCACGAAACAGGCCGTGTTTGGGCGCAGGCAAAGATCTGGGCGCTCGTCATGGGGCTCGGCGGCCTGGTCTATGGGTGCGCGATCATGTTCGTGCTGCCGACAATAAAATCCCAGGCCCTCCAGGATGCCTCGGTCGGCTTCATCGGATTTTTCGTGATCGCGAATTTTGTCCCGATCATGCTCTACATCATGCCCCGCATCGTGCTTGAGATACTCGGCGATTTCCGGATCGTCGCGTTCACCACGACGGGCGGTGCGGTCGTCGGGCTGGTGCTGATCGCGATCCTGCTGGCGATTGCGTCTCCGCCGTGGGCGCTGGTGGGTTCAGCCGTCTCCGAGACCTTCGTGCTCGCGGCATCATGGTATTTCGCGCATCACCGCATATGGAATCTCGAGCATCCGGATGAGGCGCGCTACAGCCGATTGGGCTCGTGGCGGCGGGCAGTCCCGTTCGCAACGGCAAAACGATAGGAGAAGATATGGCAGGCCAGGCAGTGCAAAGTGCTGCGGCGACCGGCTTGTCCGAAGGGCAGGCTTCCAGTCCCGTAACCATCGTCGCCAACGATGCCTACACGGCGCGATTGCACACCAGCCTGGAAGCGGCCAGGCCGCTCTGGCTGCGCTACGAGGCGGACGGCGTGTGCACCGCCCACCAGCATTATGCGTGGGCCGAGGGGATCGTCGCGCGACTGATGCCGAAAGGCGCGGACGTGCTCATCGTGGAGGTGAACGACGCCGCGACCGGCGCGCCCCGGATGCTGGTGCCGCTGATGCGGCGATCGGCTCCCGGCCATCGGGTGATCGAATGGCTGAGCTGCGGCGTTTGCGACTATTCGGCACCGCTTCTGGCCGATGCGAGCCCGTGGACGAGGCAATCCGCACAGGCCGCGTGGGCGGCGGTGCGTTCCGTGCTGCCGCCGGCGGACCGCATCCACATCACGGGAATTCCGCAAAGGATCAGCGGCGTCGCCAACCCGCTGGCCTTGCTCGCGGCCACGCGCGATTCCCTTCATACCAGCTTCGGCCTCGCCATCGACGGCGACCCGGAAACCGTCCTCAAGCGCCTATGCAGGCCTTCGTTCGTCAAGGCCTTCAACAAGGACTGGCGCCGGCTCGAACGGCTCGGCGGCGTGGAACTGGTCGAGGCCAACACACCGGCCTTGGTGGAGCTCATTTTCGGCAGCCTGGTCCGCATGCGGCTCAGCCGCTTTCGCGAATTGGGCCGTTTCGACCTGCTGACGCAGGGGGCGGCTGTCGACTTCTATCGAAACGCCGCCCTCGAGGGGCTGTCGGATGGATCGGTGCGGCTCTTCGGGCTGCGCGTCGGTGAGGCTCTGATCGCGGTCCAATACCTACTGATCCATCAAGTCACCGTTCATGCTCTTCTGATATCAATCGATCAGGGCGCGGTGCCCAACGTGTCACCGGGACTTCTGATCATGGGCAAGTTGATGGGCTGGGCGCGCGAGAAGGGTTTCGACTATTTCGACCTGTCGGTGGGCAACCAGAGCTACAAGGAGCATATGGGCGCCACGGGTTCGACCCTGCGCGAACTTTGCCACGGGATTACGGTGCGGGGCAATGCCGTGACCACCGCCCTCGAGGTCCGCAACCATATCGAGGTGTTCGTGCGCTCCAAACCTCGGCTGCTCAAGACGATCCAGGGACTGATGCGGGGTTTGCGGCGCTCGCGTGGGGGACCGGAATGACAGGAAAAGCACGTGGCAAGCCGGACAATGCAAGTGGTTGCGATGACGGACGATGGGCCGGTTTCCCCGAGTGCCGCCTGCGCCGGTGCCGGCACGTGCTATACGGCGCGGCTGCACCCCAGCTTTGAGGCCGTCAAGCCACTCTGGTTGCAACACCAGGCGGACGGCGTCTGCACCGCCCATCAGCACTATGCCTGGGTCGATGGAATCGCCGCGCGGCTGATGCCCAAAGACGCGGACCTGCTTATCGTCGAGGTGAGCGACGCTGCTACGAGCGCGCCGATCCTGCTGCTGCCTCTGATGCGGCGCCGGGCCTTCGGCCATCATGTGATCGAGTGGCTGAGCTGTCGCGTGTGCGACTATTCGGTGCCGCTTCTGGCGGATGCGAGAGCGTGGACCAGGCCGGGTGCCGACGCCGTCTGGGCGGCGGTCCGCGCCGTGCTGCCGCCGGCTGATCGCATCCACATCACGGGAATCCCGCGGCAGATCCACGGCGTGGCCAATCCGCTGGCGCTGCTTTCGGTGGCGCGCGACTCCATCCAGTTCACCTCCGGCCTCGTCCTGCACGGCGACCCGGAGACGCTCATAAGGCGCATCTGCAAGCCATCCTTCGCCAAGACGTTCCACAAGCAGTGCCGCGCCTTCGAACGACGTGTCGGCCTCGCTCTGGTCGAGGCCGACACGCCGGCGCTGACCGAGGAGCTTTTCGACACGCTGCTGGAACTGCGGCTCAAGCGCTTTCGCGAGCTGGGGCGTTTCGACCTCCTGACGCAGACCCCGGTCGTCGACTTCTACCGCCACGCGGCGATGCAAGGCCTGTCCGATGGATCGGTGCGGCTGTTCGGGCTGCGCGTCGGTGAAGCCTGGCTCGCCTCCATCTACGTGCTGGCCAGAAAAGGCACGCTTCACACCCTCCTGCTCGGCATCGACCAGAATGCGGTCGCCAATGTCTCACCCGGCCTGACGATGATGGGCAAGCTGATGATGTGGGGGCGCGGACAGGGGTTCGACTATTTCGACCTGTCGGTCGGCAGCCAGGGCTACAAGGAACATATCGGTGCCGCGAGCTCGGTTCTGGCGGAGATCTGCGAACCGATGACGGTGCGGGGCAGGGCTGCGAACGCTGCCATTTTGCTGCGCAGCCGGGCCGAAGGCATGGCGCGATCACGTCCGCGGCTGCTCAAGGCAGTGCGGAGCCTGATGAGCCGCTTGCGGCGATTGAAGGACTGAGGGCAGCTATCCGACCTTGGGGAGCCTGGCTGCCAGAAGCGACCGAGTCCGAGGTATCTCAGCCGCAGCTTGACAAAGCACCGGTGCGTGCCCACCTTGCCGCGGCCCGATTGGGGCTTTGGGGATACCGATGAAAAAGACTTACGAAAAGCCGACGCTCAACAAGCGTCAGCAGCTCTCGCGCGTCACGGCGGTCTTCGCCGGGTCGGCACCGACCTGACAGGCAACCGCCGTTCGACGAACGCGACCATCAAACCCGCCGCCGCAAGGCGGCGGTTTTTTTGTGCATCCGATCCCGATCAAGGCGCATGCACCGAAATTGACAGGAGATCGCGTCTCCGTCATCCTTGAGCCCAGTCGCCAGGCTGCGGACAGCGGCCATGTTGCGTGTCAGGGCGACCGAGGGCAGCGTCATGTTCAGTCCCGTCATCGGCCAGAATTCCAAGCGCGCAGCGGTTCGCAAGGCGCTCGATCGCCACAAGGTCTACATCACCGCGCGGAGTTTTTCCGCCGGCACCTACCAGGCACGCGTTCTGGTCGACGGCGAGGCTTATTGGGTCGACGAGTTCCGGCTGAGCCAACTGCAACAAGGGCTGTCGCCAGCGGAGCTTGAGTTGACGCCGGCCACCGACGATTGAGAGCGTGACTGGCTTGTTCCTGGCCGCCGTGCTTCGCTCTTCGTCATGACAACCCCACCAAAACTCAAAGCCTATCGCGCCAAGCGCGAATTCTCGAAGACGCCGGAACCGGCCGGCGGGCTCATTGCCGGCGAAGGCAACCGCTTCGTCGTCCACAAGCATCACGCCACATCGGACCATTATGATCTGCGCCTGCAGGTCGGCGATGTCTTGAAGAGCTGGGCGGTGCCGCGCGGGCCTTCGCTCAATCCGGCCGACAAAAGGCTGGCGGTCGAGACCGAGGATCATCCGCTCGAATATATCGACTTCGAGGGTGTCATCCCCGAGGGCGAATATGGCGGCGGGCCGATGATCGTCTGGGACACCGGCACCTGGGCGCCGATGGACGATGTCGAGAAGAGTTTCAAGACCGGCGCCTTCAAGTTCCGGCTGGCCGGCGAGAAGCTCAATGGCGGCTGGATGCTGACTCGGCTGAAGCCGAAACCCGGCGAGGACCCGAGCAAGAAAAACTGGCTGCTGTTCAAGGAGCGCGATCTCGCTTCCGACACCGCGCTCGACATTCTCACCGCGCGGCCCGAAAGCGTCAAATCCGGGAAACGCATCGAGGAGCTGGTAGTGCCGGCGAAACCGGCCGCCAAACCCGCATCCAGAAAGGGTTCGCTGAAGCCAGGCACTTTGCCGGGCGCGTTCAAGGCCCCGGCACTTAGCCGCATCGAACCGCAACTGGCGACGCAGGTGCCAAAACCGCCGGATGGCGAGGGCACCAAAGAGGTCTGGCTGCACGAGATCAAATTCGACGGCTACCGCACCATGGCGCATCTCGCCGACAGCACGGTCAAGCTGATCACCCGTGGCGGCATCGACTGGACGAAGCGCTATGGCGACTTGGCCAGCGCCTTCGCCAAACTGCCGTGCCGCGATGCCATCATCGACGGCGAGATCGTCGTGCTCGACGCCAAGGGCATCAGCCGCTTCGCGCTTCTGCAGGACGCGCTGGCCGCGGGCGCAGGCAGCAAGCTGCACTTCTACGCCTTCGACCTTCTCCATCTCGATGGGTGGGACCTGACCAAGGCGCCGCTTGTCCGGCGCAAGGCGCTGCTGGCGCAATTGCTGACCGGCCTCGGCGCCAATTCCGCCATTCAGTTCTCCGACCATGTCGAGGGCTCGGGGCAGGGGCTCTACGATCAGGCGTCCGAACTCGGGCTGGAGGGTGTCGTCTCCAAGCGTGCCACCGCAATCTATCAGAGCGGCCGCACCAAGAGCTGGACCAAGACCAAGGCGCTGCAAAGCGATGACTTTGTCATTGCCGGCTACACCAAATCGGACGCGGCAGAGGGTCTGGCAGCACTCGGCCTTGCCGAATTCGAGGACGGTGAATTGCATTATCGCGGCAAGGTCGGCACCGGCTTCGATGCCGGGACCGCGGCTGAATTGCTCGCCAGGCTGGAGCCGCTCACAGCAGGCGCGACGGCGCCGGAGGGGGCGCCGCGCGAAATCATGCGCGAGATGAACTGGGTGAAGCCGCTGCTCTCGGCCCGCATCCACTACGCCAACCGTACATCGGACAATGCGTTGCGCCACGCGGTGTTCAGAGGCTTGCGCGATGTCGGCCTGTCGACGCCGGTTTCTTCAACACGCAAGCGGCTGATCTCGGAGGCCGACCTCGCCACCATCTGGGTGACCAACCCGACGCGGCGGCTGTTCGGCAAGACCGGCCCGACCAAGCTCGACATCGCCGTCTACTACGCGCTGGTCGGCGACTTCATGCTGCCGCACATTCTCGGCCGGCCGGTGTCGCTGGTGCGCTGCCCGACCGGCCTGCCGAAGGACTGCTTCTTCCAGCGTCATGCCTTCACCGGCATGCCGCCCTCGGTGGTGACATTCGAGGCGACCAACTCCGAGGGCGAGACCAAATCCTACCTCTCGGTGGAAGGCGCCAAGGGCTATCTGGCGTTGGCGCAATTCGGCGTCGTCGAGTTTCACACCTGGGGCACCCACCGCACCAGCCTCGACAAACCCGACCAGATCGTTTTCGACCTCGACCCCGGCGAGGGGATTTCGTGGCGCGAGGTGGTCGAGGCTGCCGTGCACATCAAGAGCGAACTGGAGGGGCTGGGGCTGGTGCCGTTCGCCAAGACGTCCGGCGGCAGCGGCATCCACATCACCGTGCCGGTGACGGGCAAGCAGAACTGGAAGAAGCTGCACCAGGCGACCAACGCCATCGCCACGCATTTGGCGGCAACCGCACCCGACACCTTCACCACCACCATGGGCAAGGACAACCGCAAGAAGCGCATCTTCATCGACTATCACCGCAATGCGCGCGGCCATACGTCCGCTGCGCCTTACTCGCTGCGCGCCCGCACCAATCTGCCGGCCTCGACACCTGTGAGCTGGGCGGATCTGGAAACAATCGATTCGCCGCAGGATCTGAACTATGCCTCGCTGCCGGGGCTGTTGGCGACGTCAGGGGACCCATGGGCGGAGATTGATGAGTTCGCGCGGGATTTGCCGGTGGTTGGCGCAACGGCGAAGTAGACGCCGCCCAGGGTCATTGACATCGCATCAAATCGTGTGTATTTATACACACACATGAAGAGCGCCGATGTCATTTCAGCGTTGGTCGCTGATGGATGGTTCGAGGTAGCTCGAAAAGGCAGTCACGCTCAATTCAAGCACAACGACAAACCGGGACGGGTCACCGTTCCACACCCAAAACGAGACATTCCCATCGGCACCCTGCGTAGCATTGAAAAGCAATCTGGACTGAGACTGAGGTGAGAGACATGAAGCAGTATATCGGAGTTATCCATAAGGATGCCGAAAGCGACTTCGGCGTGTTTTTCCCTGATTTTCCTGGGGTTGTAACCGCCGGGAAGGACTTGGACGACGCCCGAGCTATGGCTGAAGAGGCGCTGGCTTTCCACGTTGACGGTCTGGTTGAGGATGGCGAAGCTATTCCGGAGCCATCCTCTCTAGAAGATGTCATGGCGAGCAAGGACAACCGAACCGGTGTTGCGATCCTGGTTTCGCTGAAAGCTGAAGCGAAGAAGGTTGTTCGGGTCAATGTCACCATTCCCGAGGACATTCTCCGTCAGATCGATCAGTATGCGGAATTACACGGCTACAATCGGTCTGGCTTTCTAACTGCTGCGGCGAAGAAGGTAATGGAACTCGGAACCGCATAATTTGCCGCGCAGGATGCTTGTCCGTCGCGCGCGCATCCATCTGCAGGCTCGCAGAACCCAGGTTCTGTGAAGCTTGCGCCCCCGCCTCCATCGACGCTTCCGACAATTTGAATTATTCTCTGTCTTCGCCCCCTAGGCGTATTGGAAGATTTCGTCAGGGATTTGCCGGTATCGTGCGGGGTCGGTGTAGGATTTCCGCAGCCTCGTTCGTCCTTCGGACGAAAAGCGCTGCAGTAATGTCAGTGCATGGCCGCGTAGGAGTTTATCATGGCGCCCAGGGCAAGTTGGAAAGGTTACCTCAAACTCAGCCTCGTCAGCTGTCCGGTGCGGCTATACCCCGCCACCAGCGCGAGCGAGCGCATCAGCTTCAACCAGTTGCACAAGAAGACCCACAACCGCATCAACATGAAGCCGGTCGACCCGGAACTCGGGCTCGTCGAGCGTTCGGATCTGGTCAAGGGGTACGAATACGAGGACAAGCAATACATCATCATCGATGATGCCGACCTCGACGCGGTGCGAATCGAATCCAGCCACACGATGAACATCGAGGCTTTCGTCGACGAGGACGAGGTCGACCTCATCTATCAGGACGCGCCGTATTATCTGGCGCCCGATGGCGCGATGGCGGAAGAAACCTTCGCCGTGCTGCGCGAAGCCATGCGCAAATCCGGCAAGCTGGCGATTGCCCGCCTTGTACTGTCCAGCCGGGAACGCGTGGTGACGATCGGCCCGCGCGAGAACGGCATGTTCGTGTGCACGTTGAGGAATCCGAACGAAGTGCGCGGCACAGCTGAATATTTCGGCAACATCCCAGCCGGCAAGCCCGATCCGGAAATGCTGCAACTCGCCGAGGCGCTGATCAAGCAGAAGGAAACCACCTTCGATCCGAAGAACTACGAGGACCGCTACGAGGCGGCACTCATGACGATGATCCGCGAGAAGCTGAAGGGCCACAAGCCGATCATCGCGGCGGCACCCGAGCGCGGCAATGTCATCAATCTGATGGATGCGCTGAAGGCGAGCTTGTCGCAGTCGAAGCCACCGGCCAAGTCGAAGAGCAAGGCCGACGAGGTCGCCAAGCCCGCCGCCAGGAAGGCGGCAGCGGGCGGCGCTGCCGAAAATCCGCTGAAGGCCAATCTGCTGAAGGCGGTCGGCAAGAGCAAGAAATGACGGCACCGGCCGTCCTGGTCCCAGGGGCCGTCTTTGGTACCATCGGCGCGCTGGCGGCGTTTCCGCTGCGGCTGGCCGCACGCGAGGTCGAGCGCCAGCACGGCCAGTTGCGGCGCGGCGTTGTCAGGCGCACCACGCATGTGGTGTTCGGGCGAGCGCTATTGGCCAAGGCCGGGCTCTCCAGGAACGGTGACGTCGAGATCGAGCGCCGCGTCTCCGCTGAGCGTGTGGCTGGGCGCGTACTCCTCAGTGAAAACGGTTTCCTGCGCCTGCTCGGGCTGATGAAGGCGCCGGAGGCGTCCTCACTGTCCAGGCAATCTCTGATCGAGCAATCGCGGCTATCGGGCGCCGACCTCGGCCTGCTCAGCCTGTTCGACGCTTTCGAGCATGACAGCGAACCCTATTCCTTCCGCGACCTGATCCTGGCGCGCAAATATGCCGGGCTCATCGCCGGCGGTGCGACATGGGGCGCGATCGCGCGCTCCGTCCATCGTTCCGGCCCGGTGGCTTCGCTCACTGCCAAGTCGCTCAATGTCGGCTCGCAGCACGGGCGCGCCGGCGCTATCTATCTCGAGGATGGCCAGAGCGAACTCGACGGCCAATTGCTGTTCGATCTCGGCAACGTCGGTTCGACAGGCGACGATACGCTGGAAGAGCTTTTCACCGAGGCCGAAGCGGCGGAGGAGGGCGGCGACCATGAAGGGGCTGCCGCGCTCTACCAGCGCTGCCTGGCCATCGACCCGAGCGATGCGATAGCCGCCTTCAACCGCGCCAACTGCCTGCGCGCCGGGGGCCACGCGGCGGACGCCGCGCACGATTATGCCCGGGCGATAAAGCTCGACCCGGCCTTCGTCGAAGCCTGGTTCAACCTGGCCGGGCTGATGAGCGAGCAAGGCCGCGAGGCCTCGGCGCGAAGGCACCTGCAGAAGGCGATCGCACTGGACAAGACCTATGCCGATCCGGTGTTCAACCTCGCCCGGCTGGAATTCGACGCCGGCAATCTGCTGGAGGCGCGGCGGCTGTGGGCGCGGTATCTCGAACTCGACGCGGAGTCCGAATGGGCGAGGGTTGCAGCCAAGGGGGTGCAGTTCGTGGATTTGCAACTGGCGCGGACATCGGCGGGGTGAGGGACTGATGGTCGCGCTTGAGCACCCCCCTCTGTCCTGCCGGACATCTCCCCCGCAAGGGGGGAGATCGGCAGCTTGGGCGCTCCGCTCCTTCTTGCAAAGTGGGAGATTGGCGAAAGCGGCTGAGCGCGCAATCTCCCTCCTTGCGGGGGAGATGTCCGGCAGGACAGAGGGGGGTGCGAAGGAACTCGGCCTCTCGGGGAAGGCCGCCCCATGACCACCTTCCTCTTCGACGGCCACGACACCGCCCCCGTCACCATTCTGCTCGCCCATGGCGCCGGCGCGTCGATGGATTCGCCTTCGATGACGGCCACCGCCAAGGCGCTGGCCGCGGCCGGCTTCCAGGTGGCGCGTTTCGAATTCCACTATATGGCCGCGCGCCGCTATGGCCACCGCAAGCCGCCGCCGCGGGCCGAGACGGTGAACCCGGAATGCATCAAGGCGATCGCCGACCTCAGGGGCAAGGGCGTGGCGGGACCGTTGATCATCGGCGGCAAGTCGATGGGCGGGCGCGTCGCCTCGATGGTGGCGGACGAGATGTTTGCCAAGGGTGAGATCGCCGGGCTGCTGTGCCTCGGCTATCCTTTCCACCCGCCGGCCAAGCCTGAGCAATTGCGCACCAAACACCTCGCCGACCTCAAGACGCCAACGCTGATCTTCCAGGGCACGCGCGACGAGTTCGGCACCAGGGACGAAGTTGCCGGCTATGGGCTCTCCGACAGCATTGAGGTTGTCTGGTTGGAGGATGGCGACCACGACCTGAAGCCGCGCAAGAATGTCTCGGGCTTCTCCACCGCCGACCATCTGAAGACGCTTGCCGAGACGGTGAAGGCTTGGGCAGGCAGGGTCGCCTCCTGACCCGTAGATGAAGATAGCCTCCTTCAACATCAACAACATCAACAGCCGGCTGGAAAACCTGCTGGCGTGGCTGACCGTCGCAAAGCCCGATGTCGTCTGCCTGCAGGAACTGAAAGCGCGCGACACGCAGTTCCCGCGCTCGGCCCTTGCGGCGGCCGGATATGGCGTGGTGTGGAAGGGCGAGCCGACCTGGAACGGCGTCGCCATCCTGGCGCGGGGTGCCGAACCGGTGCTGACCCGCGATGTCCTGCCTGGTGATGATGCCGACAGCCAGAGCCGCTACATCGAGGCGGCGGTGAATGGCATCATCATCGCTTGCCTCTATGCACCGAACGGCAATCCTCAGCCCGGACCGAAATTCGCCTATAAGCTCGCATGGCACGCGCGGCTGGAGGCGCATGCCGAACAGCTGCTCGACACAGGCCTGCCTGTGGTGCTGGCCGGCGATTACAACATCGTGCCCGAGCCGCGTGATATCTACCCCACCCGCTCCTATGACGACAACGCGCTGGTGCAACCGGAAAGCCGGGCTTCGTTCGCCGCGTTGCTCGAGCAGGGCTGGACGGACTCGCTGCGCAAGAAACACCCGAAGGAGACGCTCTACACTTTCTGGGATTATCGCCGGAACCGCTGGCCGCGCGACGCGGGCTTGAGGCTCGACCACATCCTGCTGTCGAAGAAACTGGCGCGGCGCCTGACGGCCGCCGGCATCGACCGCGACGTGCGCGGTAAGGATGGTGCCAGCGACCACGCGCCGGTGTGGGTGGAATTGAAGTAAGGCGACTGCTTTCAAGCCACTGGCGGCGGTGGCCTGCCCCTTACCGCCGCCAGCATCATCTGTGCAGCGTCGTCGTCGCAGGCTAGTCTGTTGCAAAGTGCCCCAACGCAGCCGGATTGCCCATGAACACCGACTCCAACAGGACTTGTGGATCGAGGCCGCATGCCTGACCTTGGCCTCGTCGAGATGAGATACTGTTCGGGGCCGTCGTGGTGCTTGCGGCTGCCGTCTGCGCGACTGCATTGTCGGCACTGCCGGCGCACGACTTCGCGGATCGGATTATAGCGCCAGTCGGCTGCCGTGGTCGACGCGGACGGGGGGCGCATTGTTGGGATGGCTCGGGCGCCCGCGTCAACCAGGGCGGCTCGTACCGCCGCATTAGGAGCATTGCATATTGCGCGTCGGCCGAAACTTCCGCGAAAGCGGAATAGGCCGGGGGCTAAAGTGCGGATTCGAGGCCCGAATCTCGCGTCTAAAAACAGTTTCTCTTTCTTGCAGGCGCGTGCCCGAGGCGGCGGTCGCGGTGCCCAAGGCGCGGACAGTCGCGGCGGCGAAGGACGGCAAGATGCTGGCGCGCTGAGGGTGCCGCCTGAGGGCGGAACGGCAAGGAGAAAAATGGCCCGGCGGCCAGGTGCAAAGGGAGGCACGCCGGGCCCGGCCGACTTCTGGCGGTCATCGGCCGACCTCTATATTCGGTGTCTCTAATATTAATGCAAGCGGCCCGATGGATAAATGCCCTCGTCCCGAGCGTCAAACCGCGCCAGGCGCCATCAGCACCAGCCTGACGGCCGCTGCGCTTCAGACAGCGGCCGTGCCCTGCGCGGTGGTAATTTCGATATCGTTCAGTAGCGGTAGAAGTCGCAGATGCGCACCTTCCCTGATCACCCAGTGGCGATGGCGCCAATGCCTCGTCACCTTCACGAAGCAACGGCGATCGTGATGTCCGCGCCGGTAATGATCACGGTCGTGGTGCCGGCGCCGGCAGTGCCGCCCCATATCCCCGTTGCCCGTCGTGATGATGAGACTCGCGCCTTGCGCCGGGGCGACGATGACGGGTGAGGCTCGATCAGTTTGCCGCTTTGCCATCCGCCGCCTGAATCGATCGGGCGGGCGGCGAAGACAGCGCGCGCTGATCCGGTGGCGGCTCGCTGAAATAGAGCGAACCGCCCAGGACGAGGAACACGATGCCCACCGTCATCAACCCGACCATCAGCACGGCAATCGCCGTACCTGGGCCATGGCCTGTCTTGACGATAATGGATCGACGGGGCATCGCGCTGTTCCTCCGAATTGGATGTCGACTGTCGTCCTGCCAGGCCTTTGCGACAAACGACAAGCGGCGCCCGATGTTCCCGTGTGCGGGCTTCAATCGGTCACATCGGGCTTTTGCGTTCTCCCGTGGGACCAAGGTCTTAGCGGTCGGACGCAAAGGTCCAAGGGGGCCTGTTCGGTTCCGGCAATGTCCATTGGACGTTCCATTATTTTAGTCAAAACTGATATAATGCCTGGGCAAAAACTTAGCCGGCCAAGCGTCTTTCGCGAATAATTCGGGCACGGAAAATGTGGTTTTGGCAAGTTGGTCAACAAGATGGTCAAGATGAGTGACGCCGCCTAGCGTCGCCAGCCTCTCTGCAAGTGCTCCGGCTTAGGTCTCGTCGAACCGGCCTTCGCGGGTCGGGTGGCGCTTGATCGCGGCTTCTTCCTGATCGTCGGGCAAGGCTTCGTCGCTGTTCTGGTAGGCGTTGTCGTCGTCTTCTTCGGGCAGTTCGCCGTCCTTCTCGATGTCGCCGTTTTCGGAGTCGGGCAGGATCTGGCCGCCCTTGACCGCGTCCCAATCCTGCTGCTCGATGGTCGGGCCATCGGCCCGCGGTGCATCATCTTCGATGTCGGTGCGTGGTTTGCCGCGCGGTGCCATGCTGGCCTCCAATCCTTCAAAAGACTGGAGGCGAAACTCACGGTGCCGGCGTTTGTTCCCGCGCCCGACTCGCCAAGACGGGGCGTGAGTCTGGATCGCCGCTGGCTTGCACGTCAGCCTATGACTGGTTTGGTCGACCAGCGGATTGCGGTGTCTGTCGTGGCCAGACCCATCTATTATTTGCGTGTGCGAAAGACAAGTCCGGTGAACGGCGCCACGGGACACGACAAACATCAAGGTGAATCGCATTAATATCTGCCCCAGATCGGCAGTTTACCCGTGAAGCTGGAGAGCTATTCCGCGCCAATTTCCGAGCATCGTTCCAACAACCATTGAATACCATGGCCAACCTCGTGATGCCTTCAATTCTTGAATTTGGAATGGAACCCCGGACCTGCGGTGGAGTTTCCATGCAGGGCGGAAGTTCTGTTACCAATAGGAGAATGGTCATGAAACTTCATCTTTCGAGTGCGGCGACCGCGATCGTCCTGATGGGCGGTATCGGTGCGGCGCTGGCGGAGAATGTCGTCGTCGTCCAGCCGGAACAGGAGACGGTCGTTCGCGAATACATCAAGAGGGAGCCGCTTGCGTCGGTGAACCTGCTGGGCGTCGAGCTCAAGCTCGGCTCGTCGGTGCCGGACACGGTCGAACTGCGTGAGGTACCCGACGTCAGATATCGCGTCGCCGTTATCAATCACCGGACGGTCCTGGTCGATCCCGAGACCCGTCAAATCGTCGAGGTCCTGCGCTGAATGATGGCGCCGACACAAGGTTGCCGCGTCGGACTTGGGAAAAGCCCGTCACGACCTGGCGGTCGTGGCGGGCTCTGTTTTTGAGGCCTGCCATGCCTGGTCTATTCGGCGGCGGCGGAAATTCTCGGCAACATCCGGGCCGACAAGGCCGAAAAGGCCGAGGAGATCGAGAGCGACCTCGGCTATTTCTACGAGGATGGCCTGTAGGGGAACCATCTCGACGAGATCGACGAGACGTTTCTTGCCGACATCGACAGGCTGTGGATGTCGGCCGTCGACACGAGGCGGGCGGTTGAAGCTGCCAACCTCCCCACGGGGGAGGGAGGTCGGCCGGCTAGCCCTTCAGCTCACTCGGCTGCCAGCTTGTCTTGCGTGTTCGTGTCGAAGTCACTGGCGTCGTGGCGCTCGTGCAGCTGTAGGGCAGGCTCGCCGAAGGCCCGGTTGACCATGCGGCCGCGCTTGACCGCCGGGCGGGCGTCGATCGCCTGGGCCCAGCGCTGCACATGCTTGTACTCGTGCACGGACAGGAACTCAGCGGAATCGTTATACATGCGGCCAAGCGCCAGCCCGCCATACCAGGGCCACACCGCCATGTCGGCGATGGAGTAGTCCTTGCCGCCGAGGTATTGCGACACCGCCAGCCGGCGGTCGAGCACGTCCATTTGGCGCTTCACCTCCATCGAGAAGCGGTCGATGGCATATTCGAACTTTTCCGGCGCGTAGGCGTAGAAATGGCCGAAGCCGCCGCCCAGATACGGTGCCGAGCCCATCTGCCAGAACAGCCAGGACAGCACTTCGGCGCGGGCCGGCTGCTCGCTGGGCAGGAATTCGCCGAATTTTTCGGCGAGATAGACCAGGATCGAACCGGATTCGAAGATGCGCACAGGCGTCTTGCCGCCGCGGTCCATCAGAGCGGGGATCTTGGAGTTGGGATTGACCTCGACGAAGCCGCTGCCGAACTGGTCGCCATCGTTGATGCGGATCAGCCAGGCATCATATTCGGCGCCCTTGTGGCCGCGTGCCAGAAGTTCCTCCAGCATGACCGTCACCTTGACTCCGTTTGGTGTTGCCAGCGAATAGAGCTGCAGCGGATGCTTGCCGACGGGCAGTTCCTTGTCATGCGTCGGGCCGGCGATCGGCCGGTTGATGCTGGCAAAGGCGCCTCCACTCGGCTTGTTCCATGTCCATACTTTCGGCGGGGTGTATTCGGTCATCTCGGGGCCTCGTGCTCGGGGGGCTTGTGGAAAGGATGGGCTGATCCATCTACAGCTAGGGCTGCGGATCGGGAAGTTCAACTTGCGTTGAACTATTGTTTTATGCCGACGCCGCAGCGAGCTTCTTCCGCGTAAGGGGAGAAGGTCAGCACTACACCCCAGGGGAATCGGGTGAGTTAATTATCGTGAGATGACGCTTACGAGGAATTCGTCGTCCCACGCCGCCACTTTTCGTTTCAATC